>JACQKH010000007.1 GCA_016204585.1 Candidatus Kerfeldbacteria bacterium
ACGAACGAATGGATTAACGATACCAACGGGAATAATAAAGAATATCTGTTTTTAATTCATAAAAACGGTAAAACGGAATCTATGCCTGAAATTAAAGTTGAAAAAATTGATATTCGACATTTAGCACCAATGAATCAACAAAGATTAGTTTTTTCGTTTAGCAAAAAGTTTTCCACAGCCGCGAAAAAAATTCCCTAATCTTTGTGAAGCGCTCCACGGCCTTACGGCCGTGGCTTCGGCTCTTTCGGCTTTCGGTGCTGAATCGGGTTTGTGTTATCCTGGAAGTTAATGGAGCGAGATGAGTTCGAACAACTAGTGGCTGAAGGTCTGTCGCGGATACCGGATAAATTTCGGAAACTCTTGAAGAACGTGGCCGTCGTGATTGAGGACTTTCCCAGTACAGCGCAACTGCGGAAAACCGGCGTCCGCCGAGGATCGCTCCTGCTCGGGCTCTACGAAGGCGTTCCGCGGATCGCTCGATACGGTCATGACCCACTACTGCCGGACAAGATTACGATTTTTCAGCGTTCGATCGAAATGGTTGCCCATAGTCCGGAAGCAATCCGCCAAGCGGTGGCGGAAAAGGTCTGGCACGAGGTCGGGCACCATTTTGGTCTGTCTGAACACGCCGTTCGACAAGCGCAATCCCGGAAGTTCAAGCATCGCTGAACCCAGCTCCACGGCTTTACCCAGCACCAAAATCATGGTGCTGGGTTAACCCGTGGCTTCCGTGGGGCTGGGTGAAGTTGCGGAATGTGTTGTCCCGCGATACACTTAAAGTCATGGCGGAGGCGGGAAAAACCTACAACAAAGACGATACGGTCGAGCAAGACGGCAACTACGTTTGCGTGCCCTGCGGGTACAACCGCTATTTTCGGAAGGGCGAGCAGTTCACCGAATGCATGTCTTGTTTATCCGGCACTAAGGACGGCCACGAGGAATTCGCCGCCGGTCTTGAACTCTGGGAAAAATCGCCTGACCAAAAACCGCAATAAGGAATAACCGTGAACAAACGGGCGTTATTCATCATTCCTCTGGCGCTGATTCTGCTCGGTGCAGCCTGTACCAAGAAGGCTCAAACTTTACCAACTACCAACCTTAATTCAGCCATAAGCAACCCCGCTGGAGCGCTCACCATGCTCAATCAAAACGAACTCGCAAACAAGCAAATTCGCCTGAAAACGACCAAAGGCACGATTATCTTCGAGCTTTTCGGCCAAGAAGCGCCAATCGCCGTTAGTAATTTCATCACGCTTGCCGCTAAAGGTTTCTACAACGGCCTGACTTTCCACCGCTACGAGCCGGGCTTCGTCATCCAGGGCGGCGACCCGCTCGGTAACGGCACCGGCGGGCCGGGCTACACGTTTCGAGACGAGCCCGTCAGCCGCGACTATACCAAGGGCACGGTGGCCATGGCCAATGCCGGACCGAATACCAACGGCAGCCAGTTTTTCATCATGCTCGATGATGCGCCGACCCTACCCAAGAACTACACCGTCTTCGGCCGCGTCACCGCCGGCATGGATATAGTGCAACAACTCCGACAGGACGATGTCATGCAAACTGTGGTCGTCGAAACGCTGGGGATGAAGTAACACGATGCCTGGCCACGCCGTACACCTCGAACACCGCCAGCGGGGATTCAAGCTGGCTGAGGTCATCCTCGGCGGGCAGGACGGTCTGGTCAATGTACTTGGCGTGATTCTGGGAGTAGCCGCCGCCTCGAATAGCCGTAGTCTAGTGATTGCGGCCGGAATGGCAGCGACCTTTGCTGAATCCATCTCCATGGCCGCCGTGGCCTACACCTCGTCCGTGGCCGAGGCCGACCACTACCGCGCCGAGCGTAACCGTGAGCGCCAGGAAATCGAGCGCCTACCTGAGTTGGAGCGTGAGGAAATTGCCGCTATCTATCGACGCAAGGGCTTTCGCGGAGCCTTCCTGGAAAAAATCGTTGACACCATCACCGAGAATAAGGCGATTTGGCTAAAAACCATGATGGAGGAAGAACTCAAGCTCGAGCCGACCAGCCGCCGGGACTCGCTCAAGTCCAGCGTGATCGTCGGAGTGTCCGCGCTGGCCGGCTCCTTCATTCCGCTCATTCCCTTCTTCCTCTTCGGCGCCTCAACTGGTATCGTGCCATCGCTGGCGCTGTCCGCCCTGACGCTATTCTTGATCGGCGTGTACAAGGCTAAACACACTATTGGCCGTCCGATCAGAACGGGAATGGAAATGCTGGTCATCGGCATGCTCTCGGCCCTTGCGGGTTACCTCATCGGTCTGTTGTTCAGCAGTCGCCGGCAGTGATATAATCAAGGTGTTATGGAAAACGTCGAATTTAATCTGCGCGAAGTGTTTCGCGAAATCATCAACCGGATGGAGACCGAAGGCGCCTTCGATCGCGACGCCTATAATAACTTCATTGACGAAATCTTAGAGGAAAAAATAGCCAGCGGTGAACTCGATCCTGACGCCAACACTAAAAATTACACCGAGTCGCTACAGCTGATGTGGCCGCAAGCCGAAGCGCTCATCACGAAGAGCGACGAGGAAACCGGCTCAACCAAAATAACTGATGAACGGGAGCAAGATTCCCCGAAACCGAGCGCCGATAGATTCTAGATGATAAAACCACGCGGCGACTGGCCACGCGAACTCTCCTCCGTCGAGCATCAGAAAATTCGTCAAGCACTCGAGCACTATCGGACGACGCGCAGCCCGCAAGAACACGTTACTCTCGACAGCGAGTTCGAGAACGCGGTGGCAACTCTCGAAGTTGAGGAGGGTTCACTAACCACCGATCATCAAGAAGCTGTGCGCCAAGCGGTCCGACACTACCTCGAGAACGACTGGCAGACCGGCAAAAACGGAAACCTGCCCAGGCATCAGACCGGCCATTTTCACTTGACGATCATTCCAATATATCACAGGATGTAAACGCCCACTGAATCCCCGAACTTCAGATGTGGAGAACCGCTCATGAAACCGATCAAGAGGTTTCTCGCCTGTACGCTCTTCTTCATTCTGCTCCTCGTCGCGCCGTGGCCGCAGATCACTCCGGCCATTTGCTCTTTCATGGAACGGGCTCTGCCGCTGGTCGGAATCATGATGTTCTTGGCGATCCCGCTGATCTACGTTTCCTCGGCCGTCACTGGCTGGCGAGAACAGAACCAACGGTGCCGCGGTCATGCCGCTGCACTAACTACCGCCCCCGCGCTCGACTAGAGTAGCGGGGGCTTCACGTTAACTGATACATTGACACCGGCGACAATCGGGCGTATAGTAGAGGCCAATCCGCGCCATCCAAGGCGCATTTTTTCAATCACCAACATGGAACGTCGCAAGGACATTCGTAACATCGCGATTATTGCCCACGTTGACCACGGCAAGACCACGCTCGTAGACGCAATGCTCAAGCAGACCCAGGCCGCGCGCAACCTCGATCAGATGGGCGAGCGTATTCTTGACTCGATGGACTTGGAACGGGAGCGGGGCATTACCATCAAGGCCAAGAATGCCAGCATTACGTACCAAGGTGTCAAAATCAACATCGTGGACACTCCGGGGCATGCCGACTTCGGCGGCGAAGTCGAGCGGACGCTGCGGATGGCTGACGGCGTGCTGCTGCTCGTCGACGCCAAGGAAGGGCCGATGCCGCAGACGAAGTTCGTGCTGCGGAAAGCGCTGGAGCTCGGGTTGAACGCCATCGTCGTGATCAACAAAATCGACCGCCCGGACGCCGACCCGGACGCGGCCGTCAACAAGACCTTTGACCTGTTCTCCCACCTGAACGCGACTCACGAACAGCTCGACTTCCCGATTGTCTTCACCTCGGCCACCGCCGGAACGGCCACGCTCGATACGGCCCAGCCGGGAGTTGACCTGACGCCGCTGTTCAAGGTCATTCTGGAAAAAATTCCGGCGCCGGAAGTCAAGACGAATGATTCTTTGCAGCTGCTGGTCCTCGCCCTCGCGAACGATTCCTATAAAGGGAAGATGGGCATCGGTAAGATCTCGGCCGGAAAAATTTCAAAAGGCCAAACCGTGGCCGAGGTTAAAGTCGATGGTCGCATTGTCAAGGGAAAAGTCACGGACATCATGATCTATCAAGGCCTGAAACAGAGCGCGGTCGAATCAGCCGAAGCCGGAGAGATCGTGTCAGTGGCCGGACTGCCGGAGATTGCCATCGGCGAGACGATTGCCGACGCCGAGCATCCGGTTGCTCTGCCAGCGGTAGAAGTCGATCAGCCGACGGTGCAGATGACATTCGGCGTCAACACCTCGCCGTTTGCCGGCCAGGAGGGCACGCTCGTAACCTCGCGACAAATCCGCGAACGGTTGATGAAAGAACTCGAAACCAACGTTGCGCTGCACGTCGAGCCGTCCGGCAACGACAACACCTTTCTCGTTTCCGGCCGAGGCGAACTGCACCTGGCCATCTTGATCGAGCAGATGCGGCGCGAGAGCTTTGAGCTCCAAGTTTCTCAGCCGCAGGTTATCTTGCACGAGCAGGACGGCCAGAAGCTTGAGCCGTACGAAGTCGTGACGATTGACGTTCCGGCCGAACACCAAGGCGTCGTGATCGAAGCCTGCGGCCAACGTAAAGGCACGCTGCTAACCATGGATACAACCGCCCAGGGCGAACAGCACCTTGAGTTTGACATGCCCACGCGCGGCGTCATCGGTTTGAAGTCGGCGCTCATGACCAAAACGCGCGGCACCGCGATCATCCATCACCTGTTTAACAAGTACGAACCGTATCAGGCCGAGCTGTTGAACGCTAATGCGCACGGTTCGCTGATCGCGTTCGAAGCCGGAACCAGCACCGGTTACGCGCTCGACAACGCGCAGCAACGCGGCGCGCTGTTCATCAAGCCCGGCACAAAAGTCTACCCTGGCATGGTGGTCGGTCAGTGTTCGCGCAATGAGGACATCGAAATCAACGTGAACAAGGAAAAAAAGCTCTCCAACATGCGTTCGAAGGCATCGGACGAAGCCATTATCCTCGCGCCGCCGCGCGACATGACGCTTGAGCTGGCGCTCGAGTACATCGGTCCGGACGAGCTCGTCGAGGTGACACCGAAATCGATCCGCATCAGAAAACGCATCCTCGACGCACTCGAACGGAAGAGGGCAAATAAAGCATAACAAGCAGCCCCTGAAACAAAGTCCAGGGGCCTCGGTCAGGGAACGGCATGCTAACCGGCCAAAGGTCAAAAGAAGTAGGAGAGCGTGAGCGCACAAAGAATCGGAATCGTCAGGTTGTCATCGATTTTGCCGGAAAACGTTTCGCCTACCGCGGTGACAGCCGAGACGGCGACGATTCCCACCGCATTGATCGGCACGCCAAGCTGCCGAAAGAAGACGGCGTAAGCTGCCACACTGACCAGCATACAGACGGCCGCGCCAGCCAACGTCTTTCGTCGACCGCGGAATCGAGGTGAACAAATTAGGCGTCCACCGATTTCAGCAGCTGGGTCACCAAAAGTCCAGCCAACCAGACAACCTGACACGACCAAAGGGTCCTTGAACTGGGTGGTAACTACCAACATCGCCAGGCACATCCATAGATTGCCGCTCGGCTGGTGTCGTTCTTGGCGTCGAGCTAAACCGACTTTGACGAGCTGGGGATGGACACGACGGTCACGAAGCCGCCAACCCTCGAAGATCAAGCAGACCAGCAAGCAAACAACCGCCAATTCAATCCGCTGCGGTTGAGTGAGATGAATTGCTAGCCACATGCAGACCAGTCCGTTGCCTACATGGTATGCTTTTCGAATCCACAGAATTCGTCTGAGCGCCCCACTTTGAATCCGGAGACGCTCGCTTCGTACCGCTTCCTTCAGAAGCGTCATGTTCGCCCCCGGATAGTAGGTTGACGGTGAATTCAACGAGCGGATAAACTTCGGTAGTACTCTATCAAGTATCCGATGTGCTGTCTATGTGGTACTTCCACAAACGCATCCTCGACGCACTCGAACGGAAGCGTGAAAAAAAGTCGGCTGAGACTGCGTAGAAAGTAAAGGAGCTCGGCGATGGGTGTCGTCGAGCTCGCAGACGGTGCAATTTAGGGATCCCTTGTTACAGAGGCCGGACTCTGTTGAGGCGCTCCACGCGCCAGGGGATCCAGAGGATTCCTCGACGCCGTTGACGCGCGTCGCGCCTCGCATGGGCTAGCGAGAATAATGTGCTGGCCAGAGGCCACTTCGTGAGACTACTTCCGGCTTCGTCTCACTCGGGAGGATGGTGCCCCACACAGCCCTTCGGATCGCGCCCCAGACAAGCAGCGTCGCACTTCCTTTTCGCCAGGACCGCATCCCAGCTAGGCCACCATCATGGCCAGGGAGGAGGCTAATTTTTCCCGATAGCCTCAAACGGACAAGTAACCGCGCCGCTGGACAAGTGCCTTTTGAACCCCAGGAGGCGGCGGTGAAACGGAGTCTCCCTGGTTGTTACGGCAGTCTCGGCCAGAGATGCGGTCTCTCGGCCTTCAAGAAGCTCTTCGGAGTGGAGTCCCGAAGATACTCCAAGGCTGCCTGGTTCGATTAATAGTGTAACGAAAGCCTTTTCAGGCTGAGGAAGGCTAGCATAGGTAAAATTGTTTGTCAAGACCATTGTAGCAATAGTCATCATTTTTCTTGAAAAAATAACAGGAATCTGCAATACTGTTATTCCATGGACGACCAGCAAACAAACCCGACGACTCCGCCGCTGGAAACGCCGCCCACATCCGAGCAACCAAAAAAAGCCGTTCAAAAAATCGGCAAAATAGTGGTTGACCGCGAGCTGTGCATCGGCGCGGCGAGTTGCCTGGCCTTAGCAGCCAACACCTTTGAACTAGATGAAGAAAACAAAGCAATCGTGAAAAATCCAAAAGGCGACTCTGACGAAGACATCCATGCGGCCGCGGTGTCCTGTCCAACCAATGCGATTTTCTTGTACGACGAGAAAGGGAACCAAATTTACCCCGCACCACAATAGAAAATTGGCCTAAATTAATAAAAGAGTTTAAGTTTTTTTTGGTGATCCGAATTCACCTTCAGAGGTTTTCCTATTGTGGTGCGGGGTTAATCCACCGAAACAATGGCACAGCGCGGGTTATAACCCGCGCTGTATTTTTTAAGGTAAGGTAGGTAGTGATACCAGCCTTAACCGATTCTTATCGCAAATCAATCGCCCGAATCAAGTCGTTGCCCTTATCCGCTACCAGCAGATAATTGGCGTTCAGTTGGACCATCCCGCGCGGGCCGTTGAAGGACGCCTTCAACCGCGGCCCATTGGTGTTGCCGCGCAGTCCGGACCCGGCAATCAAGGTGGTGGTTTTCTTGGCCAGATCGATTTTTCTAATTCGCTGACTGCCCACCTCGGACAGGAACAGGGTATTGCCCCGGCCGTCGGCTACTGAATCGGGGTAACTTAGCCGCGCGTCTTTAAACTTTCCTTCGCGATAACCGGCCTTTCCCTTACCGATCAAGGTTCTCACGCGATTGGTTCTTAAATCAACCTCGCGCAGGGCATGATTGCCCAATTCAACCACGTACAGCTTCTTGCCGTCGTCACTCAAAGCCAGACTGATTGGCCCTCGCAAGCGGGCTGTTCCCCCGACCCCGTCCTTTAATCCCGGCACCCCGCTGCCGGCAATCAACTTAGTCGCGCCGGTTGAAATGTCCACGCTCCGTATCCGATTGTTGTCGTAATCGGTAACGTACAGGGTGGTTCCATCCTTGGAGATGGCTATTCCCATCGGCCGGTTGAAGTAAGCGCAGCCGGCCACGCCCAGGTCAAACTCGTCTGCACAGGCCGCGCCCTCGGCGTAACCGTTGTTGGTGTCGCCGAACTGGTTGATGTTGCCGGCGCCGGTCAGCGTTTCCAAGCGCGCTTCGTCAATGACCAGGGCGCGGATTCGATTGTTGTTCCGATCGGCGAAATACAGTTTCTTTCCGTCTTTGGAAAGCACCATTTGCGTCGGTCCGCTCATCCGCGCGCTGTTGCCCACGTCGTCGCGCCAGTTGTCCATCGGGCTGCCAGCGATGAAACTGAGCTGCTTAGTTTTCATGTCGAAAACTTTGATGCGATGATTCTCCAGAATGTAGAGTTTCTTCCGATCATTCGAGAAGACCAGCGACTTCGGTCGGCCGAGTACGGCTTCGCGGAAACTTCCATCATCGTCGCCGTAGCGGTGCTTGCCGGCGATCTTGACCGGGTTGGTGGCGTCCGGGTTGAGCCGAAAGATGCTGGAGCCGACGGAGAACAAAAGATACATCATGTCTTTGCAAAACAGGATGTCGGAAGCGTGATTGTACCACTCGGTCTCGACCACGCGAATCAGCCTAACCGACTCGCCGGTCGCCGGATCGTACTGCCATACCTCGTTGTACATTCCTTTGTCGCTGGCCACGAAATAGACCTTGCCGTTGTAAACGGTAATCCCATCAACGTCGGTCAGGCCGCCCTTGACCGTGGAAATGGCGCCGCTGGAAATGTCGACCCGGGAAACAGTGGTATTGCTCGAATTCGCCACGTACAGCATGCCGTTCAGAACCGCCAACTTGCCCGGACTCAAAATATTTGCCACCACCGAGGCGGCGCCGTCCGGGATGGTCGCTTTCAGAATTCGGTTATTGCCGGTGTCTCCGATGTATAGGGTAGTTCCATCCAGCGCCGTGCCGGTCGCGTTTTTGAGATTCTTGAGCCAGGAAGAAACTACGCCATTCTTCACGATTCGAATCCGCTTGTTGCCGTAGTCGAGCGCGTAAAGTTCGCCGTTTGGACCGATTTCCGCGTCATAGGGTGCGCGGAAATCGGCTACCGTGGTGGCTGCTCCATCGGTCAATTCGTATTCACCAGTGCCGGCGAAGGTGGTAATGAAGTTAGTTGCGCCGTCGATTTTCCGAATCACATTGTCCTGAGTGTCAGCCACGAAGAGATTGCAGGCCGAATCAGCGGTAAATCCGGCCGGCAGGTCTAAATACGCTGTGTTGGCATCGATATTTTCACCGGGATTTAGTCTACCAAGCCAGGTAGTGACTTTTCCTTTCGGCTGTTTTACCGAAGACTTTCTTACTTGTTTTGCCTCGGCCGGAAAACCAAAACTCGTCACGATCATTACGATGCTCGTGACGGTCAATAAACGTCGCCACGTTAATTTCATATTGTTTAGGTCCTCCTTAAAAATATCGTCATTTTTATGTTGTTTAATGCAGTATAGCATGATCAGGCCATTTAGGCAAATATGCTGATGGAAATGTCGCTGTTTTCAGTGTGCCAGTCTGGCCGCGGCATATTGAATCGGCCCGGCGCCGACCACCAGCACCACGTCACGCTCGGTCCTGTTCTTGAGCACTAGTTCAACTCCCTGATCTCTGGTTCCGGCGTAGACAATTTTTTCTCCGGCGTTGACGGTTAAATCTTTACTGTGGATGCTCTTCCCGAGGTCGGACAAGGCCTCGCGTGACGGATGGATATCTGTAATATACGAACGGTCGGCTTCCAACAGAACCTTGGTGAACTCCTCGCGAAACTGCAGGGTTCGAGAGTAGAGGTGGGGTTCGAACAACACGATCACCCGCCGTCCGGGGAACAGCTGGCGGGCTTGGGCGATTAGCGGGCTGATCCGGTCCGGCGTGTGGGCGTAGTCGTAAATGGTGACGTAGGGCCCGGTCTGGACGACTTCAAAACGTTGCCGAAGACCGCGAAAGGTTGCCAGCCCGGCTGGCAGAGCGTTCTCGCTAATGCCGGCTGCCAGTGACAAGGCCATTGCGCCGACGGCGTTCTCGACGTGGATCCAGCCGGGAACGGGCAGGTGAAATTGTCGCACCGCTAGGTTGAACCGAGGGGCCGTAACTTCAAACAGCGAACCGCTGAGGTCCGATTTCAACAACTTCCCTCGCACATCAGCCTCTTCAGTCATGCTGAAGGTAATGGCGCCGCCAGTGGGTAATAGTTTGTTCTGCGCCGCGTCAATCGCCGGCGTTCTCTTTACCACCACCACCTTCGGTTCGGCCATGCCTTGGAAAAACGTTGCAAACCCCGCCAAGTAGTCGTCAAACGTCGGGTAGGTGGACAGGTGTTCATGTTCGAGCGAGGTAAGCAGGGCGTAAGACGGATGGAAGTGGTGAAAATGCCGATTGTACTCGTCTGCTTCAAGTACCCAGAAATCACCGAAACCAGCTTGTAGATTCGACTTCCAGGACACGTCTTCAACCCCGAGGATGGCCAAGGGGTTGAGGTAAGCGGCTTCCAGTATGTGCGTGAGGATGGCAGCGGTCGAACCCTTACCAAACGTGCCGGCCACCATGAATCCTTTGCCGGGTCGCCGGGTAAGATACTTCCCCATGAATTCCTGCCAGCTTAAGACCGGGGTGTTCTTCCGCTTAGCCGCCGCCAGCTCCTTGTCCGCCGCAAAGACCCCCGGGCTGATAAGCACTAGATCCGGTGATTCAATGTTGGTAGCGCTGTGGGAATCAGCGATCTTCAGGCCGAGCTGCTTCAGGGCCACTGTCCGATCACGCTCAATGTCAGAACCGGAAACCTCAAAACCGATGGAATGCAAATATCGAGCTAGCCCTGACGCGCCGCTGCCGCCAATGCCGATAATATGTATCCGTTGACCTGGCATGTGGTAATGATTTCAGTATATCGTAGAACAGCTTCTCGCACAGCCCAATCCCGCACCTTTCCTGGTCAAAGGAAAGGTGCGGGAAGAGTGATTACCGAATTACTCCACGGTTACGTACTTCGACTTGAGCGCGCCGTCGCCGTTCGAGTTCGTCACGATCAAGTTGCACTTGCCAGCGGTCAGGCCGGTGGCGTCGAGTACGAGGTTAAGTTGCGTGGTGCTCTTGAAGGTGACTAATGCTCCGGTGTCGCAAACTTGGACCGACGTATTCGGCTCGAAGTTCTTTCCTTTCAGGGTCAGCTTAGCGCTGCTGTTGCTGGAAGAGACGCTGGTCGGGGACAAGCTCTTAATTACCGGCGCCGGCACGCTGAAGCTGATGGTGCCGGATTTGGCTTTCAGGTACGAAGCCAGGGACGACTTCGTGGTCTTGAACCCGCCGCGCTTGTAGCTGTAAACCTGGACATTTCCGATCGGCTTATTAGCAGCGTCGAAGTAGGCCACCACCAGACTGGATGTACCAGTACCAAGATCCATCGCCGCGGCTACGGTTTTCGTCGTTCCGGACGCCTTTACCGCCGGTGCGTTCACCTTGAGGGACTTGGCTTTGCCCTTGCTCAGGTCGTAGACGCGAGTTTCTAATCCCTTGGCTGAGCCAATAATCAAGTCTTTCTTCCCGTCCTTGCTCAAATCCTCAAGGATGAGCGATTGAGCCGGAACGGCCGTAATCTTTTGTGTCAGCTTGCCAGCGGTGCTGTAGATCTTGACCGTATTGTCGGCGTCAGAGCCAGCCACGATAACTTGGGTTTTACCGACCAGGGCCGTCTTGACGGTCACCGTTCCCTTAGTAAACGGTGTGACCTTTTTACTGCCAACAGTGAAGGAAGTCTTCTTCGTCTTCTTGTTGGTGGAGACGCTGACGGTCTTGAGCTTGGCGCTGCTGCCGCCGGAGTTCAGGGCGGTGTAGGCGGAGAAGTGATCAGCCGAGAATGTGATGGCGACGTCGCCGTTGTCCAGCTCGCTGACCGTGGCATCGGACTCATTGGTGTACGAACCGGTCGAATCGTCGTAGCTGGCCGCACCCAAGGCCGAGGTATCGTCAATGCCTTCCTCGGCCAGGCCTTCATCCTCCAGAACTATCTTGAACGTCACTGGCTGCTGCAGGTCAGTAACCGTTTGGCCGTTTTCGTCGCGGGCCGTCACCTCGTAGGCCACGCCGACCCGTTCGCCGCCGCTGGTTGAGCCGGTGTCCACGGTCGGGGTAGCGGTGATGCTGCAGGTGCCGCTGTCAGTTGTGATAGCGGAAGCCGGAACGTTGAGCGTGGTGCCGTTGTCAAGGGCGACTGACGTCTGGGTAGTGCAATCGAAGTTAGCGGTCACTGGTTGTGGCACCCTGAATTTACCTTCTTCAAGCGCAATGTCCAGCTTGACTTTTTTCTCCGTCGTCACCACCACGGACTGTTCATCCGCGCCGTAGAAGGTTGAGCCGTCAACGCTGTCCGCGCCAACATGCCAGGTCGTGCCTTTAGTGATGTTGAGCTTGTATTGGCCGCCGGGGTTGCAGGGCGTGCCGCTGAAGCTGCCGTCGTTCGCCCAGGAGTGGACGAAGCAGCGGTCAGCCGGATTCTTGCCGATGGTGACCTTGCCTTCGATGGTGGCATCTGAAGTCCGGGCTTGCAGGACCACGTTGCATGTTTTGGAGCTGTTCAGCTCGCAGGTGACTTCTTTGGGCGGCATGCCACCGCTCCTTGGATCCAGTCCACCACCGACCTTATACACGTGTCCGCTTAATACGTTAAGCTCGAACTTACCGTCCGGACCGGTTGGCCCGCCAGCGCGAATGGCATTGTCAAAGCCAGCTGGACCGCCAGGACCGGGTGACTTAGAAGATCCCCCGGGACTAGTGGCCAGAGCAGCCACTCGCTTAGTTCCAATTCGCACGTTCAGTGCTCCTTCCGGCGGCTTGAACTTCGAACACTCACTAAAGTTCTCCGGCTTCGAACAGTAGGTTTTACACTCGGTTTCGGATTTGCAGCCACCCGGACCGACGAAGTTGTCGCCCGGTCGGGGACCCGACGGTTGCTGACCCTCCTGGGCATCCTTGCAGATGGTGGGGTCGCTCTTACACTGTTGGACGCAGCTGTAGGCATTCTTGCAGCCGTTCGGCCCGTCTGGAACCGGGAAGGCCTCGCACTGCGTCTTGTTCTTGCTGTCGCTGCAGCACTTTATCACGCCGTCAATGTCAGTAGCGCCGCAGGGCATTTTCTTGTTAAATCCGATATCCGCGCCCTTTCCCGTACCAGGACCGGGACCCTTGCCCGGCTCACCTTGACGCAGCTCGCGCGACTCGCGGATTTCGTCGCGGTTTTCCGCGAACACGAATCCTTGAGTCGGCTTTCCGTCCGGTCCGAGGAAGACGCCGGTAATCTTGGCATCGGCTTTGGCAATTGTAATGTTCCTTTCAACGTTTTGTCCGGACAGCACAAGCACCTGGTCTTCCGGCGACGGTGGCTTGTTCATCACGCCTGATTTCGGGTCAAAATTCGTGCCGATTTGATAACTGCCGGCCACCAGACTGATCTTGTAGGTGCAGTCGCTCTTGACTTCACCTTGGTAGTGAGCGCCAACGCCGATCGCATCCGCGAACACCATGCCCCGGAAATCCGAGCAGTTGCTGATCGGGAAGCCGCTGGAGTCAACGATCTTGCCGCTGATGGACGAGTTATTGGCAACCACTTGCAGATCAACCTGCGCCGTTCCATTAGCAGCCACCGTTACTTTTTGCGGAGTGGAACATGAACGATCGCTGTTCGGTGGGGTATGACAGCCAACCTCCCATTGGGTGGCCACGGTTGTGGCAACCTTGATGGTGAAGGTGCCGTTGTTAATCGGGCTGCAGCTCTCGCTGAATGAGCCGACCGCCCGGGCAAAAGCGCAACCCGGGAAATTCGTTACTGGCTGAAGAGTATCGGCATCCATTACCCGACCGGTAATAGTAGCGTCAGCCTGCTGAACTGTCATGTTCAAACAGGAGTAATCGGAAGACGTAACCACCGAAGTGTCTGTTGGTACGCTAATGTCGCATGGCTTCATTTCGGTCGGCACAAAGTTCGAATCCGGAGACATTCCCAGGTGAACGCCCCAGGTGCCAGCGGTTACGGCCAGTTCGTAATTCCCAGACGAATCGGTCCGCGCATTGCTCCAGCCGCCCGGTCCGCCACCCGTGCCCGGCTGCATCATCATGTTCGCATTCACTTCCACGTTTCCGGCAGCCGCCCCACCGGAAGTCGCAACCCGGCCGCGAATCTTCGCTTCTTTGGCAGTGGTTACCAGATTCACGGTTACGGTTTGATTATCCCCCACCGTGACGCTGGTCGGCGGAATGGTCTTGTCGTTTAGCGGCGTCCACAGGAAGAGATTATAAACCCCTGGCGTGACGTTCACGGAAAAACAACCGTCCGCACCCAGCGGTGTACCGCTGCCCCGGCCATCTTGCGTACGGACGTCAACGTTGCCGCTGGTGACGGCCGCGCCGTTCTTGTCCTTGATACAGCCGACGACTTTCGATGAGGTGGTTTGAACGGTAAAGTTTACGGTTTTTGATTCTGCGGTGGCGTCTTCAGCAAAGCTAACGGCGGGCGGCGGATCGGAGTAGATCCAGTCGGCCCCCGGATCTGGCATTGGCTGAACATTCCACGTTCCGCCGCTGACCGACAGCGTATAATTACCATTGACATCAGTATGCGCGTTAGCCCAGCCGCCGCCGCTGGGCTTAAAAGCGTTGACGTTGGCTTGGGCCGCCGCGCCGCTGGAGTTCATGACTTTGCCGGTAATCGTCTTGGCCGCGCCGACAAAAATGAAGTTCTTCTCCACCACCGTGTTGCCGAGCGTGACATTCTCCGATGCGGGAGGGGTCAGGCCGGAAACGTTGAAATCGGGCATGGCTTCGGCCACGTAGGTGCCGGCCGCCAACCCGCCCAGCTTATAGTTACCGCTGTCATCGGCGTTGGCATGCGCAAAAACCGAAAAGTCTTGACTATGGACGTTGATATTACACCGGACACCTGTTACGCCGTCCGGTTTCAAACAACGACCCTTCAGCTGGGCGTTGGTCACTTTTGGATTGAAGGTTGTCGATTGGTCCGGGTAGACGTCAATGTCAACCTCGGTCGATGGTGAGAAGGTCGAAGTCGGTAGTGGTCTGGCTTGGCACTTGTAATGACCGGCGTTGAGACTGAGGTTAAACGTGCCATTGGTTGCTGACTTCGTTCCGTTGCCGCCGGTCTGACCAAAGCAGTTGATGTCAACTTCTTCGGCTAGGGTCGTACCGTCAGGTTTCTGGACGGTGCCGGATACGCCGCTAACGGCCATGGCCGTTTCCGGTCCAGGCAAGTAGGAAATCCAAACAAAAACCGCCATGACCAAACCGCCGACCAGCGTGGCGGTGATCTTGAGTGCTTTAGACGTGCTGTTCATTATTTCCTCCGACAGTAATAAGACAGCGGTAGAAATTACCCCTGCTTAATTACGGTTGTTGATAAAATATGCTTAAATATAGTGTTTTTTTGCGTGTATAAGCCATACACAGGTATAGTATAACAGAAATATTAAATCAAAGCAATAAATCCATAGGATACTCCTTGGATCTGGACCACCAGGGTTACATTACCCTCCACAGATCCGCCAGGTCGTAGATGTCAATCAAAGAACGGCTGATTGACGGAAGAGCGATCGTTTGCGAAACTACCATTGTATGAAAAAATCCATTGACGACTTCTTTCGGTACGCGGTTGCCCAGGGTGCCTCTGATCTCCACCTTCTCGCTGACCAGCCGCCGATCGTTCGGATTGACGGAGCGCTAAAGCCGATTCCCGAGGCCAGGCCGCTGACCGCAGACGAAACGCGCGAGCTCTGTTACTCGATTATCACGGATGCACAGCGGCAGGTGTTCGAACGAGACAAAGAACTCGACTTCTCCTACGAGATCAAAGGTCTTTCTCGATTTCGCGTCAACCTCCACTACCAGATGCAATCAATCGGACTGGTCGCACGGGTGATCAGCGGCGACATTCCAACCATGGAAAATATTGGCATGCCGGAAATCGTCTACGAGCTGGTGCGGCTACAGCAGGGCTTGATTCTGATTACTGGACCAACCGGCATGGGGAAGTCAACTTCGCTGGCGGCCATGATCGAGTTCATCAACAACGAACGCAACGCCCACATCGTCACGCTGGAAGATCCGATTGAATTCGTCTACAAACCGAAGAAGTCGATCATCCGGCAGCGGCAACTCGGTTCAGACATGAATACATTCGCCGAAGGGCTAAAGCACGTCCTCCGGCAAGACCCGAACGTCATCCTAGTCGGCGAGATGCGCGACCTCGAGACTATTTCTTCGACCATCACCCTAGCCGAGACCGGCCACCTCGTGCTGGCTACGCTCCACACCTCGAACTCGGCGCAGACCATCGACCGCATCATTGACGTCTTCCCGCCGTTCCAACAGCCGCAGATCCGTTTGCAAATCTCCCTCTTCCTGCGCGGCATCATCTCACAGCAACTATTGCCGAAACCCGGCGGCGGTCGGATTGCCTCGCGCGAGATTCTCATCAATAATCCGGCCGTGGGCAATCTCATCCGCGAGAACAAAATCGCGCAAATCAAAACGGTCATGCAAACCAGCGCCGAATCCGGCATGGTAACCATGGACCAGGACATCAAACGACTTTTCCTCGAAGGCCGGGTTACCGAGGAAGTGGCGCTGGCTCACGCTACCAATCCGCAGTTGTTGCGTTAGGGCCTTGAGCGTCAGCCATGGACATTCAAGGCAGCGTTACCGTCGTCACTGGCGCGAGTAGCGGCTTGGGTTTGGCATTATCCGAGATTCTAGGCCAGCGCGGCGCGACGATCGTGATGAGCGGACGGTCCGAACCATCACTCCAGAAACACGCCGTCCGCCTCGGCGCGCTGGCGATCGCGGCTGATGTTACGGACGAGACGGCCGTAGCCGATCTGGGCTCCGCCACGGTACGCCGGTACGGACGGATTGACGCATGGATCAACAATGCCGGCGTATGGATGCCATACACCCCCTTTCAAGATGTCCCGGACGAACGCGCACGGCACATCATGGAGACGAACTACCTCGGTGTTTGGCACGGATCACAGGTCGCCTATCGGCAGATGCTCAAGCAAGGCCATGGCACCATCCTTAATATCCTGTCAATCCGCGTCCGCGAACCGGTCGCGTACACGGTTGCCTACAGTTCTAGTAAACTGGCGGCGTATGGCTTGACGCAAGTCCTCCGAGCCGAGGCGGCCCCGCACAATATCCGCGTCCTGGCCGCACTCCCCGGCCGAATTCAAACGCATCTCTTCGACGAACGGATCCCCCAGGATTATGCCAACTTCATGGATCCGCGCGCCGTGGCCTCGGCCATTGCCTCATGGATGTCACAATCCGCTCCTGATCCCGAGCTAGTTATTACACAAGATACGCTCGGCGGCGAATCCGAATGACCCTTGCCATGAGCGTTCCGGCGTGATAGTGTTTGTTCGCTTTTAAATTTCTCGCGCCCTCGTAGTGAAATGGATATCACACGACGCAACCCCGTGCGCCCTTAGCTCAGTGGATAGAGTGCTTGGCTTCGGACCAAGAGGTCGCAGGTTCGAATCCTGCAGGGCGCAGAGGGTTGCGTCGGTCATTGGGGGTTTCACCCATCGGGTGACTACCCGTAGGGTGGCGAATCCCTGCCCCGCACCCGACGTTAAGGAGTGGTGCGGTGGCCTCCGAGGGCACCACCAACTTACCTCGTCCGCACCACTAATGCGTTCGGGATGTTCCGTCCCGGCCCGACTTTGTAGCTGCCGCGGTACCATAAGGCCGACGAACCGCCGCCGTCAAGATTCATGGCAAAGTCCATTTTCAGCGCTTCCATCATGTAACCGAGGTCAATGACCGTGGCTTTACGGGCAACGATTAGGTAGATAGTTGACCCTTTTATTCCGAGCCCGGAACGGTTCGATTTCACGGTGCGCTGCTTAGTATCTAGTTGAGTCTCGTCCAGGACGAATTTCTTTTTGTTGATGAGCGTCGGTCCGTTGGAGATGGCGGCGGTCAGATTGTTGCGGTCAACGGTGTTGATGATTCCTTCCTTAGTAAACGGTTTTGTGTCGGGATAAAACGCCACGGTGCGATCGCGGAAAGCGATAAACAGGCCGCCATTGTTGAACTGATTCTGCTGTTCATTCACGAAAACCTTGCGTCGCGCGTCGTAGACCATCCAATAATACGAACCGGCCTGGCCGGCGCACGAAGCGTAATCCTTTGGACAGAAATAAGAACCGTTGATCGCAGCCATGACCTTTTTGTTCGACACGTATGAGCGAAGCGCTTTGACGGCACACGGCTGCTGGTAGCAATTTGTCTTGGTCGTGGCCGCCAGCGTCTGCACGACAAGCTTTGGGTTTCGCAGATTGATCGCTACGACGTCGAGGTCAAAACGTTCCGGTCCGATGACGACAACACGTTGGCGATAGCTGTCGTACCGGTTGGCGGCGTTGGCAGTCGGCAAAAAACTAAAGGCCAATCCCAGCATGGCCATCAATACAACGAAACGCCGAAAATGACTGGCTTTGATGACCACGAACTTATAGTATATCACGCTTGGTTGACTGCGGCGCAATCTCATTGTGGTGAGTTTTATCGAATCGTCACTCATCGCGCTCGGCCGGAACAACGAAAAAGGATGCGGGCGGAGCGATGCAAGTCGAGAAGTGCCTTAGTTAATCACATTCTCCGGCTTGCCTGCCAAAAAACGCTCAACATTCCGCACAAACATTTCCTCGCGCGCTTGGTTGGCTTCGTTCGTCACGTTGGTGAAGGCCGGATAGACAACCATGTTCTGGTATCGCGACAACCGTTTCCACTGCTCACCGGTCAAACTTCGAGAATGCATACGAATTAACGTCACGTCTCCGCGCTTTAACCGTTCTTCCAGCGCATCTACATCAATCGTCCTCATGGATACCGTGTTCACAATTATGGCGCCGGTTTTCATGCCCATGATTCGCTCGCGATTCAGGAGATTCTCCGTGTCGCTAGTTCCAGTTACGTGGAGCGACAGAAAATCGGCTTGACGAACGAGCTCATCAAGTTCTTCGTACTTCACGCCTCGCGTTTCCATTTCATTTTTTCTTGTTCTCGACCAATACCTGACATCAGCGTTAAAGCCGAGCGCGATTTCGACCACGCGTGTCCCAATTCGGCCAAGTCCAACCACGCCAAACACTTTGCCCATAATTTCCGAACCGGAAAAACCGGCTGGGCCGTAATTACCTTTCGCCGCTTCCTGTTTTGCCCGCGATAAATTCCGAAGGTGCTCTAGCAAAACGCCGAACACCCACTCAGCTACAGCTTCAGTACTGTAGCCGGGCAGATTTGTCACGATCACGCCTCGGTCTTTTGCTGCGGCCACGTCAACGCGGTCGTAGGCAGTGCCCAAAACGCCGATGTATTTTAGGTTCGGCATCTTCTCTATGGTGACCGCATCAACCACCGTCTCAAAACCAACAAGCAAGCAGTCAGCATCAACGACGAGTTTTTCCCCGACCACGTCCACGCGTTGCAGCACGTCGGCCAACGATTCAATCCTTTGCCAGTACGCCGGTTCCAGCTTTGTTTCGTCAATACCGACAACGACAACCTTGGTGAATCTCATGCCATAACACTACCACGGCGGTTGCCGGACACAAAATTTTTCAGTATGATACAACCTCATGTTTGATCTGGCATCGCTTGTAAAATCAGCTGGATACCTCGGCGTCACCGCCATCGTCTTTGCCGAAAACGGTCTGCTGATCGGCTTCTTCCTGCCCGGCGATTCACTCCTGTTCACCGCTGGCTTCCTCGCCTCGCAGGGATTTTTTGACATCACGCTGCTCACCGTCCTGCTGTTTGTGGCCTCGGTCGTCGGGGTCGGCGTTGGCTACTGGTTCGGCAAGTACACTGGACCGAAACTGTTCCGACGACCTGACTCTCGATTTTTCAAACACGAAAACTTGGAGAAAGCCCAAGCGTTTTACCACAAGCACGGCGGCAAGACGATTATCCTAGCCCGCTTCATTCCGATTGTCCGGACCTTTGCACCGATTGTGGCTGGCATTGCCAACATGCACTACGGCAAATTTATGGTGTACAACGTTGTCGGCGGCGCGGTCTGGGCGATCGGCCTGACCCTCGGCGGTTACTGGCTCGGCACCAAGGTGGAAAACGTTGACCGTTACTTATTGCCGATCATCGCCGTCATCATCTTACTCTCCGTCCTGCCCGGCATCGTCCACATGCTGAAAACGCCCGAACGGCGGCACACCGTGTGGGACAGCGTTAAAAGGTTTTTTGCCCGCCGGCCTTAGAGGATTGCATAATTTCGTGAATTCGAGTACGCTTCTTTTCGCGCAATCGATTGCCGTGGCCCGCTACCCCGCACCGCTCACTTCATTCGGGATGCGGGGCAGGCAATGGTACCCAGCACCAGTCGTTCCGCTCCGGCGTGCTGGGCAAGGAGCAGTTTACAAAACTCGTTCGTGATTCGCCTGGCCCGCTAGCTCAACGGTAGAGCAACTGCCTCTTAAGCAGTGGGTTGGTGGTTCGAATCCACCGCGGGTCACCAGGCGAATCACGAACAGTTGGCTCCCTGCCCCGCAGATGCGGAGCGAAGCGGAGCATTATGCGGGTTAAGCAGTGGGTTGGTGGTTCCCCGCCTGCCTACGCCTGAGGCGTAGCCGATGGCGGGCAGGGAATCCTCCGCAGGTCACCTTGACCGATGCGCATGGCAGGCGTAGAGTAGTAAAAGACATCGGTGGTATTTGAACTTCGAAGAACATATGGGCCAAGCCGCGACCAAAGAGGACATCCGAGCTCTCGGCAATAATCTCCGCGAGGGAATCAAGGAGAACACCCGAGAGATTATTTCCCATTTCAATGCCAGCCAAGGCGAACAGAATAAACGCCTTGATCGGATTGAGACAAAAGTCGACACGATGGCAGAAGATGTTGCAAAAGTAAAACTCGCAGTCGTTGATTTGATCGCCACCGACCGACACCTTCATAATTTAGTTCGTGAACTCAAAGCGCAAGGAGTGAAGCTGGACGAAGCAAAAATCTTCGCTTCGTCATAGAGCCGGTTTTTAGGAAGCGGCCTGTCCTGAGCCTGTCTATACTCAGCGCAGCCGAAATGCCGAATGGGTCGAACCTTTTTCATAATAGTTCACCAAATATTTTGTCTGACTCCCGGCGAAGCAAGGCGGGTAGGCTTACGTATCTGTGCTGATCACCTTACGGAGTGAAGCTCCACGGCCTCAGCCCTCTCCGCCGTAGTAGCTTCGGCTACGATGGCCGGGCGGCCGTGGTGCGTGGGTAAAAGACATCGAGGGTGTGCTATGGTAACGACATGGCTCGGCCTGATCTGGTGAAAGAAGAGTGGGCAAAAACGCAGACCGAAATTATCCGTTTCGAGCAGCGGCGCGAATACCATATACCGCACAACCTCACTCTGTACCGCGACTTTTTCCAAGGTGAACAACCGTCACCCAAAGACGCCAAGGTTGAACTCTATGCAACGGTTGCGGCCACTGTTCGGCGCGGGGTGGCGGTTAAGCGAATTCGCGTTTTCGATGTTCCGCTGTCAGACAGGCAGCAAGCGGAAATTGAATCTGCTTATCTTACTGGCGAGGAATTCGGACTTCAGGCATTGGTTTTGCCTCGTCCGGTCTTCACCGAACTGGTCATTAAACGGGGATTCTCGGAAATTGACTTTTGGGCCTTTGACCGCCAGCAATTCTTAACCGTCGAGTATGACCAGCGCGGCGACTACCGCGGCGAGGTGCCGGTGGCCACGGACTTTGAACGGTTGATGCTCCAGCAGCAGCTTCTTGCCATCTTGCAACGATCAATTCCGCCAAAAGATTTTCTGCTGCAGCTCTAGCCCGCCGCGGTAACATTGACAACACAAAGCGCTCTCGGCGTGAATCTACACCGAGTTGCGCGAGCGGCTATCTATGTCCCGGACTTCAACGCGTCCTTCAGCGTCTTGCCCGCCTTGAACTTCGGCACGGTCACAGCCGGTATTTGAATTTTCTCCGTCGGCTTTTGCGGATTGACGCCCATCCGCGCCTCACGCCGCTTCGACATGAACGTCCCGAAACCGGTGAGCGTTACCTCGCCGCCAACCTTCAAAGTTGTAATCACAGTGTTCTCGAAAGCGTCGAGTAAATCCTCGACCTGTTTCTTTCCCAAGCCCACCCTCTGGGCCAAGGAATCAATTAGTTCGGCTTTATTCACGGTCGCTCACCTCCTTTGAATAGTAGTTAGTGGCTAATTAGGAAGTGTAAAACAACGATGGTGGATGTCAACAGTGTTGGTGGTTTGGCGGTTTAGAGGTTTGGAGGTTCGGTTGAATTTCCGCTAAGCCACAAACCTCTAAGCCTCAAAACCTCTATACCACCGCTTCCCTGTCAATCCGCTCAATGTTCGCGGCTCGCTGAGTCGCCGGGTCAATCTCCACCAACACGCTGTTAAAGCGACAGCGTCCTTCCTCCGGGGGTTCGAAGTCGCCTTTGCCAACCGGCGACAGGAAGCGTTGGAGTGCAGCATCCATGTTGATGCCGAGGCTGGTGTCGCGTCCGCCACACATGCCGACATCGGTGATGTAGGCGGTGCCTTTTCGCAGCACCAAGGGATCGGCAGTCGGAATATGGGTGTGCGTGCCGAGTACGGCTGAAGCCCGACCATCAGCGTACCAGCCGAAGCAAACCTTTTCGCTCGTCACTTCGGCGTGAAAGTCTACCACCACCCCACTCAATCCGGCATTTTCGTGCTCAGCCACAATTCGATCAAATACTCGAAACGGATCGTCCACCCCTTCCTTCATGAACACTCGGCCGAGCAGATTCACTACCAGCAGTTTTCGCGTGCCGACCTCGATTACCCGATATCCGTCGCCCGGCGTGCCCGCCGGATAATTAGCCGGTCGGATGAGCGGCGTAGATTTCTGACCAAGCAATTCTACCGCCTCAACTTTCGAAAAAATGTGATTACCGCCGGTACAAAAATCAACGCCGGTGTCTAGAACTTCCTTCAACGTCTCGGTGGTGACGCCTTTTCCGTGCGCCAGATTCTCCACGTTCGCAATCACCACATCGGGTTTGTACTCCTCTTTCAACTCAGGCAGGATCTTGGCCACACACCGACGGCCGATCTTGCCAACCACGTCGCCGAGGAAGAGTACGGTTAGCGTATTCTTGGGTTTCTTTGGCATAAAAGATTGTCAGCGGTTTGGAGGTTTAGGGGTTTGGCGGTTTGGCTCGTTGGCTGATTGGCTCGTTGTCTCGTTAGTCATTCAGTGATGAAGCCATGAGAACACAATGACTTTTAAACTAACAAACTAACGAGCTACCCTACTAACGAGCTAAACGGTATTGCCGCTATCGAGCTAAAGAGCTAATAAGCCAACGAGCTACCGCGTTAGCGGGCATACTCAACCACCCGCTTCTCTCTAATCAACGTCACTTTAATTTCCCCAGGATACTGCAGCTGCGCTTCAATTTGGTTAGCCACGTCGCGAGCCAGCTTGATGGCGGTCAAGTCATCAATCTTGTCCGGCGTCACAAACACCCGCACTTCGCGACCGGCCTGAATGGCATAGACTTTCTCCACGCCGGGGAAGTTCTTGGCAATGTTCTCGAGTTCCTCCAGCCGCTGGACGTACTGTTCGTAAGTGTCTTTCCGCGCTCCCGGCCGCGCTCCGCTAATCGCGTCCGCCACCCGGGCGATCACGCCCTCGAAGGTTCGCGGCGCATCCTCGTGATGAGCAATAGCCAGGTAGGCCACCTCTTCCGGCAGGCCGTACTTGCGCATTATGTCGTAGCCTAGTTGGGTGTGAGTGCCCTGGACTTCGTGGTCAATGGCCTTGCCGATGTCGTGGAGCAATCCGCCTTTCTTGGCCACGCCGACGTTGGCGCCGAGCTCATCCGCCAGCAAGCCAGCCAGAATCCCGACTTCAATCGAGTGTCGTAAAACGTTCTGGCCGTAGCTGGTCCGATATTTAAGCCGACCGAGGATTTGAATGAGTCGCGGATCAAGACCGACCACGCCGACCTCGCGGGCCGCCTCCTCGCCGGCCTTCTTGATGTCCACGGCCAGGTCTTTCTTGGCCGCTTCCACCGCCTCCTCGATCCGTCCGGGATGGATTCGACCGTCAGCCATCAGCTTTTCCAGGGCGCGCTTGGCAATGTGGCGACGAATTGGATTGAAGCCGGAAATAACGATTGATTCCGGCGTGTCGTCAACGATTATCTCCGCACCGGTCAGCTGCTCAATGGTCTTGATGTTGCGGCCTTCCTTACCGATGATCCTGCCTTTCAGGTCGTCCGATGGGAGCGGCACGACGGTGGTGGTGGTTTCGGCCGCATGACTGGAGGCTACCCGCTGCATGACCGTGGATATAAGTTTTTTTGACTCTTTCTCCAGCTCCTCCTGGCTCTCCTGCTGGAGCTTCTTGATGCGCGAAACAAGCTCGTCCCGCATCGAGTGCTCGGTATTCTCCAAGAGTACGCGCTTAGCTTCGTCCCTGGTCAGCTCAGCGATTTTCTCCAGTTTCTTGAACTGCTCTTCGCGGATTCGTTCCAGTTCCTTTCTGATTTCGTCGGCTTTTAAGGCCCGCTTCTGAGTTTCTTCTTTACTTCGCTCGAGCTCGAGTAGTTTCTCATCGAACTTCGCTTCGCGCTGCTCCAGCCGGTCGCGCTGCGACTGGAGTTCACGGCGGCGCTGATCTTCTTCTTTCTTGGCATCCTCAAGAACCTTGAGGGCTTTTTCTTGGGCCTCAAGGAGAATTTCCTTTTGTTTAGCGCGGGCCTCGTTGATTAAGGCCTGCGATTTCGATTCAACCGACTGTGCTTCGCGGGTGGCCCATGACTTGCGGAAGAAGTAGCCGGCCAAGACCCCGGCTGGAATTCCGACCGCGGTCAAAATAATCCAAATTGACGTGTCCATACGTGCTGGGTGCGTTCAACATATTAAGACTAACAAACATAGTAGAATTTCAGGTTATCATAGGTAATCGTCCAATGCAAGTTTCGAGCGACGACCCTTGACATTTGTGCAGATTTAGTCTATGGTCTCGGCACCGGTTGGTTCCTTAACAACAATCCGGTTTTCACTCTGCCGCGGATCGTCCGAGGCGGAACATCCACGCTGTTCTCGTAGAAGGAGTACTGCAATGGAGACGAAGTCGCCGGAGCCCAAGGCACCGCTCGCTCTGCAGACGTTGCTGTCCGAAGAACTGTTGACACTCGACGGCATGGCTCAGCACCTGGCCCTGCTGGCTGGAGGAAACGCCGAAATTCGGGCGGTGGCCGTGCGCTGGTTCGGCACCCTACCGAAACACATCCAAGTCGACCTGGTGCGCAGCGTCGGCCGCAACGCCGAAGCTGCCTGCCAGCTGGTCATGCTTGTCCCCGACGCCAGCATACTCATGCCGCATCTCGGTCTGAGTATAGTCCGTCGGATGTGCGACAGCCACCCGACCCTGATTTCCGCGGTCAGCCGCAAGCGATTGGCCACCATGATCCGGGTCACCAAGAATCCTCAGGCCAAGCGCGAATGGCTGGTCCTGATCGCCGAATGGAACGACGAAGAGCCGGGTCTCTTCGAATCGTTTATCGACGAACTCGACCCGGTCGAAATGGCCGACTGGCTGAATGGACTCTTCCGCCTAACGGATCTTTACCTGCTCCAGCGGGCGATCAATGACCCACGGGAACTGGAGGAGCGACTGGATGATCTGTTCCCATTCCTCAGCTTGTTGGCCAGTAGCCGCGAACAGTTCTACCGGACAGTGATCGGAGAGATTATCCTCCGACTCTGCGATCGGTACGAGCGTCGCAGCCGGCTGAAGACTCTCGATGAGCTGCAGCGAGAGTACTGGCCTGGACTCGGTCAGGCGATCAAGGAAACGCGGAGGCGGCCATGACGAGGCTGCCGGCCGCCGTCTCGAGACCCGAACGGCCCAGCTTCTTGAATGGGGCAGTTCAACGCGCCCTCGATCTGAAGCTGGTCACGGATGACTGGCTCGAATCTTACCTGAAGGAGGCAGAACGGCGAGCGGAGAATCTGGCCGAACGGAATACCAAGCATCGCAGCCCAACCGAAGAGGAATTTCGGGGCGCGCAGATCCGAATCCGACAGTTCCTCACCTTCGGGGTCGAGAGTCGATCGCGGGGTGACCTCGAGCAAGCCGCACGCTGTCTCGCTACCACACCGATGACCGAGCTCCTTCGTGCAGGCAAGATCGAGTTCGACGCTCTGCGCCGCGCAGTTCGCAGAGTCGCGGACCAACTTCGCTCTCACGAAGGCTACGGCTCGCAGGACCTCTATCGCGTCGACGCCGAGCTCTTCCTTGCCGAAACACTGGAAGACCTTGGACGAAAAACGATGGATTCCGAACAGATGGAGAGAATCGCGGACCGACTCTGGTTCGGCAAGCTCGAAATCGACCTCGGGATGCTCCTGGTCGAGCACTTCCGCAGCTACCACCGCAAGCACCTCGACGCGACGTACCCTCAGCTGCTCCACAACCTGGCAGTGAACGTCGGTTTGCGGAGGCGGCCAATGCTTGACATCAACCTCCGCGACGTCGGGACGTTCCTACGTCGGCTCTTCCCGGATGGCCAGCTCGACAGCAACTTCGCTGATCAGCTAGGCGTCGGGTTAGTCGAACATCTCAAGCAGTTCGGTGCGAGCGAGGAACTCTGTCGCTGGTTCCGACTGCGAGGGTGGCCTGGGTACGTTGAGCAAATGCGGGAATTCGCCGAAGTCGGTCAGGTGAACAAGCGGAGATGCGTTTCCTGGAGGACGTTTTACCCGACCGGCCGACGCGGAGTGGGAACGATGGTGCTGACGGAATCCCAACAGACGAAGCACATCTTCTCGCAAATGCGGGTGAACACCGTACCGGAACAACTCCGTCGACTGCGGCAGTTCGATACGATTGACATCGAGTGGTACCTGTCGGGATTCGCTCAGGATGACCCTGGGCTCGCCGCTCGGTTGCTCGACGGTATCGCGCCAAAGCAGGCAATGGAGATCCTCAGGTTTCACGAGGTGTATCTCGTGGACTTCGAGATTCCCGATCCGACAGTTCCCGCTTGGATTCAGCAGTACCTCAACGACCTCCGGAAGAACGCTCGGCGTAAGAATCGCCTCAAGACAGTCTTCCGAAAAACCAAAAAACCGGATATCGTACCCCGCTCGTAAGCGTAAGGAGGATGAGCGGATTGACACAGCCCCCGGCCTTGATTTCAAGAGGTCGGGGGCTCAAATTTTTTTAAGAAACTGAAAGTTTTAGGCCCTGGTGATGATTTTATCCACAATCCCGTACTTCCGCGCTTCTTCGGCGCTCATGAAGAAGTCGCGATCAGTGTCGTGTTCAATTGTTTTCAGCGGCTGGCTAGTGTGCTTGGCCAAAATCTGATTCAACCGCGCGTGAATTTTCAAAATATGCTCAGCCCGAATCTTAATGTCCGCCGCCTGGCCTTCCGCGCCGCCCATGATTTGGTGGAGCATAATCTCGCTGTTCGGTAGGGCGAACCGCTTGCTTTTAGTGCCGGCGGCCAGCAGCACCGCGGCCATCGAGGAGGCGGTGCCGACGCAGATCGTTTGGATGTCCGGCTTGACGTACTGCATCGTATCGTAAATGGCCATACCGGCCGTAACCGAACCGCCGGGCGAGTTGACGTACAGCTTAATATCCTTGGTTTTGTCCTCGCTCTCTAAAAACAGCAGTTGCGCAATGATGATGTTTGCCAGATGGTCATGAATCACATCGCCCAAGAACACCACGCGGTCTTTCAAGAGCCGCGAGTAAATATCGTAGGCCCGCTCGCCATAGGTCGTCTTTTCCACGACCATCGGGATAAGGGTTTGGTTGCGGATTTCGTTAGTATTCATCCCGTAAGTCCCGTTAGACGGTTAAAAAACTGAAGATTTACGCCTGTCCCACTATTGGGCCCAACCATAGCGCCATCTAACGGGATTAGAAAGTTAGTATGCAAAGTTGATAATGTTGACTACTAATCCGCGTTAATTGAAGGACTTTCTAACGGGATCATAGCCACATCAGTATACGTAAACCTTCAACATAAAACAAGTGGCGGACCGGGCTTTACGAAGACCTTTTGTTATGGTACAATGACAATATAAACCAAAACGCAAATGAGGACATTAATTCAAAGGCTCACCAAGATCGGAGTGAGCGAGTTCGTGTTGATTTTCCTCCTGGTCTTGGCGATGGGCGGAGTATTCGCGCTGATGTCGACTAACGTCAATTTCCAGGTAACGATCCTCCCGCCACCGCCGCCGACCATCACCACAATACTCGGCGACCCCCAGACGCGGGCGGTGCTGGTCATCGGCACCTCACTGCCTAACGCCACGGTTCGCGTGTACGCATTTAGCGATCCGATCTTCGTCGAGACAAAGGCCGACGCCGAAGGCGCCTTCCTGGCCGCATTTACCGAGGATGTCCTGGCACCAGGCACTCACAATTTTTCAGCGGTGACGGTTCTGCCGCAGCAACAAACCACCGATCCGACTCCGAAAGTCGGCGTCACGGTGGCGGCTGATTACAAGGTCGAACCGGCGGCCGGAAGCGCCGCGCCGACGGTAAAAATCGGAAACGCCGACGCGGCCACGAGCTCACTCATCCGAACCATCATTCGGAACCAAGAAAGCGCTAAAGCCGTGGCTCCGGACGACGTTCCACCGCCGGATAGAAAGGCGAATCGCGCGCTCATAATTCAAATCGGCTTGTTCGCCGTGATTGCCCTAGAAACACTGCTCCTTCTGATGCAGCGCGCTCGCAGAAAAGCGCAGGCTGGTCAAAGTTTTTTTCACCTCGGTCGCGGCCTCTACCGTCTGCCGCATTCCCGCGACGCCACCGCCGGACATCTTCCGAACGGCTAAGTGCCGGATGATCTCACGACCGTAGCTTTGTCCGAACGAAGGTACCAAACATAACCGCCAAGGTCACCGCTACGATAGTGACGATGATGACGCCGACCGTGAACTGGGCGGCCCGCTTGAATTTGGCATAGGAATCGAGGTAGGTGTCGCCGCGCCGGCGAGCATAGCGAGGAAATGTCGCTTGCGGGGCACCGGTCAGGTACAGCGGCACGCTCACCAGGTTGACTATCAGGCCGAGGATCACCTGAAGCGCCCATAGGAACGGAATCATCGCCAAATGCGAGACCGTCGGTTGAGCGGCGGCGTGCCGGCGTTCAACCACCAGGCGGTCATAAACATCGAGTAAGATCCAGCGAATCTGGCGTAAGCGGGAATGGACTTGGAGTTCGTCAGTCATGATTTAACTCGCCACCACGCTGACGACCATGTTGATGTCGTAGTCGCTGGCCACCGGCTGCTCTTTCGGAACGGTTTGCGAGATGCTGACGTTGGTTAAATCCCAGTAGCAGTTGGTGCCCGCGCTCGCGCCGGCCGTGAGCAGCGTTACCGAATTTGTCACGCCTTCGTTGAAGGCAGTAGATGACCCGAGTGTTAAGCCGGTGGTGTTACAGCCGGACTGGGGCGTAATGGTGGCGCCGGATGGATTGACGGTCATCTGGCCGCCGACCGTGTCCGTGTCCCCGCCGTCGCCGGCATTGGCGGTCGGGTCGTTGAAGTCGTAGTCAGTGCCGACGCTGTCCCAGACCGCCGTCGTAGCCGAGGCGGCGACGCTTAAGGTCCAGGTCGCCGTGGCCGTGGTGTTGGTGACCCGGACTTTTTGCGATGAAACACCAAAGGTGCCGGTCGAGGTTTGGACCGTAAAAGCCAACGACAAAGTACTCATCACCATCGAGGGGCTGGCGACCGAGGCGCCGCCGCTGTCAACGATGTCGACGGTTAAGCTTCCGCCGCCTCCGACCGCCGATTCGCTCCACTCGAACAAAAACCGGAATCGAACGAGCGCGTCACCGGCTGTAGCTTCCTGGTAGAGGGCGAGACCTTCGCCGGGTTTGAGAATCAGTTCGTCGCCGAAAACGATTTCACTGTCATAATCGCCGCTGGCTTGGTTGACAACGCCCGGCACGGTCACGCCGAGCAGGCGGGAGTCGGTCACGCCGGCTAAGGTGACCGTCACGTTCGTATGCCTGATTTCGGCGGTGGTATCCGAAGTACCAGAATGTTTCTTCGGGATGTTGGCGGCGGTGACCTGCGTGCCGGCGGAAGCGGCGGTCGTACGTCTGATGGTGACCGGAATATAGCCGGGCGCGGTCAGCGTCCCGCTGCGGTTAGCTTTGATACCAACTCGTTTGACGACGTAATTCTTGGATGAGCCGGATGGATTGAACAGTGAGGTATAGACGTAATTGGCGCTGGTCGAACCGTTGACCGGGCCGGTCGTCATCATGAATTCTCCTTCGGATGCGGGCGTGCTGCCGGATGCGACTTCCTGCCACTCGATCAGCAGCTTGACCCGGAAGTCAGCGTCTCCAGCCGAAGTATCGTGATAGAGGCCTATACCTTCGCCGGGCTGCAAGATGATTTGCTCATCGTTCTTGTACAGCTGTTCAACGTAGCCGGTCACGGCCGGAGCAATGGCCGAGCCGACCGCGCCCGGCGTTTGCAGGCCGAGCAGTTTCGAATCGGCCGTACCGGCATAGGTGGCGGTCACACCGGTTCGCCTGATTTCCATAGCGCTGTTGGCCGTGCCCGTGTGTTTTTTCGGTACGTTGGCCGCGCTGATGAGCGTGCCCGACGAAGCTGCGCTGATTCGGCGCAGCTGCATCGGGATATAGACTGCGGCCGCGATCGTATCCACCCGGATGCTGACGCGTTTGACCACCGCAGTTTTTCCGGAGGCAGCCGGATTGAAGAGGGTGGCGTAGTTGTAGCTGGTGGCCGTGCTGCCGTTGATCGGTCCGATATCAGCCAGGTACTCGCCGGCCGAAGACGGGGCCGAAGCTTCCTCATCCCATTCAATTAACATTTTTACGTACTGGTCAACGTCGCCGGCCAGGACGTCAAGGTAGAACCCAATGCCTTCGCCCGGCTGCAAAACCAGTTTTTCATTGTCGCTAAAAGCAATCTCCCGCTGGCCGATGATCTGGCCAACCGCGCCCGGGCCGTTGACTTGAAGCAGATCCGAATCGGTGGTGCCGGCATACGTGGCAGAAATTGCCGTGCCGCAGGTCGCCCCGCACCAACGCACTTCGGTCACGGCATTGGCCGTGCCCGTATGTTTTTTGGGCAGGTCGCTGGCGGTAATGAGCGTTCCGCCGGAAGCCGCAGTGACGCGCCGGAGATTGAAGGCCGAATACGTGGCGGCCCCGTCGGCATTGTTGCGGATAGCAATTCGCTTAACCACGGCGGTTTTGCCTGAAGCTGACGGATTGAAGAACGTGAAAAAATTCGTGTTGAGCGCGGCCGCGACTTCCACCCGTGATGAAGCCCACAGGTATTCACCTTGCGACGCCGGCGTGCTGCCGGACGCGACTTCTTGCCATTCGACGATCATCCGGTTGAGCTGGTTGGCATCGCCGGTCGCATCGGACATCAGGGCGATTCCTTGACCGGCCTGCAAAATAAGCTGCTCATCGTTGGCTTCGAAATTCAGTGTCATCCAGCCGTGCGGCTGCCCAGCCACCGCACAGGGGGTGACGATGCCAAGACGGGCGTCCGATCCGCCAACGGCCGTGACGGTCACGCCGGTATGCCGGAACTCCATGACGCTGTTGGCGCTGCCAGTGTGTTTTTTGGGTACGTTGGAAGCGGTGATGGCCGTGCCGGCCGAGGCGGCGCTGGTTCTCCGCAGCACGATATTATTGGTGTAGACCGCCGCCGCGTCGCAGGTTTCACTGCCAAACCATATTCTTTTGACGATCGCAGTTTTACCCGAGGCGGCCGGATTGAAAAAGGAATTGTATACGTAATTGGCGGCCGCGGCGTTCCCAACGCGAGGAAAGGCAAACAGGAATTCGGTTTGGGCCGACGGCGCGCTCGCGACTTCTTCCCATTCGACGTAGACACGAATCCGCTGGTCAGCGTCGCCGGCTGCTTCTTGATAGACGGCGATGCCTTCACCTGGCTGCAGCACAATGTTTTCGTCGCTGCTGCCGAAAGTAATATCCCGAATGCTGTGGAATTGCCCGGCCGCGCCGGGCATGGCCTGGCCCATGATTCTTGAGTCAGTGACGCCGGCCAACGTGACGGTCGCGCCGGTGTGCCGGACTTCGGTGACGGCATTGGAAGAGTCATTGTGTTTTTTTGGGATATTGGCGGCGGTAATTTGGGTACCGGCTGACGCCGCCGTGGTACGCCGGACGCTCAAGTTCACGTAGGTGGCAGCGGCGACGGCATTAGCCCGTACGGCGATTCGCTTAATGACCGCCGTTCGTCCGGACCCCGACGGATTGAAGAACGAAGCGTACACGTAGTTGGCGCTGGTCGAACCGTTAACCGGTCCGATGTCCACGGCATATTCCAACTCGTTCGAGTCTAAGGCCGCCTGGGCTTCTCGGATTCCGAATCGGAAGTTGTCGACGACCTTCGGGTTCTGCTTGGCCAGGAAGATTTTGTCGACGACTCCGCCTCCGCGCTTGGCTCGGCCGTCCTTGAACGTCAACGCCAGCGAGACCGGATCCAAGCCGGTGGCCAGAAGCGAAACAGTCAGCAGCCCGACCGCGGCTGTTCTAGCGAGCCTGCGCCACATACTCATAAATTTCTTTGGCGATGTCGGTGAACAAACGGTTGACCGCTGCCTGGCCGTCAGCAGCATCGCCTTTTTGCTGGATCATGACGGTCAGCATGTACGGCCGGCCGGGCAGGTAGACGATGCCGGAGTCGGCCCAAACTCGTTCGTCAATTCGGATACCGGTTTTATGGACAAAAACCACGTCGGACGGAAGACCGGCACTGAGATCTTCGCGCGACGCGTCTTTCAAAATGTTCAGGAATACATTGGAATATTCGGGGGTCAGGTAGGTGGCATTGTAGAGCGAACGGAAAAAGATTGAATAACGCTTGGCCGTGATCCGGTTGTCCGCTTCGGCGCCTTTGGGCGTTTGCTTGAGCGCGTCGATGATGTCGTCCATGCCGAGGTGCGTGTAAACATCCTCCAGTTCGCTGCCGTCGAGATTGCGCAGTAGCACGAAGTGGGCGGTGTTGTCGGAGTTGACGAGCGATTCGCGTAAAAACTCCTCAATCGTCATGGTCGTGCCGGTGGGTTGTTTGTAGAGTTCGCCGAACTCGCTGTCTTTGTCATCGTCGAGGATGACCAGCTGGTTGTCCAGTTTCCAGGCGTTGGTATCGACTTTTTTCATGGCCGCCATGGCCACCGGGATTTTAATCAAGCTGGCCGGCCAGATTTTTTCGTCCTTGTTGATTGAGACGTTGGCGCCGGTCGGCAGGTATTCGAAGTACAGCGAGACCAGGTAGTCGTCGCGCCGCTCGTACTTTTCGGTCAAGCGGTCCCGCAGCGACTGAAAGTTGACGAGCAGGTCCTTTTTTTCGATCAAGGCGGCGCTCGGATTCAACAGGGAATACTGGCTTTGAGAACCGACCGGGCCCGACTTTCGGTTCGGTACGTAGACAGTATAGGTGAGTATGAGCGCTGCGACGGCCAACCCCAGCCAGAGTTGGTACGCTCGCAGCGTTTTCTTGCTCGCCCCGTTAAGTTGGTTGGAATTGTCGTTCATGGTCAGACTGAGATCTGTGACGTTACTTCTTCCCACGAGCCGTCAATTGACTGTTTAATGCTGACATCGCTGATGGTAAACGGTGCCGGGCGCCGGCGGCCACGGTGCTGCCCTCGCTGCCGAAAACACCGCTGGCCCAATCGCGGGTGCGAGGCGTGGTCACCGTACCTTCGCCGTAGACGATTTTACCGTCGCCTTGGGCCAGCGCCTGGGCGGGCGAGGGCAAGAGCAAGACGGGGAGGATCAATGACCACTGGCTGATCAGCGCCAATCCCGCGACCACAGATGCCGGGAACCGAATCGCGGAACGGCGCGCCATAAACAGACTCCTTAAGCGGTAATTCGAGGCGGTTGGGGCCGGCTCCCTGGCGGTGACAGAAGCGACACGCCCGCAGTCAGCTGGTACGGCGCAGCTAAACGGTTGACCCTGGCCAGCAGTTTCCATGAAACACCCCAGCGTTTGGCCAGCTCTTGGATGGTATCGCCAGTTTCCACGCGGTACCGCACCCAGGTCGCGCTAATGAGCTGACGGCGTTTGCGCGCGAGCATAGTGAGACCGACCAACAGCAGGAGCAGCAACAGCGCCGCGGCCATGATGATGAGCGCCGATCTGGTCGGCCAGAGGAAAAAGCGGACCGTCGGTCCGGTTAGGGTGGTTAAGCTGGCGTTCGCTCCCGGGCCACTGCCTGTATCCGGATTGTATGCCACGGTCAGCGCGGTGGTGTACCATCCGCCCCAGAACGTTTGCGGAAATTCGAAGTTCCAGGCGCTGGTCTGTCCGCGGAGGATGGTGTACTGGCCGCCGTGGCGCATGGCCGTCCGACCGAACAAATTTTTTGTGACCACGGCAACCTCGGCGTCGACCGACACGTTGCCTTCATTGCGCACGCTCGGACGAAGGACTTTGCCGCCGGGCGTTCTCGGCCGAACCTCGAAACCGGCAATGGCGAGCTGGCGAACTATGTCGCCGGGGACGGTCACCGCCACGCGCAGACCGGTTCTGGTAGAAATGAGAACTCCCTCGCCACCGGCGACCGGCGGCTTCTTTTCCTGGATGAGCAGACAGCCGTCGTGCTCGCCGACTCCGGCAGTCCCGGGGACCGCCAGCCGGAACGGCACCAGGATTTTCGTCTGGGGAGCCAGCGTCAAGGCAACCGGCTGGAGCGGATCGTAACCGCTAACAATCTCTTGCTGATCAGTGAAACCGTCGCCGTCTGTATCGACCAGCTTTGGATTCGTCCCGCGCTGCGCTTCATCAGTCGCGGTCAGGCCATCGCCATCTTCGTCCGAGTCGTCTGTCGGGGTTGTCGTTGGTGGCGTGAAAAAACTGTCGGCGGTAACTTCGGGCGGCAGCGTCGCTCCGGCCTCAAGCGCTGGCTGAGGTTGACCCAAGGTAATCCACGCGCCAGCGTCTTTCTTGGTTGCCGAGGCTCCCTGATTTGAGGCGGACAATTGCTCGCAAGCAAACCCGCCGTCGCTCGACGGCGTGGCGTCAGCCGAATACACCCAGACTGTTTTTGTTTGGTCGGTCGTGTTGATGACGAACATTCCATCAGCCACGGTTTGCCCCGGCTCAACAGTGTAAACGAAGATATCGTTGGTTCGGGGATTATCAGGCCGCGGAAAGGCCGGCCGGCCGCCGAGGCCGCCGTAAGAAATTGCGACGGCCGGCAGGGCGGCGAGGAGCGTCGCCAGTGCAGCCACGACGGAAACCAGAAGCCGAGAAAAGCTCATATCACTGGTGGTGTTTGTGTATTAAAACTGCTGGTTCAAGTATACCAGGAGTTAAACCGGTTACCAAGCGACAAAAATCTCCGATCTCCCCGCATAGGCGGGGACGGGATCAGTGGTAACGAGGAATGTTGTAGCTTAGGAGGCGACGACTGACAACACCATGTTGATGTCGTAGTCCGAAGCGGCTGGCTGCTCTTCCGGAATCTTCTGGCTGACCGACACGCCGGTTAATTTCCAGTCGCCGATGTCGTTCGAGGCGGCGGCGGCGGTCAGAACCGTGATGCTGTTGGTGGTGCCCTCAAGGAACGCGGTCGACGAGCCTTTGGTAATGTTGGTGGTGACGCAGGAGTTACACTGACCGGTTGCCAGCGTGCCGACTGACGGATCAACGGTCATCTGCCCGCCGAGCGTGTCGGTGTCGGCGCCGTCAGTACAACCCGAGCCGCCATTATCGTTGAAGTCGTAGTCCGTGCCGGCGCTGTCCCAAATGGCGGTGGTGGCGGAAGCGGCCAGCGAGGCGGTCCAGCCGTTGTCCGCCGCATCCGGGTTGGAGACGTAAATGTTCTGCGAGGCCGAGCCGAACGTGCCGGTGATGGTCTGACAGGTAAAGCTGAAGGTGGCCGTTGACATCGTTACGGACGGACTGCCGACCGTTACATACGAGCCGTCAACAATATCAATCGCCAAGGAACCGGCATTGATGGTCTGCTGGAAGTTCGAAGTGGAGCTGGCGTAGACGTAGGTGCCGGCGCCGCTCACCAATACCAAAATTCCCACGATCGCGATGACCGCGCGGAGGTTCAGTTTCCAAAGGAGCGCGTGGGTGAACTTACTCATGGTTTTTGTTTGTAATGATACTCTTGGCAAAAGCCGGTTTTCAGCGTTTCTAAAGGCCAGTATAGCACAAAAAATAAGCCTTGTCAACGATTTTTTGGTCGTTTTTTTGCTTGTTCTCGGCACGGTTAGGAACCGATCGGCACCTTGATAGTTTGACCGGCTTTGAGCCGATACGGCGGCTTAAGACCATTGGCCTTAGCCAGTACCCGCCAGTCAATACCGCGGCGTGAGGCAATGTCAACTAAGTCTTCGCCTGGGCGGACAACGTAGGGACGCCACTGTTTCAAACGGCCGCGGTCGCGTCCTCGCCGCCACAGCCAGAGCGCAATGATGGCGACGGCGACGAGCATGACTACGGCGATTTGCAGCCAAGGCACAAACCAGCGGACGATGGTCGGTGTCATCAGCCTTTGGCCGGCGCCGTCGGTATCCGTGTAAGCAACCTGCGCTTGGTAGGAGAAACGGCCGAAGCGGGGCAGGGGCAGCGAAATATTGGTGATCAATTCTTGGCCACGTAGCGCTTGCGTCGCGCGTTCGACGGTTTGACTGCTTCGCCTAAAAATCGTATCGCTTACGGACAGCGTGGTCGTGTGATCTATACTGACATTGCCCGCGGCTAGCACGCCGACGGTGGCGACAAGCTCTTTTTGTCGAGCGTTCGGATGAATGGTAAAACGTGTTAGCTCAAGTTGACGGACGATGTCGCCGGGCACGGTTTCGTAGATGCGGACGCCGACGCGGGTGGTTAGCTGGACGCCGCCCGACGGCGCGCTCGGTTCGTCGGCCGGCCGTTTCCGCTCCAGCACTAAACCGCCGGCATGCTCGCCAACGTCGGCGTTGTCGGGAATGCGGATGACGAACGGCACGGCAACGGCTTGGTCAGGTTCGAGGCGGATGGCGGCTTCCCGAACGCCGCCGCACCAAGTCTTGAGTTCAGAAACGTCGGCGGTCGGCGCGGCCTGGGCCGCCTGCACAACGGCAAATTGGCAGAGCTCGGGAATCGAGCGCCGGTCTTCGGCGTAAGCGACCGGACGCGGCGTCGGGTACAACGTCACCCACGAACCAAGTTCGGTCATAGTTTCGGCCCGTTGCTTAAGAGCAAAGCCGCCGTCCGAACTGGGGGTTTGGTCGGCCGGGTAGACGATGAGTTCAACGGCCGCGCCGCTGCCGTTCTCGATCCGGAGCGCGTCTTCCTTGGTGGCGCCAGCCGGCAGCTGGTAGAGGAACCAGCTGGCGCTGTTCGGAACGTTCGGATCGGGGTTGGCCGGTCGGCCGCCGAGACCCTCGTACTCAATGGCCGAACCGGCGGCGGCGTACGCCAAGCCAAGCAGTGCGACGACGACGATGTTGAACGCTCGAAAACAACGGTTAGCTTTCACCAACCGTTAGCATACCACACCGGCTTAGGTGGCGGTGAGCGCCAGACTTAGGGTATAGGCCGCCGGCGTTTGGAAAGCGGGAATCGTTTGGGTCAGGCCGACGCCGGTGAAATCCCAGCGGCCGGGTTGGTCAGCGCTGGTGCTGGCCGAGAGAAGCGTAATCGAGTCAGTGGTGCCTTGAGCAAAGGAGGTTGATGAACCTTTGGACAGACCGGTGCTGGTGTAGGAATTGGTCGGCGTGATAGTTCCGACCGAAGCGTCAACAGTCAGCCGGCCTTGCGCGGAAGAACCGTTAAAATCGAAGGTGTTGGAACCGCCGTCTGACCACAGCGCGGTGGCGCCGGAAGCGGCCGCCACCGTCAAATTCCAAGCCACGGCCGGCGCGCTGCGACCGTTGCTGAGACGGATTTTCTGTGATGACGCGCCCAGCGTGCCGGTTGAGTTTTGGACCGTATCAAAGTTGAAGGTTACCGCGCTGAACGCGACCGACGGGCTGCCGACGGTAACGTTCGAGGCGTCGACGATGTCAACCCCGAGCGTCCCGGCGTTGATTGTTTGCGAGAGCTGCGTCTGACTCGAAGCAAAAATTATCTGGGGAGGGAAACTCCAGCTGAACAACAGACTTACAATTAGTATTGCGACTTTTGTATTTCTAAGGCGTTTCACGCTTTTATTTTTTGCTTTCTTACGAACTTGTTTTGTTAATTTCTATGTTCATTATAGCCCATTTTTTGACCTTTGTCAACATTTCACTTATTTCTAACTTGCTGGACGAATTTCCCCGGAAGCCCGGTAGGCCTCATGGTCAAACCGAAATTCCATCAACTATCTTCAACAGGCAGTTGGGAAATTTCCGCAAGTCCTATAAGATAAAGGCATGCTGTTCTCACTGATCTGGACGGAAATCAACCCCGTACAACAACTGAAAAGTAGGTGCTCCTTTTCTAATTTTGTTCGGAGCTGAAGCGGATGTTTCATCAACAATCCAAGATTGGACAGTTGTTATACGGGGTCAATTGGTCGCGGAAGTTCTGGCACGTGTCCGGCGGCTGTTTCGCAATATTCATCGCCGCTTATTTTAGTTGGCCGATTCCTTTCTTTGTCGCTCTGGCTACCCTGTTGACCTGGATTACCATCGAGTCCATGCGCCGACGAGAGCCGTGGTTTGGGAAGTTGTTCTTCATATTAGCCGCGCCGTTCGTCCGGCACCACGAACGCCGAACCTACGTCGGCAATACCTGGTTTGCGTTCAGCGTTACTATTCTGGCGGCGCTCTTCCGCGACCCGCTGCTGCTCTCCGCCTCGCTGGTCGGCTGGACTTTCGGCGATCCGGCCGCCGAAATCTTCGGACGGCTTGTTCCCTCAAAAAAATACTTTGATGGAGAAAAATCCCTATCCGGGATCCTGGCCTGTTTCATCTTCAGTTTCGCCGCCTACGTTCTCTTCTTCCGCCTTGTCGGCACGGGCGGCGACCCGCTCTCTGCCGCGCTCACTGGTGCAGCGGCCACGACATTGGCGGAGACCTTCTCTTTAAGTTTCTCCGTAAATGACAACTTCACCATCCCGCTCGTGACGGCGCTGGCGCTGTCCTACGTTTTGATCTAGCGATGGAGTCCTCATCCGAGGTCGACCGATTAGCCCAGATTATTTGGGATTACCACCACGTTCATCATCAGCTAGAAAAGGCTGATGCTATTTTCGTTTTAGGCAGTCACGACACTCGGGTGGCCGAATACGCGGCACAGCTATTTTTAGATAAGTGGGCGTCAGTGATGATTTTTTCTGGCACTGGTTTTGGTCATAGGCAAGCAGCTGATCTCCTGGGCGCCGGTTGGAAAAAATCTGAAGCGGAGGTATTCGCCGATATCGCCGCCTCCATGGGAGTGCCGAAAGACAGGATAATCATGGAAAACAAATCAACAAGCACCGGTGAAAACATTGTCTTGACGAAAAAGCTGCTGGCTGAACGAGGTCTGAATTTTCAGCGGTTTATTGTGGTTCAAAAACCATACATGGAACGTCGAACGTTCGCCACATTCAAGCAGGTCTGGCCGGAAGCAGACGTTGTCGTCACTTCACCGCCGATACCGTTCGACCAGTACCCCAACCAGGAAATATCAAAAGACACGGTCATCAACATTATGGTCGGCGACCTGCAGCGAATTCGGGAATACCCCAAGCAGGGATTTCAAGTTAAGCAAAAAATACCGTCTGACGTCTGGCAAGCCTACGAGCAACTCGTGGCGCTTGGCTTTACGAAACACCTGATCAAAGCCTGATCGACTTAGCGCTGTCGTACGTGCTCGTCTAAGATCAAGATTCAAAATTTAGGATTTAAGGTTGAGGTCGTGCCTGAGTAACATGAAAACCTAAATCCTTAATCCTAAATCTTAGTTCGCGCCTTCTCCCGAACGCGCCAGCCGCGCTCGTCCTGAACGATTTCACCGGCCACGGTAAAGCCAGCGGCCTTGGTGTGCCCGCCGCCGCCGTAGACTCGGGCCAAAGCGGCCACATCAACGCCTGATCGCTTGGTGCGATAACTCCCTTTAACCAAACCGTCCGGTTCTTCGCGGAGAACTAGCACTACCCGGCCTTCACCCAAACTGTTCAGGAAATTCGCAATACCCTCTGAGCCTTCGCGGTCAACGCCGCACTCATCGAAGTCTTTCAACATCAGTGCCGTGGAAATGGTATCGGTGGCCGGATCGCGCTCAAGTCGAGACAGCGCCCGTCCCCATAATTGCAGGGAGGCAACGCTTTTTGAACGCACGGTTGCGCTGACGATCCGCCGCAAGTTCCCACCACGGCGCAGAAGTTCGGCGGCGATGTCCATTGATTCAAGGGTGGTGCCGGCATTGACGAAGCCGCCGGTGTCGGTGATGATTCCGGTCAACAGGGCGGTGGCTTGTTCCGGGGAGAAGTCAAGTCCATTGGCCACGAAAAATTCGTAAACGAGCTCGCAGGTTGAGGAACGAGCGGTATCAACGATGGCCAGGTCAACTAAATTGCGATCTCGCCATGATAGGGCCGGCCGGTGGTGATCGATGAGGGCGACGAGCGGCCGCTGGGTGCCTAAGAAGTACAATTTTTCCGCCAGCTGCGTGCGTCGGACATCGCCGGAATCTAGCAGCAATACCGCGTCAAATGCGCTAACATCAATGCCGCTTACATCGGTTCGCAAACTGTCAATCCCTGACAAAAAGGAAAAGATTTTCGGCGAACTGTCTGGTGCGAGCGCCAAGACCGATGTACCGCCACGGCGAAAATGTTCCTGGAGCGCGATCAGTGATCCGAGGGCGTCACCGTCAGCGCGTTCATGCGTGGCCAGCAGCACGCGAGGGGAGTCGCGCAAGTTGTCATGCAGTTGACGGTGGAGGTGTGACCGCGTGGGAGCCATAAAGCATCCCACTCTACCCGGGCTGGTCGAGACTGTCAAGCAGTCCTTCGATATGCGATGCCCGGGCGCCGCTGTGGTCGAGCAAGAACCTTATTTTTGGCACCGGCTCCATGACCAGCTGGCGGTTTAGAAGGCGCTGCAGTTCACCGATCTTCTTCTGCAGATGAACCAGTACGTCTTGTCCTTGACCGCGCGGCAGGACCGATACCCACGCCTTGGCGTGTTCGAGGTCCGGCGACACTTCCACGCGAGTCAAAGTCACCAATGTACCCAAGTCAAATTCCAGCTCTCTCCGCATCAAGGCACTGAGCTCGTGGCGGATAAGCTCGTTGACCCGGCTGATTCGGCGGCGGCCGAGCACCTATCCTCCGATCGTGCGCGATCGCACTTGGCGTGTCAGGACAACCACCACATCCCCCACCTGGACGACTGGCGGTCCTTCATACTTCATACCGCACTCCTGACCGCTTGGCACTTCCGCCACGTTACTTTTCTGTGATTGAAGCTGGGTCAATTTTCCCTCCGCCATAACCTGGTTGTGGCGGAGAACCCGCAGAAGCGAGCTGGCTAGGACTTTTCCGTCCGTCACCTTACCGCCGATGATTTGGTATGATGCTTCGGTACGAAAAATGGCTAGGATTTTCACTCGACCAAGCTCGGTCTCAATCACCTCCGGTTTGAGCAGCCCTTCCAGACCATGCTTGACGTCATTGACCAAATCTTAGATGACGTGGTTGGTCTTGATGGTTATCCGCTTGCCGCCGGCCACTGACTCGGCCGCCGGGGTAGTGACTACGTTAAAACCGAAGAGAAGCGCGCTCGACGTTTCGGCTCGCAGCACGTCGGCTTCGGTGATGTTCCCCAGGCCGCTCTGCACGATCTCCGCCGCCACTTCTGGATGTTTAAGTTTATTCAACGCTTCGCGAATGGCCTCGAGCGAACCGAGCGTATCGGCGCGAATGACGAGGTTGAGTTTTTGCAGCGGTGGGGTAGCGATTTCTTCCTTGACCACCACCATTGGCGTCGCGGGTTGTTTGCGAAAAACTTTTTTCGTCTTCAATTCGCGAATAACCTTTTGGTCTGTTTCCACGCGAAGAATATCGCCAATCACCGGCGCCTCCCGGAAGCCGAGAATACTGGCTGGCACCGACGGACCGGCCGCTTTGATCGGTTGTCCGTTATAGTCGCGAAGCGCCCTGACTTTACCCCAAACGTCACCGGTTGAGACCACGTCCCCGACTCTTAGCGTTCCGGTGTGCACCAGGGCGGTGGCAATCGGACCCTGCCCTGAATCAACGTGCGACTCAATGATGGTTCCTACCGCCGACCGATTTGGGTTGGCTTTAAGGTTGTCCTTCTCGACCTGCGCGACCAGGAGGACTGAGTCGAGTAGATCGGTTATCCCTCTACCCTCTTTGGCCGATACTGGCACGGACACGACTTGACCGCCCCAGCCCTCCACCAATACGTTTTTCGCGGCCAGCTGCTGCTTGACTCGATCCGGGCTGGCATCCGACTTGTCAATTTTGTTGATAGCCACGACTATCGGGAGTTTTGCTTCGCGAATGATGCGAATCGCTTCCTCGGTCTGCGGTTTTACTCCGTCGTCGGCGGCCACCACTAAAATGGCCAGATCCGCCACTCGCGCCCCGCGCGAGCGCATGGCGGTAAATGCCTCGTGTCCGGGCGTATCAATGTAAGTGATCGGCTGACCTTTCTCTTCCACTTGGTAGGCGCCGATGTGCTGGGTAATACCGCCGGCTTCTCCGGCCACTACATTGGTCTTACGAATGGCGTCGAGGAGCTTTGTTTTTCCATGGTCGACATGACCCATCACCACCACCACTGGCGCCCGCTCCACCAATAAACTCGCGTCCTCCTCTTTTAACAGTTCACTGAGTTGCTGCCGGTCAACCTTTTCATCCGCCCGCCGCTCGATAACCGCTTTAAAACCGAGGTCATCGGCGATGACGGCGGCGGTATCGTAGTCAATCTCCTCGTTCATCGCGGCCATCACGCCGTTCTTGACGAGTTCGGACATTACGCTCGTCAACGGCAACGAAAGCCGTTCGGCAAAAATTCTCACCGTCAAACGCGACGGGAGCTGCACCGGTTTTTTGGCGGACGCGGTTTCAGTCATAAAGCCCAAACACAGTACCGAAAAAACGGCTTGGCGTCAAGCCTTAGAATCTTTGCAAATCTCGTGCGACCAGACTCGACGTTCCTCGTGGAACACTCGAATAAATAGGTTGACGCTAGGTATGCCGCTCGAGGATTTTAACCGGAACCTTAGCCAACGAGGCGAACCGATTAGCATCCTCAACGCTGCCGACAATAGAGCCGAAATGCATCGGCACGGCGACCTTCGGCTTGAAAGCATTGACTGCGTCAGCCGCCTCCTCCGCCGTCATCACATAGGTGCCGGACACCGGCACCAGGGCAATGTCAATGTTATTCATTCCCTTCATCTCCGGAATGAAATCGGTGTCGCCGGTGTGGTAAATACGTTGACCTTCAAGGTTTACAATAAAACCCACTCGTGAATCGCCGGGTGGATGAAACGATTTATTGAGATTATAGGCCGGCACTGTTTCGACGGTCACGCCGTTAACCTCATGTTTCTCTCCCGGTTTAACGATGATCAGTCGGCCGGTCAGCAGTTCCGGACCGCACACCGCGGCGGCCATAGTCATGGTGGTCGGCTTCATCACCACCGCGAAATCCTTAGGCGAGCAGTGGTCGAAGTGCTCGTGGGTAATGAGAATCAGGTCGGCCGGTTCCTGCGGCGGATTCAGCTGGAAAGGATCAATATAAATCACTTTACCGCCGCCCACGATCTTAAAACAGTCATGCCCGAACCAGGTGATGTGATCAAGGGATATGGCTTGTTTCGCCATGGTTTTTGGCAACTTTAAAACTGTCTACCCTTGCCGACAATGACGCGAAGTTTCTTCGGCGCTACTTCGACCGTCACCGGAGTTTTTACCACGGTTTGGCCATCGAGAGTCAAGGGAATCGAAATTCCGCCGGAAGAAATCTTGGCTCTTTTAAGCGGCAGAACGGTCTCCAACGAGGTGCCCTTACGAAACCACGACCAACCGCTCGGGCGATCGTCAATGACTGCTTCCAGCACGCCGTCCTGAGGGTTGCAGGCCGCCCGGACTTCCTCGCGCGGCCCGAAATTGCAAATACTGAATGGTCGGGGTAAGCCGGTCAGCGAAACTCGATAAAGACCGTCGCACTCAACGGTCACCACCTGGGCCGGCACGTCGAGAGAAAACAAGAAGTACTGGTCATTGACCCTTCCCAAGTCGATCGTTCGCACAATGCGTTTGGATAACGCGTCGCAAGCCGCCTCTTCTTCCGGCAGGCCGAGCGCCTGAGCAATCCGTGAAGGCTGGCCGACCGGGATAATGCCCAGCGTCACGTCGTATTGAGCCACGATCGAAACCGCCTTAGCCACGGCCGCGTCGTTACCGACGATAACGATCGTCTCGGCCCCCCGTTTAATCGCCGTCTCAATCAGATCCCGCATATTCTTCAATACGGACAATCGGTCCATCCGCCCGTTCAAGCCGAGCTCGATCAGACGGAATTCGATCCGGTTAAGCAGCGGTTCGTATTTTCGATCAGCCAGCTGGCTATCGAAAAGGTAATAGTACATGCGTTAAGCTTGGAAGCTTTTTTTCTTTTCGGGATGCGGAATTGGCGGCGAAGAAGAAACGGTTTCGGGCTTGACCATCACGCACTTGCCGTTTAGAATCGCGCCTTGAGCCACGACGAGCACCGCCACTTCCACGTTCCCCAGTACCTTGGCTGATGGCCCAAGTTCCAGCTTGCCGGCAGTTCTAACATTGCCGTGAACTTCTCCGGCCACCGTAACATTGGCGGCCTCGATATCAGCTTTGACCTTGGCCCCTTCGCCAATTCTCAGATCTTTTGAAGTCTTCAGGGACCCGTTTACTGTTCCTTCAACCACCACGTTTCCGGAACCGATAAAATTGCCCTCGACTTTGACCGACGGTCCGATTATCGTTTCCGGACTCTTTGCGGCCACTTCCGGCTCGCGACTAAACATTGCCATGTTCTTCTCCTTATAATAGCTGCTATGTATTCAAGTGCGTTCATTGTAAACATCGCCCGCCGATAATGTCAACTCATCTGGCATGGCGCAGCTCGAAATTGAACACTTTTTGTGTTCAATAAGACACGAACGGACGGATCCCGTCCGCGGAACAGGCTGATGACACTGACTAAAGTCCCGGCGGTTTTACCGCGTTGGTATGGTCAACACCCAGCCCGACTGAATCACATTCGGTTGCCGGACCAAACCGGGAAGCGCCTTGGCATTTTCTTTTACCAGCAACGGATAGAGATTGCCCGCGCCGAGGTAGCGCTCGGCAATCCGCCAGAGCGAATCCCCGGGCTGCACCGCGTATTTCAGGGTTTTGCCAACCTTTATCGTGGTTCGCTTGGCGTCAGTACCGACAGTAAAGGTAATCTTCTGCCGCACGATGCTCGTCCGTCCGACCTCGTCGGTCGCCTGCACGTAGAGGATATGTTTCCCTGACTTGAACTCCTTCAGGGAGATGGCCGCGGCAAAGCTCTTGGTTGATTTTGAATCGCCATCGACTTTAATGGTCTTGACCACCTTCCCGTCGACGTACAGGCGGAGCGTCTGTCCGCCCTTGGCCACGCCCGGCACGGTCAGCACCGGCTCCTGTCCGTCGCTGATGATGAGCGTGGTGACGGTCGGGGAAATCGCTCGGTTCTTCGTGGATTCGGGCGTGTTGGTGGTAAACGTGTCATCGTCAGTCACCGCCGTTGTCATACCGGTGCTGGTGATTTGGAAGTGGTAGGTCGTGCCGGAATCGAGGCCAGGTACTCGAAGCTGGTGGGCGGTAACGAGCTTGGTGTTAGATTTAACAATCCCGTAGGTGTCGGTCAGACCTAATCTAGCCTTCGAAGTCGCCGGTTCATTGGTCATCCAAATGAAAGTCGCCTCCGTTTCTCCGGCCACGACGCGAAGATTGCTGATGACGGTTTGGCCCGCTTCTGGTTGCGTCGTAAACGTGGCATCCGCATCCGAGTCAGTGGTGCTACCGGTTGATATTACTTCGTAGTGATAGGTAGTGTTCGGTTCGAGGCCGGTGATGGTCAGACTGTGCGAAGTCGCCAAGTTCAAGTCAGACGCCTCGCTTCCATAGTCAGTCGTTGGGCCGTAGCGCACTTTCGATGTGGCCGGTTCGTTGGTGGTCCAGGTGACGATAACCGAAGTTGAGCTCAAGACCGCGACCTGGACGTTAGTGATGACCGTCATCGGCGTGGCCAGGGTAGTGAACGATAGATCAGTCGACACGGCCGCATTGCCAGCTTCATCCGTGCTCAAGGCCCGGGCGTGGAACTCGGTGTTCGTGGCCAAACCGCTCAAACTCACGCGGTGGCTCGTGGTCAGGCTGGGATCAAGCGTGGTCGTATTTCCATAACTTACCGTTGTTCCCCATTCAACCTGCGTGCTGGCTGGTCCATTAGTCGTCCAGGTCAAGGTGGCGCTGTTGGTAGTGGTGGTGGCGACGAAGGACGAGATTACCGGCGCCTGGGTATCTTTCAAAATGGTGAATACATCATCGACCTCGTTACTCAAGCCATCGAGGGCAAACGCCCGTACCGAAACGTAATTCGTTCCTTCTTGCAAGCTGGCAAAGTCCACGGTCCAGTTGATGGAATAACTATCGGTATCGGCCGTAAAAATGTTTGTCCAGTCCTTGAGCAGCGTCCCGGTCTTGCCGGCGCCGCTGTACACGGCGTACTGCCCATAATCGAGCTGCGGGCCGGCTGCGGCTTTGGCAAAATCGACGTCATAGGTCGTTCCGCTTGCCTTGCGAGGCGCAGTATCGCCAGTCTGGTTGTCGGAAATCGTCGGCAACGACGTGTTGACGGTGACGCCGTTTGAGGAGGTTGACGAACCGCTATTCCCGGCATTGTCCACGGCTCGCGTCGAAACGTAGTAGGTCGTGCCGCTGGTTAACGATAACCCGGTCTTAGTGACACTGGTTGATGCGCCGTTGTCCGTGTACCCGAGAACTTGCGTTCCGCCCGATGTCGTGCCGATGGCGTACTGATATTTTGCAAGACCTGATGTCGTGTCCGTCGAGGCAGTCCAGTTCGCGGACAACTGGGTCAGGCTGGTCGAGTACGTGGCATCCGCGCCGGTGCCGTCGTTGACCGTAGCCGGGATGGTCGGATTCGTCGCGTCAAAGTAGTACGGACCGAAATCAGTGCCAGTACCGGTGGCCACGTCTTCCGTGTTGAACGACTGCAGGTGGAGATACCAGTTGTTACCGTCGACTGAAGCGGTCCGGCTCAAGCTCGTGCCGACGCTGGTACAACTGCCGCCCGGACAGTTGGCGTTATTATTGCTCCAGGTGCTTTCCGAGCCGCTGAAGCTTTGGGTGACGCTTTGATTCCAGACGTAACGGTAATACTGCTGTCCACCAAGGAAGAAACCGTTCTGATCGTCAAACGTGAAGGTGCCGGTGTTGTACCAGGTCGAGGTCGCCCGGGTGCTGGTAACGTTCGGATTGGCCGCCAGGGTATACTTCGTTTGGCTGGCCGTGGTCGCGGTTTCATCGCTGTTGCCGTTCCGCGCTTTAACCGCGTATGGATTGGAAGTGTTTGGCGAAAGACCAGATTCGGTCCAGGCAGTCGTCTGAATCCAGCCGGAGTCGGTGGTGAGGTTGGTGTTTTGAAAGAACAGACCGGATGACCCGCTGGTCAGGTTCGACAACGTGCCGGTGGCCGTGACGGTAATGGAACTGGTGGTCACGTTGCTGAAACTGACGCCGGTCGGCGTTTCAATCGAGCTGTAGGCCGAGGCCGACGAGCTGTCGGTGTTGCCCTGAGCGTCGGTCACGTTGGCGTGGCGGGTGTATTGGGTGTTGGCCGATAGCCCGGTCTCAGTACAGCTGGTGCTATTCGCGGCCAGGTTGGTACAGCCGGTGACGTTGGCGTGGCTGGCGTTGTGGACGTCATACCGCGTCTCGGTGGCGGCGTTGTCAGTCCAGTTCCAGCTGACGCTGGTGGTGGTGTTGGCGGTGTGACCGAAGGCGGTGGGAGCCGGCGGCGGCGTGGTGTAGCTGATCACCAGCTGCGGCTTGTTCGACGACGCGTCCACCGAGCTGATGGCGCCGACGTTGGTAACTCTAGCCTGATGACGAATTCCGATGGCAATCAGATCGCTGCCGGTCAGACGGGTTTGAACGTTGGAGTCGGCGGTCGTTCCCAGGTCAACGGTTTTCGCGCCGGTCGTGTTCCAGTTGGTGGCCGTGGTGTAATTGGTTCCCGAACCGAGCGTTTCGAAGAGACTGCTTCCCTCGGCGGTACAGGAAACCGTATCGGGCGTATCGGTCGTGACCGGGAAGTATTCCACCGTGGCCGTGGTCGTGTCAGAAACGTTAACCGTCAATGAGACATCGGTGATTGTAGCGTTATTTGGAATGGACGATAGGTCGAATTTCATAGCCAGTCGATATTCCCGGTCTGTTCCCACGCAACTCGTATCCAAGAAATCGACCTTCAAACTGGTAGCGGTGGCGCTTTCGCAGGCGTATGAGAACGTGTCGCACGTCGTAGCGTCGTACTCCCCGGTCCGGTCCCAGGTCGGATTCAGCGTAACGCTCGAAGACACGGCCGCGGCCGGTGTCGGCTTTCCTAGCTCGACCAATCCAAAACCCAGAATTGACAGTTGGATGCCGGCCGCCAGCAATAACAGCGTAGTCGAAATTACGGCCAACCGGTTTTGCCGAATGAGCGCGCTGTAGGAATCAAGATACTCGCCGTTGCCGTGACGGCGCGCCATTTTCTGAAAACTCTGTTGCGGACTCCAGATGAGGTGTAGAGGTATGGAAACTATGAAAATAGCGCTGTTGACTAGCGTCCGAGCAATGGCCAATGGAATGAACGTCAAGAACTGGACAAAGCGAGGATAATGCCGAAAACCATCCTCCGCTGAATTGAAGGAGTCACCAGTACTTACGAGTTTTTGGCGAAGTGCTACAATCAAATGAACCATAGACTGTCGTTCACTTCGTTAAGGTTTTTGTATTTATCCTCTTTACAGTATAACCACAGTATAACCTAAAAAATTGGTTTTTTTGACTATCGTAATTATATAACATATAATTTTATTTGTCAATGTTTTTTTGACGAAAAACCAATTTTACATGATCTTATTAACGGGGGGTTTTTCGTGATTGAGACCTCAGATTTGGCCTTCACATTCTTTCATGAAAACTCTGATTTAGAAAAAGACGTGTTGCCTGCTGTTGCAAGACATGGGCATCTTAGAATGTATCCACATGAAGGTTATTGGAATACAATCAATACTCAAAAGGATTTATTGGAACTTAGACAAGAGTGGGAAAAAGAGGGATTAATTTGATAGCATTAGTGACCGGGGCAAGAGGGTTTACTGGACGACACTTATCTGAATATCTTCGACAATATGGGCATACAGTTGTTGCGCTAGTTAGAGACTGTGATTATCGAGAGGTTGCATCGCCTACTGAACAATCAAAAACAATCTATGTTCGAGGTGATCTAACTAATCTAGATTTGTTATATAGAACTC
>JACQKH010000079.1 GCA_016204585.1 Candidatus Kerfeldbacteria bacterium
CCTGTTCTCGGCGCTGGCCATCCGCGCCGTCGGCAAGGGGGCGTACTACATCATCAACGACGTCCGCGCCCAGTTCAAAGAGAACCCGGGCATCATGGCCGGCACCAGCAAACCCAACTACGCCCGCTGCGTGGACATCGCCACCCGCGGCGCGCTCAAGCAGATGGTGCTGCCCGGGATCGTGGCCGTGGCGGTACCGACGCTGGTGGGCCTGCTGCTGGGCACCGAGGCCATCGGCGCAACCCTCATGATCGGTACGGTCACCGGCATCCTGCTGGCGCTGGTGCTCAACAACGGCGGCGGCGCCTGGGACAACGCCAAAAAGTTCATCGAAACCGGGGCCTACGGCGGCAAAGGCTCGGACGTGCACAAGGCCACCGTGGTGGGCGACACCGTGGGCGACCCGTTCAAAGACACCGCCGGCCCCAGCCTCCACGTGCTGATCAAACTGCTCTCGACTCTCACCCTCGTACTCCTGCCGCTCTTCCTGGCGGTACAGAATTGGCGGTAAGCCGACCGGCGTACTAGGTGCTCAGCAGTAAGTGCTAGGCATCGGATCGGCTCTTGTGGTAGTCCTTCCAGCGGCGTCAGGAACAAATTATTCCCTGAGCCCGGTCGAAGGGCTACCGCTAGACAACCCCGATGTCATCCCGGCGCCCCCGTAACAAGTACGGGGTAAACTCAGCCGGTAGCCAGGTAAAAAACACCCTCTAGTCGAGGGTGTTTTGAAAACACTTTCAAAAAAACGAAAAAGTTGGCTCAAAGTTCGTGAGATGCGAATGGTATCAGATACTTAGGCAGCAACCGATACTGATAATAGGTACCGTTCTTTGCACATCCGCTTCCGCACCTCTCGTATTCAATCTGAATACCGTACATGAAAAAAATGATGAAAAAAATTGCGCCAAGGGTAACGCCAATGCTCTTCCTAATCAATTTTTTCAATAACACAAAAACCATCAAGACGGCGAGTAGTCCAAAAATAATTCCGACGTAGGAAAAAATCACATACGTCTGATTTGTACATATTGCTGGACACAGATCCCAAATATCCCCCATACCATTATATGATCAACGAAGCTTGTATTTTAGTATACCACACTCTCGTACCGACTCACACATGAAAGAGGGAGCGGGCGCTGGCGGTCGTCTGCTCGGCGACCTGCTCAAACGTCAAGCTTTTGAGCTGCGCGATTTTGCGCGCCACGAACTCCACGTACTGCGGAATATTGCGCTTGCCGCGGTGGGGTTCGGGGGCGAGGTAGGGGCAGTCGGTTTCAATTAAGATTTTTTCTAACGGCAGTGCCTTGGCCACCGCCTGCAGGCGCTCGGCTTTTTTGCTGAAGGTGACAATACCGGTGATGCCGACGTAAAAACCTAAATCAATAAACTGCTGCGCTTCCTCAAGTGTACCGAGAAAGCAGTGGATCACGCCGCGGGGTAAGCCAGCGGCCTGCTCACTTCGAAGGATTTCGAGTAAATCAGCGTACGCCGCAGGCGGCTTGGTGGGGTGCTCGCGCGTGTGCATGATCAGCGCTTTGTCGTACTTACGGGCTAGCCGCAGGGATTGGATAAAGACTTCGCGCTGGCGGCCAACCTCCTGGACCTCTTTACCTACGGGCAGCCGGTAATAATCCACGCCGGTCTCCCCTACTGCGACGACCTTAGATGACGATTCAATCAGCTCCGCGTAATCAGCAGCGCGAAACGGTTCGGGTTGATCGGAGACATGCACCGCATGCAAGCCCACGGCGGCGTACACGCCGTGCGGGTAGTGCTCGGCCAGCATAATCGCCTGCCGGCTGGTCGCGAGCTGCGAGCCGACGTTGACCAGCCAGACATCCTTTGCCTGGCAGTCGGCCAGCACTGCGGCAGCATCGTCGGCAAACCCTTCAAAATTCACGTGGGCGTGGGAGTCGAAGAGCATACTCGGCGAGCTGATAGCTTGTCACCCTTCGGGTGATCCCCCGTAGGGGGATAGCTTTTAGCTGATAGCTTGTAGGGTTGGCCGATCCAGCCCCTCCACCTCGGAACGCTAAGCG
>JACQKH010000080.1 GCA_016204585.1 Candidatus Kerfeldbacteria bacterium
ACATCAACGTCAAAGGTTAACCAGACTGGCCGGTCTCGCAGAAAGTCCATAGCTTTGGTTAAGTAGGCGGTGTTGTTAGCGCGCAGAATATTTTCAGCCGTAAAGATTTGTAAGCGCCGGGCTTTGGTCAGCCGACGAATGACTGGCTGTTCCTCGGTGGAGGTATTGCGTATACCGATCTGAACTAAACGGTGGAAGTACGGGATAGCCAAGTGCAGGGCTGAAGCGTGACTTAGTTTGTTGCCTTGAAATGACGGTCGTAGGTCGGTGTGCGCATCAAAGTGCAGAATATTGAATTTTTTCTGGCCAAACACTTTAGCCACGCCCGGCACAGATCCGCCGGTCAGACTGTGTTCGCCGCCGAGAATGACCGGGAACTTTTTTTGCTGCAGCAAGTTGGCCGTGAGGTCGGACAGGAGGTTGAGCGCCTGCTGGTGTCCAGCAGGTATAGGGAATGGTTTAAGCGTGGCAATGCCGTAGCGTTTGTACGGTTCGTTTTTGAACTGTTCGTCGTAGAGTTCGACTTCGTGGCTGGCGGCAATAATGGCGGCCGGACCTTTTGAGGTTCCATGGCCAAAGGTTACGGACTTTTCCAAGCCGAACGGCACGACCACGACCTTCGAACGTTTGAGGTTATGGTGGTTGGGAAGGTTGAGGAAGCCGCGGGGGCCGGTGTCGTGGAGAAAACTATTGACAGATGACATGGGACACTTGACTTTGTGCGGACGCGTTATTTCTCCGGCTACTGCATTCATCGAATCTTACAGAATCTTACAGAAAAAACTTCATGTGGTCGTATTGGACACGTGTTTTACGATGTCCGTTTCTCATTCAGTCTTTCCAACGCGGTGCGGAGACGCGCATTGATCTCCCGCATTTCAGCTTCGGTCAGCTGCGTCAAACCAAGCTCACGCGTTCCTCTGTCGTGCATTCTGATTTTTTCCCGAAGTGCACGCAGCGCTTCAAAGTCGATCGTACCAATCTCATGGGGCGGAAACGTATAGTCGAGTCTTTCAATCGTGCCGTCGGTTTTGAGCTGATAGACGGTACGCTCTGTTTGTGCGGTATTTCCCTCAACGGTTCTTCGAGTCGCGACATAACTTGCACTGATTCCATCGTGGCGACGCGGATCTTTCGGATCCAACGGATTGAAGAACACATACTCAATTCCTGCATTCGAATCGTTCATGACAAGCATTCGTTTGCCTGAGGGATCGACAGACGTTTCTCTTTCGGTCAGTTGGTCGACCAAGGAGTGAAATTCTTCTTTAGAGACATCGGAAGCCGGTTGATGTTCAGGGGATTGCTCCTCCGGTGGCTTTCTATTTCCTTGTTCACGCATAAGTGGAATTATTAGTCTCTAAATAGCTTGCTAAACTCTCGCGGCTGGCGATTCTTCCACGACCCTTTTTCGTACGCGTAGGCGGCCAGCAGCGGCAAGGCCATGCTCGCTTCGGCAAAGACCATTTGCTCGTAGACCGTCGAAACCTTGCCCCAGGAGCTGGCTTCTTTTAGCGTCGACGACGAGCAGGCGCCGTCGCGGACGTCGGCCACGGTGATTTGGATGGCGTACTTGTGGACCGGCACGTCGTGGCCGAGCACTTCGGCGCAGACGACGGTGTCCTGGGCAAAATTCTTCGGCACGCCGCCGCCGATCATTAACAGGCCGGAGTCTTTGCTCTTCAGCTTGATGTCAGTCAGCTCGCGAAAGTCTTTGACCGAGTCAATTGAGACGTGTTTGTCCGGATGTTTGTCTTGATGCATGACCAGACCGAAACCGGCCGAGGAATCGGAAAAGGCCGGGCAGAAGATCGGTACGTTGTGTTCGTAGGCCGCTTGGACCAGCGAGTCCTTTTTCTTGGCGTTTGTTGTGAGCCACTTGCCCATTTCCTGGATGAATTCCCGCGAAGAGTAGGGACGTGATTCAAGCGCGTTAGCAATTTCGGTAATGGTTTTGTCGCACGCTTGCAATTCTTCCTCGTCAATGAACGTGTCGTAGATGCGGTCAATGTAGAGCGAGCGGAGGAGCGCATCGTCAATGAACGGCGTGCCTTTGTAGTGCTTGAACCCGAGGGCCTCGAAGAAATCCATATCCACGATCGAAGCGCCGGTTGCCACGATGACGTCCACCATGTTGTTTTTCACCATGTCGACGTAGACCTGCATGCAACCGGCAGCCGATGTGGAGCCGGCGATGGTCAGCCAGACCGAGGCGTTCTTGTCCTCGAGCATCATGTCGTAAATGTCGCTGGCTCGGCCGAGGTCGCGTGAAGAAAACGACATTTTCTTGTAGGCCTCGACAATCGGCGTGGCATTGAGCTTGGTAATGTCGATGTGCTCGATTGCAGTTTTTAGTAGGTCGCGTTTGGTGGGTTTGCTAGTCATGGTTTGTGCAGATATGTTAGTTAATTCTGGCGGGCCACTTGGGTTAAGTACCCAGCCTGCGCAAGCATTATAAAGTTCTTTTGAGGTTTTTCCTAGGGCGCGATTTGAGGCACGTAGGTCGGGAGACCACTAAAGGATTCTTACAAATTCAGATAAACTAAGTAACGCTAGTGGTCCACCATAATCGTGTCTACTAACAAACTTGCCGTCAAGATTACTTGTTTTTATTTTGATAATGTCTTCAACCTCAAAAACCGAATTCTTAGCTTCGGGCTGAATTATCCATTGAGGGTAGAAAGGATTATGAGCAAAAGCATTTCTAACTAGCCTAGCAATCCATGAAGCATTTCGCACAACCTTTCGACGATGCTTAAAGCGGTTTTTGTATAGATTCTGTAGCGTGGTATCGATCTGGCTGGCTAGAGTATACGTGGCGACGTGATGCAATAGAGCAATTCCAAGCTCCTCCTGTTTCTTCGTCAGCTTTAAATCCTTTTTACTGAGCACATGCTTTCCCCACGAAAAAGTATCGAGGTATTCGAGTTTCGTAGACCCAGTGGAATGAATGGCGAAAGATAGCTTGAAAAAAACTTCTGCGTATTTAAGAAGTTGTTTATCCGGTTTCCTCATTATTTCAATAACACGTGGATTGCACGATACTTAGTTTTCTTGGCGGGCCCAAGGGGATTTGTCCCGCCACCCCGTCATTCGACGGGACAAGTTCTGCGGGATCCCGCCTTCCTTTGAATTTTGAAATTATTGTGGCGGGAAACCCCTGATCTTCTTGTCCAACACCCTACGTGGTGCTGGGCTCCGTGACCCCGCACTATGCTGCTACGCGTCAAGTGCGGGGCGCAGTAGGGAGGCGTTCATGCGCGGGGCGGACCGTACGGGAGTCGAACCCGTGGTCTCCTCCGTGACAGGGAGGCGTGTTAACCACTACACTAACGGTCCACCCCGCGCACGCGGTTATAACGAATCTTGGCAGAAAAGCGAAGCAGGAATGATTCTACCAAAAAGGTTACGGTTTGTCGAGGTGAAATCGTGCGCGCAGCCGCTATTGTGGTATGGTAAAGAGTGGCGATGAAAAAACTCCGTAACTGGATTCCAGTGGTGTTGTGGATGGCAGTGATTTTCACGTTGTCGTCTATTCCCGATCTTAAGAGTGGCTTGCAGCCGCTGTGGGATTTAATCCTCCGTAAGATCGCCCACGTTGTTGAATTCGCCGTGCTTGGTTGGTTGACGTTTCGGGCGTTCGAGGTCAGCGGCCTGCCGCGGACGCGGGCCGTTGTTCTGGCTGCCGTCCTCAGCGCTGGCTACGCCGGGACCGACGAGTGGCACCAAACCTTGGTCGCCGGCCGGCACGGCGCGCCGATTGACGCGGCGATTGACCTGGTCGGCGTGCTGAGCGGCCTGGCGATTCGACGGCGGATGACTGCGCCGAGCAGCAAGCTCTAACCTGGGGAAAACTCCCTGGTTGTCAGACCGACGCGGCCATGCTACTAAATACATATGGAGACCCCGCCGATCAAGCGGAACCAGAAACGAAGACAGTGAAGCCTTGGGGGCGCCACCGCGCCCTCGTGTGTTTTTGTACCGTCATCCAGAGGAGGGAAGACAAACACCAGACGTGCTTCACCAGCACTTGCTCGTCAACATTATAACCCCCAACCGTGAGGGAACTGCGATGCCTGTCCCCAAGCCCGACCTGTACTACGATTTCCATCAAATTCTCACGCTCGCCGGCCGGGTGGCGAGCAGCATCAGGGAATCTGGCCAGCGATACCACGGCATCGTCGGCATCGCGAACGGCGGTCTGGTGCCCACGGCACTCATCTCGACCTTGACCGGCCTGCCCGTGCTCGACCTGATGCGACTCCGCCGCTACAACGACGAGGAGGAGGATTCAGACAGGATGCCCGAGATCTTGCGTTGGCCGAAGCGAGAGAACGTCGAGGATAGAGATCTTCTCCTGACGGACGACGTGGTCGACGAGGGTTATTCCTTCATCCGAGGCAGGCAGCTCGTCGTAAACGATTTTGGCGCCCGCCTGGTGCACGGCGCCGTACTCGACTTCAAGCTCGGCCCGCGGAAGAAGCATTTCCCTGACCTCCGGGTCGACTACATCGGGACGGTCCACCCCGGCCGGCCGTGGATCCAATACTCGCCGTGGGAGGCGGCGGGAGCGACGCACGAGAACGCGCTGCTGATGCTCGTTTCCATGGGACACCTGCAGCGATCGTTGGTCGACAGACTGCTCGGGCAGTTGAGGGAGCAGCCGGTGGTGGCTTGAAAGTCGCGAAATCAACTCACGACATTCAGCAATTGGGAGTGTTCATTCAGCGAAGACGGCCACATGGATGTGACCGTCTTCAACCTGCCTGCAATGAAGTTTTTTTATTTTGCCTGGGCGACTTTGATGACCGCCGCAAAGGCCTCGGGGTGCTTGGCTGCCAGCTCAGCCAGCGACTTTCGATTGAGTTCGATCTTCTTGGCTTTGAGCAACGGTATTAGCCGAGAATAGGTAATGCCATTCTGTCGCGCGCCGGCGTTGATCCGGATTTGCCAGAGCCGCCGGAAGTCGCGCTTTTTGGTTCGACGGTGCTGGTACGCGTTCCAGCCGGCGTGGGTGACCGCGACCTTAGCGAGCTTAACCGAAGTTTTTCGACGCCAACGGTAGCCTTTGGTGTGCTTGAGGATGTTCTTGACGTGCTTTTTGTGGATGATACCGCGTTTGACGCGCATGGGAGTTGAAGAATGAATTACGAATTATGAAGTATGGACGGGAAACTAAAAGTCGCGGTTGGCCGCTGGTTTGATTTTGGCGTATGGCAGAAGGTGCCGGAGGGCGCGCGTGTCAACCTTGGCGATCGTCCGGTCGCGACGCTTGCGAAGGGTAATACGTCCCGGGTCGCGCGAGTTGAAATGGTCTTGGCCGGCGGCGCGCTTAAGAATTTTTCCACGCTTGGTAACTCGGAAACGCTTGGCCGTGGCTTGATGGGTCTTGAGTTTCATGTCGCGTGTTTACCTTTGCCGATGAGGCAGAAGAGTTTATTGCCTTGTTTGCTTAGTGACTGTTCAACCTCGACATCGTCCCCCAGTTCGGCAATGAAGGTCATGACGTTTTCCCTAGCCCGACTTTGGTGGGCGAATTCCCGACCGCGGAGGATCATTTCGATTTTGACCTTGTGTCCTTGGTCGAGAAAGCGACGCGCGAGGTCGCGACGCACGGTGCGGTCATGTTCGCCGATCTTGAAGGACAACCGGACGCCTTTGATCTCGATGCGTTTCTGGTGCGCCTTGCTTTTTCGTTCCTGCTTTTCGAGCCGGTACTGGTAGGCACCGTAGTCGAGGATTTTGCAGACCGGCGGCTTGGCATTCGGCGCGACCTCAACCAGATCGTAGCCGCGTTCCTGAGCCAGACGGAGGGCTTCACCGAGTTTCACGACGCCGAGCGATTTATCCTGCTCGTCGATGAGCGTCACCTCGGGAGCGCGGATGAAGTGGTTGACGCGGAGTAGTTTGGTACTGATGGGGACGGGGTTACTGGATTAAGATTGTCCTGAACCAGTCGCTATCACTCCGGTTTAGGACATGAACTCCTCGCTCCGAAATTGATTTGGCGAAGCCATGAACTCGAGCGAAGCGAGTAGTTCATGGAGATGGCGGGTCTTGCACCCGCGTCTGCAACCAACACTCTACCACAGTCCACACGGTTCGTCTACCTCAGGGTTGTTCGTGGCAGATGCTTATAGGCAGACCAGATGCACCCGCCACTAGCTCCGAAGTTCTCGGTTCGGTCGTGGAGCACAACCGTTCCCAGCCGAAAGATATTACACCCGGCTCCGGAGCATCGGCCTCTCCGGACGGATGGTCATTCGGTTTTACGCGAATGACGGGGCAAATTGAGGAGTGAAAATACCCCTCAGCTTGCTGACCAGTGTCTTTGCACTTATCATTTCCGGAATTTTTACGATGATCCCGGCGCATCGCCGTGCAGTAGTAGATTGTCAAGGTTACATCGACTGCTAAGCATCCCCCCGCTCCGACCACCAAGTGGTCAGAGCAGGGGAAGGCCAAGCGAGGGGGAGTATGGGGTATTTTGGCCGGCATGTCAAGGCCTAGGGTTTCATCCGCATCGCCCGTTCAATCGAGCGCTTGGCCTCGCGTTTTTTGATGGTGGCACGTTTGTCATGAGCTTTTTTACCACGCGCCAGCGCGATTTCAACTTTAACAAGGCCGCGCTTGGTATAGACTGATAGGGGAATAAGGGTCTGGCCTTGGGCTTTGGATTTGCCGATGAGCGTATCAATCTCGTGTTTGTTTAAGAGGAGCTTACGCGTGCGGGTTGGATTGTAGTTCTGTAGATTAGCTGGTTTATAGGCTGCGATGTGGCAGTTGATCAGCCAGGCCGCATTGTTGCGGATAGTGACGTAGCTAGCGCGCAGGTTGATTTGTCCGGCTTTGGCGGATTTTACTTCTGGGCCGGTCAGGATGATGCCGGCCTCCAGTGTCTCGAGGATTTCGTAGTCGTGACGCGCTTGGCGGTTTTCGGCGAGGTGAGGCATGGGGTTATTGTACTTTCTCTCCTTGATGAGAGAAAGTACCAAAGAGAATCAAGCGCCCTCCAAACTCGGCAACAGCGCCTCACGGATAGTGAGACGCTGGCCTCGAACATGTCGGGCGCGAGTGCTTGATATCTTTTTACGTTTGAGCCACGTCGGTTTTGTTTTTCTGTTTGTTTTTATATTAATACCGTCAATTTGCGGTAGAAGTTCCATTTGGCGGTTGTCGGCGGGATTCGGCATGGGTTATAGGTTTCGAGGTTTAGAGGCTTGGCGGTTTGGTTTAAATTGATCTCTGTACGGAAATCTTGACATAAAAACGCTGGTGATGTAAGGTCCAAACACCATGAACCAATCGCCGCGGTATTTCCGAGAAATGTATTCAATCCCCTCAGACGGGACGTTGCTGCGCTGCGAATAACTACGAATAAGAGCGAATAGTTTCACCAGCAGTTCACTACCCCGCTTGAGGCGGGTTTTTTGTTGTTCGTTTTTACCGTTACCTCACTTTCGTTTTTGTCAGATCATGAAGGAGGGAACCATGCGTAACTGGATCGATCCATTTTCTCTGCCGGAGGAACTCCACCCTCGACCCGGTGATTGCGAAGAGAAGAAAACACCCGAGGAATCAAAGTTTGAACTTGATCTTGGAACGAGTAACCGGGTGCAGAAAGAAAAACTCAAGCCGGCTGTTCGTAAGCGCGGATGGAGAATGATCTTTTGGAGGTAAACGGAGAAGTTTGAAAGCCCACAGGCCTAGAAACAGGTTTGTGGGCTTTATCTTGATAAAGTACTGTATACGTCTTGTGGATAACTTAGACTTGACGGTTGTGGAGTAATAGAGTACTTTACTATAGTAAAGTAATTTCTATGAACAATCGTTGGAATAATCCGCAGACGAACGAGCTCATCAGGGCGATCCTGAAGCTGAAAACAGCGCGGGAAGCGAGGAAGTTCTTCCGTGATCTCCTGACCGAGGATGAGCTTATGGAGTTCGGAAAACGGTGGCAGGCCGCGCGTATGTTGGATGTTGCTGTACCCTATACGAAAATCGTGAAGCAAACGGGCTTGAGCTCGCGAACGATTGCCCGGATTTCGTGGTGGCTGGAAAAGGGGATGGGCGGGTACAAGCTCATGCTCGCCCGGTTGCATCATCGTACCGCGCCCTCACGCCTTTCGCGGCAAGCGTCGTAACGTCCAGACGGAACGATCCTTCCTGCGGGAGGGGTTGTTTCGGCATTATTTGATCACTAAATACTTATGAATATATGGACATAGTATCAAGAAAGATCCAAATCGGAGTAATCGGCTATGCTGGTGCAGTAGAGTATCCAAAAGATAAAGCCCCGAAACAGAGTATCTATGAAGACGCAGAAAGGGTTGGTTTTTTGCTGGCGGAAAAGGGCGTCATCGTTGTGACGGGAGGCAAAAGCGGAGTTATGGAGTCTGCCGCGCGTGGCGCACGAAAGGCAAATGGAATAACGGTTGGCGTGATAAAAGGTAATCAGCGATTTCGTTCTAATGATTTTACTGATGTCGAGGTAGTAACCGGAATGACTGCTGATGGTTTCGACGAGTTTATGCTGGTAACTATGTGCGACGCACTCATAACGATCGGTGGTGGAGCTGGTACCCTCGAAGAAGTCGTGATTGCCTATCGCAATAAGAAGCCGGTTATTGCGCTCGAGAAGACAGGCGGATGGGCTGATAAAACCAGCGAGACCTATCTCGATGAACGAGAAACTATAAAGATTGAACCTGCCACTACACCGGAGGAAGCCGTTGAGAAAGCAATCAAATATTCTCAACAGTCCTATGACTAAAAAGACATTCATCCAAAGCATTACACGTTCCCATCATGCCTACTCCTTTCTACGAAGGGGTTGGTGGTGATTCCTGATTGACGCTTTATCTCATCACGCTCAACCCCTTCTTGGAAGGGGTTTTTCTTTCCGCGAAGGGAGTTCTTTCACAAAAAAGGAGGGAGCGCGATGAGAACGTTGCAAGAGTACGTATCATTCGCCTACAAGCGTTCAGTCATATCCGATGGCCGCATCATCCTATTGGATGAACCGATGACAACCGACACCCGTGATGCGCTGCGAGCCCTCAAGACGGCAGATGGACAGGAACTGCTTTTTCTTGAGGACTGGCAACTCGCAGCCGATTTGGAGGGAATCTTGAATGGGATTGTCGAACGCGAGCAGGACATGCTGTTCGTGTTTCCCGGCAACGGCGCGAATTACCCGCGTAAACTTTCACGAGCTTGTCGAGAGTCCACTTACGCAAGCGTCTATGCAAAACGATTCTGGCAACCAGGGACGGACCCTATTGTTATGGCTGGCGTGATTTTGCCAGACATTTTCCTCATCACGAAAGTAAAAACCGTGGTGGTCGTGGATGATGTAATCAGTTCCGGATTGACGATGCAGAAAGTCCACCAGAACAATGCCTGGCGATTCACCCAAGCAAAATGGGTCGGCGCTTCGTGGGTCGCTCAAATTCCGCAGATGAGAGCGAAATCAGGGGTCAATGGGTATAAGTATGTCGCGACCGCGTGCGTGGTAGGCAGGACCAACGGGGGCAGAGTTCCCATAAACTCCATCAGCACGCTTCGTCAACAACGGGAAATTGCCGAGAGTTATTCTCGCCGGCATTTCAGGAAACCAGAAGAGTTTGTTCGACTCATACACGTAGACGGAGAATGATCTTTTGGAGGTAAACAAGAGAAGCGGCCATGATCTTCGGATCCTCTGGCCGCTTTCAATTTGACAGGATTATTGGTTGGTGTATGATGGTTTCATCATGAATCAATCGCAGTATCGCTGGTGGTTTACAGCTTCTTCAATCCCCTCAAACGGGACCGCTGCTGTGCTGCGAATGACTACGAATTAGAGCGAATAGTTTCACCAGCAGTTCACTACCCCGCTCGAGGCGGGTTTTTTGTTCGTTGTAAACCTTCTTCCTCAGGCTCATGCCCGAACAATGGCGTGCGGGCAGGAGCGCTGCGGAGGAAGCGTCATGGATGGTTGGTTCGTTCAAAAGGAACGGCAAGGAGCAGGGGGTCAGACGGGTGGTTTCTTCAGCGGTGATGATGGCGTCCCAGGCGATGAGAAGGGAAACGTGGGAGCTGGGCCGATCGTTCCTCAAGGTTCTCGCAGTCGGCTCGATGTGCATCTTCGAGTAATCGAGCGATACGGCAGCAGTACATGCGAGGCCAACCCCGGAGGAATCAGCAGCGGCGACGCCGAACTCTGTCGTCGTGCGCATGATAGCGGGGCATTGACTCCGCCGCAGCATGTGATGCTGATCAGGATCCTCGATCGACGTGACGCCCAGCCGCTTCTCGTCCGGGAATCCGTGGAGAATGTCATGAACATTCTCCGGAGGCGTCAAGAAAAGACCGGCCTGAAGTCAACACATCCTCGTCCAACCACGGAAGCTTCCGAGATGCGACTCCCCAGGCATCCCTGGACTCTCCGTGAAGGAGGACCTGGGTGGTAGTGGTTCGTTTGTTCTGTCCCGCACCTTTCGTCTCGAAAGGTGCGGGACGGCTTCTTTTTGGCTCATGAATTGGGTATACTGTGAACGCCATGCAGACCATCACGAAAATCCTGCAGCAGAAACTTCTTGAGGCCGCGGTTGCGCTGTTCGAGGAGTGTCGGACGAATCCGCCAGCGGTTCGGATTGAAATCCCGAGCGATCCGAAGTACGGCGACTACTCGACGAACCTGGCGATGCAGCTTGCGCCGGTCGTCAAGGACGGACCGATGCGCATCGCGGCGAAGCTCAAGGAAGCGATAGATGCGCTGCCGGCCGTCGACCGTATCGAGATCATGCCGCCCGGTTTCATCAACTTTTTTATCTCACCCGCATGGTTCGCGCGGCAAGTCGGGATCATTGTCGGCGAGGGGAAAGAATTCGGGCAATCCGAAGTCGGAAACGGCAGCCGCGTGCTCCTTGAATTCATTTCGGCCAATCCGACCGGACCAATGACACTCGCGAACGGCCGCGGTGGGTTTGCCGGCGACACCCTGGCGAATGTCATGCAAATGGCCGGTTATAAGACCTGGCGTGAGTTCTATGTCAACGACGTGGGGGGGCAGATTGAGAAGCTGGTCGAGTCGGTCATCCGTCGGTCATTTCAACTCAAAGGGATTAAGGTGGATTACCCGGCCGACCTGTACCAGGGCGAGTACGTTTTGGAAATTGCCAAAAAACTTCATCTGGAACGCTACAAATTGAAAAGCGCGAACGAGTTGAAGCAACGGATCAAGGGGCGGGTCGTGAACATGATGATTGCAGACTTGCAGCGCGTCGCGGAAAAAAAGCTCGGGATCAAGTATAATCGTTGGTTCAGGGAATCCGAGCTGCATGAGCTGGTACTCGACGAAAAAGTACTTGCGATGCTCCGCCAGAAGGACCTGATATATGAACAGGACAGGGCGACGTGGTTCAGGACGACGCAGTTCGGCGATGACAAGGATCGGGTGTTGGTGAAATCCGACGGCGAGAAAACGTACTTCCTGTCTGATATTGCTCTGCGTTTGAACCGTTTTCACGATCGGCGGTTTGACCGCGAGATTCTGTTCCTCGGCGCGGACCATCACGGCTACCAGGGTCGGATGCAGGCGGCGATGAGCGCGCTCGACTACCCCGGCAAGTTGGACATATTCATCGTGCAGTTTGTCCGGCTCATGAAGGACGGTATTGAAGTGAAGATGTCGAAGCGGGCTGGAAACTACGTGGCCATCGAGGAATTGACCGATGAGGTCGGCCTTGACGCGGCGCGGTTTTTCTTCCTGATGCACGCGGCGAGCACGCACATGGATTTTGACCTCGGCCTCGCCCAGGAAAAGAGCGAGAAGAATCCGGTGTACTACGTGCAGTATGCGCACGCCAGGATTTGCAGTATAGTAAAGAAGACGAAGGGGTTGCCGACGGCCAGGGGAAAGGCATTAGATGAACCGGCGGCGCTCGGGCTGATTAAACAATTGCTCCGCTTGCCGGAGCTGGTCGAAGAGGTGGCGATGACGTACGACGTTCACAAACTGCCGTTCTACGCGACGGAACTGGCAACCGCATTCCACGATTTTTACGGTAAGGTCCGCGTCATCGATAACGGTTCGGTGGATGAGCGTCGTCTAGCACTGGTGCTGGCGACGCGGCAGACACTGGCCACGACGTTGAAACTCATGGGTATCAGCGCGCCGGAGAAGATGTGACATGAAGATTAAGGTTGTAGGATTAATGATTAAGGGTTGGAGTATTGCAGCAACATTTACCTTGATCCTAAATCCTAAATCTTAAATCTCCACGGGACTTCATGCGCATCGGCATCGATTGCAGAACCTCCCACCTCACCCCGCCCTTCGGGCACCCCTCTCCTCGGGCAGGAGAGGGGACTGAAAGTGACACTATATGAGAATAGGGATTGACTGTCGCACAATACTGAATCCCGGCCGCGGCGAACAGGCCGGCATCGGGCACTACACGTACTACCTCGTGAAGTCGCTGCTCAAGCTTGACCGCAAAAACGAGTACGTGCTGTTCTTCGATTCGCGCATGGATCGCGACAAGGCGCAGGAGTTCGAGCAGTCGAAGGTCAAGGTGAAGTTCTTCCCGTTCTCGCAGTACCGCCGGTTCTTGCCGGTCGGCTACTCGCACCTTCTCATCACCGGCTTTCTGATGCGGGAGCGGCTTGATTTGTTCCATGCTCCTGCAACTTCACTGCCGCTCACGTACCGCGGCAAAGCGGTCGTGACGGTCCACGACCTGGCGATTTACAAACATCCAAAGCTCTTTCCCGGCCACCAGTTTCTGTCGACGCGCCTCGTGGTGCCGCGGAGCATCAAGCGCGCGAAACGCATCATCGCGGTGTCCGAGGCGACCAAGCGCGACGTACGCCAACTTTTCCGGGTGGCCGAGAAGCGCATTCAGGTCATTTACGAGGGATTCGTCCGTGAGCGCGCTGCGAAGGGCGTGGTGAATGTGCGCGAGAAGTACGGACTGATGCACCCGTATCTGTCGTTCGTCGGCACGATCGAGCCGCGGAAGAACCTGCCGAACCTCATCAAGGGCTTTGCGTCGGTGGCGAACCTGCCGTCAATGAAGAAGGTTGATCTCATCCTGGCCGGGGCGCCGGGCTGGAAGTACGGGGACGTCATCAAGGCGATTAAGGACGCAAAACTCGGCTCCCGCGTGCGGTACCTCGGCTACCTTCCGCACCACGACAAGCTGCAACTGATCGAGCAGTCGCTGGCGTTCGTGTTCCCGTCCTTGTATGAAGGATTCGGCCTGCCGGTACTCGAGGCGATGTCATTGGGAACTCCGGTTATCACCAGCCGGGTGTCTGCGCTTCCGGAAATCGCCGGCACCGCCGCAGTATTCGTAAACCCGCACAAGTTCAAGGAGATCGGGCAGGCGATCGCGAAGGTCGTCGGTGGTTCAACACTCCGCAAGAAGCTGATTGCCGAGGGTCAGCGCCGTTCAGCGATGTTCACCTGGGATGCGACGGCGCGGGAGACGCTGCGGGTGTATCGGGAGGTGGGAGAGAAGAGAAAGATTTAAGTTTTCGGTTGTAAGCGGGATTGAAGATCACTCATGGGTGTTCTCACAAACGTCGAGGTTGAGCTGACGTTTCCGCTGCTCAACCAAGAAGCGTTGAAGAGGCGGTTGGCAGAACTGGCACGACCGGAAAAGCAGCAGGAGTACCAAAAAGACACGTACTACATTCCAGCGCATCGGAATTTCTTGAAGCAGAAGCCGATCTCCGAATGGCTGCGTGTTCGTGAAACACAGAAAGGCGCCAGCCTGAATTATAAGTTTTGGCATAACCAAGACGATGCCCAGGCAGTGTCGGCTGACGAACTCGAAACCGAGGTTAGTGACGTTGGCGCAGTGAAAAACATTTTACGACGCTTGGATATTAAAGAGGTTGTGATCGTAGAAAAACGTCGGAGCACCTGGATGTACAAGGACGTGGAAATTGCCATTGATGAGGTCACTGATTTGGGTTCACATATTGAACTCGAAGCAAAGGGCGAGTTTGCTTCTGTAGAAGAAGCCAAAAAACGATTGTATGTTGTGCTAAAAGAAATCGGTGCGAAAACCGGCCTGCAGGATTTTCGCGGGTATCCGCATTTGTTGTTGGAGAAGCAGGGGTTGCTGAAGAACTGAAGCACTCGGCGTTGTTTGACCGTTGGCGACCTGCCGTGTATACTTTTTGGTGATCTGACTGATTGTAGCGTTGGTGGCGCAGGAGACGTCCATTGCGCCCGATTATTGATTATCCGATTGCCTATTTCATCACCACCGTAACCAAGGATCGTAGACGGTTGTTTTGTGATGTTCGTTTGGCGCATCGAATTGCCACCATGATCAGAATGGCTTGTCGAACGAAAGGATATTTCTTACTCGGATTCTGTATTCTTCCGGATCATGTTCATCTTCTGGTGATGCGTCAGGGCATTCTGGTCACCGCCTTTGGCGGGATCCCGCCTTCTTTTGAAATGAATATATGTGGCGGGAAAAGAACGCCCTGGGTACGGGGCAGGGAGGCGACAGACCTTTCATCACCGTATACCGAGGGTACTCTTTCGAGAGTACCCGCATCTGTAGGAGATTTGATGCGCTCAATGAAGGGGACGTTTTCGCGGACGATACAACAGGGGAAAATTTGGCAGCGACGGTATCATTTGCGACATGTGATGAACAGCGAAGACCTTCTCAACGTGGTCAATTATATTCAATACAATTATCAGAAGGATGATTTGCCCGAGAGTTATGAACGGGAGCCGTATATGTGGTTAAACAAGAGCATTCTGGGGGCGTTCTAGAAAGAACGCCCTAGGATATTTTCATTTTTCCTCTGGTTTGCTATGCTGATAATGCGATCTGATATATCGCAGTATGAGGTCAGATGTCAGAAGTTAGAGGTCTGAAATCTGAGGTCGGCTGCGAGTAACAGCGGACAGTTTTCATCTATGGCCGTACCGAATTTCGTCGAACTAGAAAAGAAAATCCTGAAGCAGTGGAAACATGAGGATGTTTTCGCAAATACCTTGAAGAGAAAAGCACCGAAGGGCGATTTCGTGTTTTTTGAAGGACCGCCGACCGCGAACGGCCTGCCGCACATCGGCCACGTCGAGACACGGGCGTTTAAGGACATTATCCCGCGCTTCAAGACCCTGCAGGGCTTTCGGGTTGAGCGCAAGGCTGGCTGGGATACGCAGGGGTTGCCGGTCGAGCTGGAAGTGGAAAAGGCGATCGGCGTGTCCGGCAAGAAGGACATTGAAAAGTACGGCATTGCGAAGTTCAATGAGGCCTGTAAGAAAAGCGTTTGGAAGTACAAGGGCTTGTGGGAGGAGATGACCGAGCGGGTCGGGTTTTGGCTGAATCTCAAGCATCCGTACATCACGTACCAGAACGATTACGTCGAGACGTTGTGGTGGATTCTGAAGCAGGCCTGGGACGCGAAATTATTGATTCAAGACTACAAAGTCGTGCCGTACTGCCCGCGTTGCGGAACCGCGCTGTCATCGCACGAGGTTGCGCAGGGGTACGAGCGCGTGAAAGACCGTTCCGTGTACGTGAAATTCGAACTGGTGGACGAACCGGGAACGTTCGTCCTGTCCTGGACCACGACGCCGTGGACGCTGCCGGGGAATGTGGCGCTGGCGGTCGATCCAAAGATTGAATACATGAAGACAACGCCAAATGAAAGAGGTGAAAGATATATTATTGCAAAGAGCAGGTTTGATGCGTTGAACAATGAAGATAAGACATCAAGCGTTTCAACCGATCCATCAAAAAAAATTCCGGAGGCCCATGAATCATTCGAAGGTTCAGCTTTAGTAGGTTTAAAATACGAACCATTGTTCGATTTTCTTGATTTGCGCTCGGTGGTTACCATCAAGCCCGCAGCCGCGGGTTTAAACCCGCGGCTGCGGGGTGGAACTGCCAGCGCTTCCACCACCCACCGCCCTGCGGAGCCCCCTTCGGGCAGGGGAGCGGCCTACACGATCGTTCCGGCTGACTTCGTTACGACGGAAGAGGGAACCGGCGTTGTGCACACGGCAGTCATGTATGGGGAAGATGATTTTGCATTGGGGGCGAAGCTCGATTTGCCAAAAAAGCACACGGTCGACCTCGAAGGGAAGTTCAATGAGCTGGTCAGACCGTGGGTCGGTAAGGAAGTTAAGGCCAAAGAGACCGACGACGCGATCGTCAAATACTTGAAGTCGCACGGAAAACTGTACCGGGAAGAACAGTACGAGCACGACTATCCATACTGTTGGCGCTGCAAGCACGCCTTGCTGTACTACGCCAAAACGTCGTGGTTCATCACCATGTCAAAATTGCGTCGCGAATTGTTGTCGAATAATGAGCGAATTAATTGGATTCCTGAACACATCAAAGACGGTCGCTTCGGCGAGTGGCTGCGCGAAGTCAAGGACTGGGCTATTTCGCGCGAGCGCTACTGGGGCACGCCGTTGCCGATCTGGGTGTGCGACCACTGCAAACACCAGGAATGCATTGGAAGTTACGAGGAGTTGTTGAAAAAACTGCCAACGCGTAACCGCTACATTTTCGTTCGCCACGGCGAAGCGACGATTAGCCTTGAAGATAAAATCAACACCGAAATCACCTTGAATCAGCACGTAGTCTTGACGGAGCGCGGGCGACAGCAAGCGAAGAAAACCGCGACCGAGCTGGCCAAGCGCGGCGTTGACATCGTTGTCTCGTCTGACTTTGTCCGGACGCGCGAGACCGCAAATATTATCGCCGAACACATTGGTTTGAAAGTACAAACCGATTCCCGGCTCGACGAGTACCAGGTCGGACCGCAGTTTGAAGGGAAGACCACTAAGTACTTTCATGATCGATTCGGCGGCGGCCAGCATAGGTTCCATCACGTGCCGCCAGGTGGGGCCGAGCATTGGTTCGACGTTCGAAAACGTTTGTTCGCACTGTTGCATGAACTCGATCAGCAGTATGAGGGTAAAACCATCGTCCTCGTTTCGCATGGCGACCCGATTTTCGTGGCGCTTTGGGCGGCGTTGCTTAAGGCCGAGTCGCAGGTTGAGGAGGTGCGCTACCCGACCTTTGCCGAGGCGCTTGAGCTTAAGTTTCCGGGGCAGTTGTTCGGTCCGGACGGCAGCTTTGACCCGCACCGGCCGTTCATTGATGGCGTGACGTGGACGTGTGAGCACTGCGCTCCCACCACCCCGGCCTCCGGCCACCCCTCCTCGGGCCCGCCTGCCGGACGGGCAGGCAGGAGGGGAGTAATGCGGCGCGTTCCCGAAGTTGCAGACACCTGGTTCGATTCCGGTTCAATGCCGTTTGCGCAGTGGCACTACCCGTTCGAGAACGAGGACAAGTTTAAGCAGTCGTACCCGGCTACGTTTATCAGCGAAGCGATTGACCAGACGCGCGGCTGGTTCTACACCCTGCTCGCGATCTCGACGTTCTTGCAGAAGGCGAAGGCCGTGAAAAAAGGCCCGCCGTACAAGACCTGCGTGGTGCTCGGGCACATCCGCGACAAGGACGGCAAGAAGCTTTCAAAAAGCTTGGGCAATTACATTGATCCGATGAAACTCTTGGACAAGTACGGCGCCGATGCGGCGCGCATGTACCTGTTCACGATAAACCAGCCGTCCGAGCCGAAAAATTTTGACGAGGCGCAGCTCGGCGAAGTGGTAAAAAAGAACTTCATGATTCTGTGGAACGTGTTGTCATTTTGGAAGTTGTTGGGAAGCAGTAATGAGTTATCAGTTGACCCTTCCAACCGACAACCGATAACTGATAACTCACATGTCATGGATCGCTGGATTTTGAGCTTGCTCAATCAGACCGTTGCATCAGTAACTGCCAAGCTTGAGCGCTACGCGATCGTTGATGCTGGTCGCGAGCTGATGAGCTTCGTGACTGACCTGTCAACCTGGTACGTCCGCCGTTCGCGAGAACGAGCTAAAGGTGATGGTCAGCGTGAGGTGGTGGCGGCGCTCGGCTATGTCCTGCGCCAGTACGCCAAGCTGTCCGCGCCGTTCACGCCGTTTTTGGCTGATGCCTTGTGGCGAGAGGTTGGCGGAAGAACGTCCGTGCATCTTGAAGATTGGCCAGAGGCTGGCGAACCGCACAATGAACTGCTGGCTACCATGGCCCGCGCGCGTCAGGTAGTGGAAACTGGCCATGCCTTGCGCGCGCAGGCCAAGTTGAAAGTCCGTCAGC
>JACQKH010000011.1 GCA_016204585.1 Candidatus Kerfeldbacteria bacterium
ACCACCCCTAACCCCTCCTACCGCCCCCTCCCCCTCCAAAATCTTGGAGGGGTGCCGCCTGCTGGCGGGTTGAAGGGAGGGGAAACCGCGGAGCGGAGGGGTGGTCTATGCTACAATAATGCCATGAAAATCGGTGCTCACCCCTCGACTCCGCTCCGCTCGGGGCAGGCTACCTTTTAATAATGATTTTTGTCTGAGGATACTATGAAAATCGGCGCTCATGTGTCTGCGGCTGGCGGTATTTTCAACGCTCCGCTCAATGCCGCCAAAATCGGCTGCGAAGTTTTTCAAGTGTTCACGCGCTCGCCGCAGGGTGGACCGGCGCCAAAACTGACCGATGAGGTTGTCGCGAAGTTCAAAGCCGAAGTGAAAAAGTACAAACTGGGCGAGTTTGTCATTCACACGCCGTACTACATCAACTTCGCTTCGACCACTCCGCGCATCCGTTACGGTTCGATCAGCGTGGTGCGGGAAGAGCTGGAGCGCGGCACGTTGTTAGGAGCTTCGTTCGTCGTCACGCATCTCGGCTCGACCAAAGACGCCGGACCGAAAGTGGGTTTTCATAAGACCTGGCGGTCAATACAACTAATTTTGGATGGCTACAAGGGGACCACCAGGCTGTTGCTGGAGCTTTCCGCCGGGGCTGGTGATTTAGTCGGCGGCAGTTTTGAGCAGATCCGTGATCTCATCAAGAATGCGGAAAGCAACGTTAAGTTCAGGAACATGGTGAACGTGTGCGTTGATACCTGTCACGCTTTTGCCGCTGGTTATGACTTGAGAGCCAAAGCCGATGTTGAGGCGATGGTGAAAAGATTCGATGCGATCGTGGGGTTGAAACGCTTGAAATTGTTGCACGGAAATGACTCAAAATTCGGACTCGGCGATCACCGCGACCGGCACGAGCATATTGGCAAGGGTACGATCGGAAAAGAAGCATTCCGCGCACTGCTCCACATGTCGAAACTGAAGAATGTCGACATGATTGTTGAGACGCCGGATGACGGTAATCAGGACGATATACGCGTCCTAAAGCAATTGAGGTCATCGTGATGTACCACGTCACAAAGTACGCACAATCGTGTTTTTTGATTGAAAAGGACGGGCAGCGTTGCCTGATTGATCCTGGCAATTACGTCTACGAGCGAGATAGTATGCAGCCGAGTGATTGGCCGAAAGTTGATGTAATTTTGGTGACGCACGAGCATCCTGACCACGCGCACGTCGCCGGCATCAAGTTGCTCGTTGAACGCGACGCCTGTCCAGTCTTCACCAACGGTTCGTTTGCCCGTCAGCTTCAGGATCAAGGAATTTTAGCCCGAGTCGTAAGTCCAGGCGAAAACATGACGGCCGGTGGATTTACTATCAGGGGCGTGCTGCAAAAGCACGGCAAGCTGCCATCCGGGCTTCCGGAACCGGAAGACGTTGGCTTTATCGTTGATGATACGTTCTACACAACGGGCGACTCGGTGCCGCTGCCAGACATGCCGCACGCCGACGTTTTGTTTGTGCCGGTGGCCGGGCCGCAGATGTCTTTTGACACCGCTAAGAAAATGATAGAGACGGTCAAACCGAAACTGACGATTCCCATGCACCACGCCAATGTTCAGAAATACCCGATTGACATGAATGAACTGCGTGCGTTTCGTGTTTCCGGAACAGACGTTTTGGTGTTGGAAGATACTCAATCCTTCGAGTGGCCGAGTGAATAATGCGTAGACAAACTGTGCTCCACGGCCGAGTAATTCACGGCGAACGAATCGGCCGCCGACTTGGCTTTCCCACGGCCAATCTCGAGCAATCATATTTCCGAACAAACCCGCAGCGGCCCGGCGTGTACGCGGCCTGGATTTGGCGCAATCGAACTCGGCATGACGGGCTGGCTGTAATCGGCGTGCCTGGCCAAGGCTTCCCGCACGGCAAGGTCGAGCTGTACTTGTTGGATTTTTCCGGCAGCTTGTACGGCGAAACGCTGACCGCTCAGCTGCTGGAGCGAATTCGACCGCTGATCGAGTACCGCCGAACCGAGACACTAGTCAGGCGTATCAAACAGGATATTACCGCTGGCCATCGAGTATTTGCGCGGGCGGAACAGTTTGAGAAGGATAAAATTGCCGCGGTCCGTCGCGGTGTTCATGAGTTGAGCAGCAAGTTTAATCGTGTTCGCGCGCTCATTCGAGTTGGCCGGAGCGAACGCGAAGTGCGCGACAAGCTGCGACGCCTGTTTTCAAAGTACCAACCGTCATTTCCCTTTATCGTCGCCAGCGGTCCGTTTGGCGCGTTCATGCACCACGTGCCGACCAGACGAAAATTGCGCCGCAGCGACGCCGTGGTCGTGGATTTTGGCATTAAGGTCAGTGGATTTTGTACAGATTTAACCAGAACTTTTTTTATTGGTCAGCCGACGAGTCTGCAACGGCGTCGCTACGAAGCCGTGCTTCGGGCGTCCGCCTTAGGTGGGCGCGCAGGGCAGCCGTTTGTCATGGCCCGCGACGTTGATCGGACAGTTCGCGGTTACCTGAAGCAGCGGCAGCTGGCGCGTTGGTTCATTCACAGCACGGGCCACGCGGTCGGAAAAAAAATCCACGAGCCGCCGAGCTTAGGACCGAAAAGTAGCGGCATCTTGCTGCCGGGGCAGGTGATGACTGTTGAGCCGGGGATCTACATTCCACGCTGGGGCGGCATCCGGATTGAGGATATGGTCCAGGTGTCTGATCGAAGTTCTGTAGTGCTAACACAAAACATCCCAAAGAACCTGCACGATATAGTCGTTCAGGTATAGGATCAGGCGGAGCAGCACAATGTGCCACCCCGCCTGAACGAACCAGAGTTGTGGACTAGCTGCCGATGATATACGGCCGCAGCCGCGTAAGCTTCAGGAGCGTATCACCCTTGGCGCCGATGCAGAGGATGGTGTAGTTGCTGCCATCGGCGAGACCGAAGTAGACGATCGAGCCTGGCGTCCGGCCGTACCTCGGCTCTACGTGTTCGCCGTCGAAGGCATTCTTGAAGGGCCGGTGCCCGGGCAGCCGGTGGATCAGTGGGAGGACGAACGTGGGATAGACGCCGTGATCGTTTCGGTACTGCTCGGCCGCATCCTGCAAGATTCCAGCGTTGTCTGTGGTTATCCCGTTCTTGGCCCGCTGGTCCATGGCGATCAAGTTCGGGATGGCGACCGCCGCGGTAACCGCAACGACTAGAGAGATGACGATTACTTCCATCAGCGTTGCTCCTCGAGATTGCATGACAGCCTCCTACTGTTTTTTGGCCAAAACGGCTAAACCATTGTTCCACGCCTCACAATCTACAATCCAATGACGAGAGGCGGAGTTTGCTGCATGTCACCAACGCAGCAAGCCTCGCCTCTCGTGACTTTGGTTGTTAACGAACGAATTAAAGTAGCATGAGGCAGCAGAAGGTGTCAATGTCCGGTTGGACATGATAGACTGGCGGTATGTCGCAACTTGATCCAAAGCATGAGCTCCAAGCTGGCCAGGAGCTGCTCGATTTGCCGCCCGGTCACCGCAGTCCGGGATGGTCGTGGTTGTTGGCTGCAGTTATCGCGTCGTTTTCCACGTTTTCTATGATTGTCATACTGTTGACCACGGGCATGAACGTCATTGCGATTGCTATAGTCGCGCCGTTGATTTTTTTGTTCACTGTTTTTCTGGTGCACGCCATAGCGGAGCAAGCAAGATAATAAGCTAAATACGAAACATCAGCCCTCTGGGGCTGATGTTTTATTAGCAGTGCCGGAGGAGGGAGTCGGACCCTCAATCCCTTGCGGGCGGGAGATCTTTCCGCCAGAGGCGGATCCGCCTCCGGCGGAAAGCCTTCTCCTGATCATTTGGTGCAGTC
>JACQKH010000009.1 GCA_016204585.1 Candidatus Kerfeldbacteria bacterium
GATCTCGCCGACCTCACCGTCGCCGTGGCGTTCGAGTATGTCAATTTCCGCCTGCCCGAGATCCAGTGGCGGAGCGAGGCGCCCCACCTTGCCGTACGGGTCGGCGCCCTCGGCCGCCGCCCGTCCCTGGCGGCGACCCGGCCGCGCTAGGGCTGGCGACCGGATACTGTCAGCTGCGATTGGACGGCGGCCGATTTCCGACTCTGCGGCAAGATCGCCTGTGGGGCCGAGGGGTCGACGACGATCACCGGCGGTCGCGTTCGGCGCGGACGGCCTCGGTGGGGGAGATGTAGAGATTCACCCGCGGCAGCCGCGCCAATCGCTCCCGCATCTCCTCGAGAGTCGGCCGCTCGGCGACGCCGCGGATTTCGGCGAGCAGGTAGTCGGAAAGCGATATGCCAGCCACCGCCGCCCGCGCCTTCAGGCGTCGGTGCAGCGCATCCGGCACATTGCGAATCCGTATTGTCTTTGACATATGGGCAGCATGGACGCGTGCGGGCCGCATTTCAAGCCGCCACCGGTTGTCACGGTCGCTAAGGCCAGCCCCCGGAAACGACAAGCCACGCCTCGAATCCCCTCTGCCGCCACGCCGCCCACGCGGCCACCGGATGCAGTAGGATCAGCAGCGTTACCGTCCACTCGAAGGCGTCCTCGAAGCGCCGGTAGTCAGCGTAGACTGCCCACGACAGGAAACTGAGAAGCCCGAGCAGGCCGACGGTGCCGGATATCCTCGGAAGGAACATCGAGACTGGCGGTCATATTGTGCCGGGAATGGGCGTCCAAGTTATCAATAAGTGCGCATTGACCTGTCATAACTTCCTCTCAACCAATCGGCGCGTGAGGTCTTCAATGACATTTTTGCCCAAAGAAAATCCATCAAACACTTCGAAAAGAGGTTGAAGCACTTGATCCACGAACTCTGCGATGGCGGAAAGCGGCGTATCAAGCGGAATATTGACGCACGTCAGAACTTCATCCTGGTAGGCGTGTCTCCCTCCAGAAATGTGACGTTCTGGTTTTACCCACGATGTCAATTCACGGCCACGTAGTCGTGTCCACCTAAATGCAAACGCAAGAACGGTGTTCTCTGGATCACATCCCATTGCTTTAGCATAGGCGATTCCAACTGCAATTGCCTCAGCAGTACGAATTACCGATAGTCCAAAATCGAGCGCGGTAAAGGGTTTGGGAGCACGATCGCCGCCCGAGAAATCATCCTGAAGTGCGCGCCGAAGGTAGAACCGCCCGTTCGGATCAAGTCGCATGAAATCCAGATGATTACTCCACCCTGCGCGTGTACTGACAATGAATGCCTCCCAAATCCCGTCAACGACGTAAGGGTGAGCGCTTATTTCGGTGAAATTTCGGCTATCGAGCCAGATCGGCCATCCAGTATAGTTTGGGTTGCTTGAATCGAGCAAGTTTATAAATTGTGTATTGGCTGTGTGCTTCGGGACATCTCCAAGAATCAATAGAGCAATCTCCCAGGCCCCATGGTCGGGCAATGTTGCTTTTCGTTCTTTTATTATTTGATTGTATCTTTCCTCGCCTTCTCGAAGATACCCCCGAAGAAGATCTTCAGTTGTAACTTCCGGCTGTCTTTCTTTTGCGATCAGGGATGCTAGCTCCCGTATCATTTCCGGCGAGACTGCACTTAAGTGACGTCGCATAAAGCGGCCAATATCTGCCTCGCGATTGTCGAAACACACTTCAACAATTTTTGGCCAGTCTTTCCAACCAGCTCTAGTTGTGCTCGGTGTATTGTTGGATCGCAGAGAACGAACGAACACATCATCTGTACAAATTAGCTTGTCATCCCCGTGGACCAAATCTGACTTCGACGCGACCGGAGTTTTCACGCCGGATGGGACGATGACAACTGGATGGGCTCGGCCTTCACGTTCGCGAAACTCAACAGCGATCTCGAATGGTTCAGACGCAAAACGTGAAACAAGTCCTTGGACTTTGTCGAGATGAAATGCCGATTTAACATCGGCAGGAATACCATCTTTGACCGGTTGAAGTGTTCTGTTATCGAAACCGATGACCAGGTAACCGCCACCATGATTTCTTAGTGCCAGCACTGCCCGCACGATCTTTGCAATCCCGTCTGGATGATCAGGATTAATCCACCTCTTGAGCTCGACCGATAAACTTTCACTGGGCCTATCGATGAGCTCTTGGATTCGCAGTGAGTCAATCTCCATAGAAAATTGAAACCTCGTCCATAGACTGAAAGGCTTTCTTGAAAGTCTTTACAGCGACATCGATTTGATCTGCCTTAAACTGTCCCGATCTAAGTTAGAGATCACAAAATGTCATTATACCGTAAGTAGTAAACATCTGGACATATCACGCCTTGTTCTTTCTCTTCCCGCCGTTCTTCGGCGCGCGGCCCTCGATCTCGGCGATCGCCTTCATCACCTCGTGGAAGCTCTTCGGTGCCTTGTCGCCGAATTTGTCCTTGAGGCCAAAGTTGCCGGCCCAGGCGATGCGCTTGGCGGCGGCCGCCGACATCATCGGCTCGATGCCGAGC
>JACQKH010000012.1 GCA_016204585.1 Candidatus Kerfeldbacteria bacterium
CCCGACCACTTCCCAATACGTCACCCTAGCCACTGATGCCTCTCTTTCAGGCGAGCGGGTCTTAACCGGCACCTCAAACCAAATTACTATCACGGATGGAGGAGCAGGCGCGGCTGTCACCCTGTCCCTTCCCCAAAACATCCATACTGCCGCGACGCCCACCTTTGCCGGCCTTACCCTCTCAACCACGCCCCTTGCCATTACTTCTGGCGGTACTGGTTCTGCTACGGCCTCGTCTGCCCGCACAGCCTTAGGCCTAGCCATCGGTACAGACATCCAAGCCTATGACGCCGAGCTTGCCGCTATGGCCGGTTTAACATCTGCCGCGGATAAACTGCCGTACTTTACAGGCTCTGGCACGGCCACTCTGGCAGACCTAACTACCTTTGGCCGCTCTCTTATAGACGATGCCGCCGCCTCTAATGCCCGAACTACTCTGGGCGTAGTCATTGGCACAGATGTTCAAGGATATGACGCAGGCCTTGCTTCTATCGCCGGCTTAACCACAGCCGCTGATAAGATGATTTATACTTCGGCCTTGGATACCTATGCCGTGGCAGACTTAACAAGTTTTGCCCGTTCTATATTAGATGACGCCGATGCGGCAACAGCCAGAACAACCCTCGGTCTTGGCACTATTGCCACTCAAGCGGCTAACAGCGTCTCTATCACCGGCGGTTCTATCACCGGCATTACCGACCTAGCCGTAGCCGACGGCGGTACCGGCGCTTCTGATGCGGCAAGCGCTAGAACCAATCTTTCTGCCGCAGCTCTGGGCGGCAACTCTGACATCACTTCTCTTTCCGGACTAACCGGCGCCATTTACACTCCTACATCTATAACTTTATCTAATGCCGGAAACACAATATCTGCCAAAAACACCACTGACGGCGCTTCGGTGCAAATCGCCATATTAGAGGGCGATCGCGCCACCATGGCCGACAACGATGAAGCCTATGCCACATTAAGGCTTTCCAACGATGCCGGCACTCAAACCGAAGTGGCAAGGCTAACATGGGTTGGCACAGACGTTAATGCCGCCACCTCGGTTGACGGCAGACTAGACTTTGCCGTGATGACAGCCGGCACTCTGGCTGATGAACTTCAGTTAGACGGCGCGGCTCTTTCGCCATCAACCAGCGATGGCTTGGCGCTTGGCACCGCCTCACTCATGTTTTCAGACCTATTCCTGGCAGACGGCGGAGTATTGAACTTTAGCAACGGCAACGCCACCCTTACCCACTCCACAGGCCTTTTAACATCCAATGTAGCCCTGTCTTTAGGCACATCCAATGCTCTAACTGCCGGCACTATTGAACTTGGCCACGCCTCTGACACAACCCTGGCTCGTTCTGGCGCAGGCGCCATTACTCTTGAAGGCGTGGCTGTGCCGACCATCTCATCAACCGACACTTTATCCAATAAAACTCTCACTTCGCCTAAGTTCGCCGACTTGGGCTATCTGGCCGATTCTAACGGCAATGAACTCTTAATCCTTGACCTTAACGCCTCGGCGGTGAATGAAATCACTCTTTCCAATGGCGCTACCACGGTTAACCCAATGCTTTTAGCTTCCGGCGGGGATGACAACGTTGGCTTAGATTTTAAGGCCAAAGGTACAGGCACATTTAGATATCTTGGCAATGCTTCTCAAGCCGCAGAGCTCCGACTTTTTGAAGATACTGACAATGGCACTAACTTTACCGCCTTTAAAGTCGGCACCCAAGCAGGGGATATAACCTATACTCTGCCGGTTAACGACGGCGATGCCGATCAGGTTCTGCAAACAGACGGCTCCGGGGTATTGTCCTGGGCCACTTCTTCATCCGGCGCGCCCACAGACGCCACCTATATTACGCTTTCTACCAACGGCACTCTTTCAGGCGAGAGAGTTCTCACCGGCACCGCCAACCAAATCACCGTTACCGACGGGGGAGCCGGCTCAACAGCCACTTTATCTCTGCCCCAATCCATCGCCACCACCTCTGATGTTACTTTCGGTTCAGCCGCGCTTTCCAAAGCCGCCCTGTCCTTAACCGTTACCAACACGTCAGACGCCGCCTCTGTGCAGGCGATTATACTCCAAGGCGACCGCGCCACCATGGCTGCCAATGACGAGGCCTATATCACCATGAGACTGTCTGATTCTGCCGGCAACCAGGATGAAATGGCCAGAATTACCTGGAAAGCCACAGATGTCACCTCAACCTCGGAGGATGCGGATATAATATTCTCAAACATTGCCGCTGGGTCTCTTGGTGAAAGAATGAGAATAGAAAGCACGGGTGATGTGGGTATCGGCACGAATAATCCAGGAAGTAGATTGCATATTGTTAAAACCAGTGCCGGAGCAGAAACTATTGGTTTAGCTTTAAGCAACACCAGTGGTGACGCTAACACTGCTATCAGTATTGACTTCCAACCGCATGAATCTAACAGCACTTTGGCGAAAATCGTCGCTAAGCGCACGGCCACCTCCAATGCCCCCACCGATCTTCTTTTTTATACTTATAATGATGGTATAAGTCCAGCCGGACTTAATGAACGGATGAGAATAGAATCAACGGGTGATGTGGGCATAGGTACAACTAACCCCAACACTATTTTAGAACTTTATAAAGGTGCCACTGGTATTGGCCCAACCCTTACCTTGAATAACCCCACTGGCGGGGCGGGCAACGGTGCGGCTATAGACTTTAGAAACCCAACCGCCCAACCAGTAGTGGCGCGTATCCAAAGCTCGGATGATGGCGCTTATTCCGGTGATCTCATTTTTTACACCAAAACAACCGGCGGGGATGGTAATGCCTTGGCCGAAGTGATGCGCCTAACCAGCGGAGCGAAAGTCGGCATCGGCGATACCTCGCCGGATTATCTTTTTGAAATTTCTGCCGCTGCTTCTTCCGACTCTGTTATGGCCCTCTCCGACGGCGACGTGGCGCATGGCCGCACCACCCTGGCCCAGACTGATGTTTTTTATCACCTCGCACCCCTCTCCTCAACCGCCGGCGGCGCGCAGCTAACGGCTATTTCCGATACCGACGCTCAAGCTCTGGCTATCAGGGGCATTATCGGCTCCACCAACCCCACGGATACAACCGGCGCGGTTAAAATCATTGGCGCCAAAGCTGATGGCGGCACCTCCATGGCAGACTTAGGCGGAATTGAGACAATTTTCCAGGTGGCCAACAACGATGATGCCTCGGCTTTCAACATCCTTGGCAGCGGCGCCATCGCTTCCGAGCTTGGCTATGATTCTCTTAACGACGGCTTAATCCTTTACATCCCGTTTTCCGAAGGCACAGGCACAACCGCCGCCGATAGAAGCAAGAGCAATAAAAGCGCAACTCTTTCCGGCACACCGGCCTGGACTACTACTGCCGGCAAGGTTGGTAATGCCCTAGTCTTTGACGGCACGGATGACTACGCCACCGTGGGCAATCTTGATACTAACACTGTAAGTCTAGCCATGTGGGTTAAGCGCGACCGAGCTACGGCCGGCGATTTTGACAGGCTCTTGTTGTCAGTCAGTAACAATGGTTGGGGACTGCATTTTGCCAATGATAATACTCTTCAATTCACTAAAGTTGGCGTCAGCAATGTAAATTCTACCGGCACTATTACCGACACCTCGGGTTGGCATCACGTGGCTGTCACTTATGATGGTTCCAACGCCAGATTCTATATTGATGGCGTGTTGGATGCCACCCAGGCCTACTCTGTGACCTTTGATTCTTCAAGCGGCAACTACACCATTGGCTCTCGCGGCGCCGCTGAATACTTCGATGGCAACCTTGATGAAGTGAGGGTTTACAATAGAGTCCTGCCGGCTGATGATATTAGAGAACTATACCAAAGAAATCTTGGCGCCAAGGCGCCGCAAATAAGTGTCGGCGCTGACCCCTCTTTTAGTTTTGCCGATGGTGACGTGGCTCATGGTTTAACCGGCGTGGCCCGCACAGATGTTTATTACTACATTGCCCCATTTAGCTCCACGGCTGGCGGTTTCCAGCTTAGCGGTATTTCCGACACTGACGCTCAAGCCATCTCTATCAGGGGGGTGATAGGTTCAACCAACCCAACAGATACTGTGCCTGGCGTGAAAATAATCGCCGCCAAATCTGACGGCAGTACCGGTATTGCCGATCTCGCCGCCGCCGAAACTGTTTTCCAAGTGGCCAATAATGACAACACTGCGGCCTTCACCATACTTGGTGATGACAAGGTCGGTATTGGCACAGTTACACCCGGATATAGCCTTGATATCAATAAATCTGCTATTGGCGCTACGGCTACCGATGCTCTTGCTTTATTTAACACCACCGATGCCGCGGCTGGCGCCCAGCAATATTCTCCTGCTTTGCGTTTCAGAGGCGAGGGCTGGAAAACAGACGCCACCGCCGCTTCGCAAAACGTGGACTTTAGAATGTATGTGGTGCCAGTCCAAGCTGCGGCTAACCCAACCGCCTACTTAGCCATTGATTCTTCGGTCAATGATGCCGCTTTTGCCAATAGAGTGGTCATTACTTCTGCCGGCAGTGTGGGTATAGGCACAACAAGCCCCTCAAGCAAACTTGATATAATTGGCGGCGCTACTGAAGATGGTCCTCGCATAACACTAAACCTAAGACAAAATGATGCTACACCTCAATGGGGCATAGATTTCAAGCGCACCTATGATACCGGCGGGAACGACCAGGATGCCGGTTACATAAGAATAATCCGCTCCGGAGGAGACTCTAATGCCGGCATGGTGTTCGGCTTCGGTAATCGGGCTGATATATCAGAGAGGATAAGAATTGAACCCGGCGGCGAGGTTGGTATCGGTACAAATAATCCAAGTAAACGCCTTCATGTTTTGGCTGCCGTCGGCGGTTCTGATGCTGACAAC
>JACQKH010000019.1 GCA_016204585.1 Candidatus Kerfeldbacteria bacterium
AAACTGTTACCTGGTTGGCCCCGATGTAGGCCAGCACTTCGGCCCGCTTACTGGCGTCGATCAACGCCGCTCCGGTGTAGTAGTCGAGCAGCGCCGTCAGGGTGAAGACGGTATGCAGCCGGTAGCCGCGACGCTCCAGCTGCTCCCGGCCGCCTTGCTGCCGATCGATCAGAACGAGCACATCTTCGACCGAGTATCCGGCCTTCTTCAGCGCTTCGATCGCCTCGAGCTTCGAGTCGGCGCCAGTGATCAGATCGTCGACGACCAGCGTGATGCCGCCCGGCGGGAGCCCACCGCTGTCCGCCACGCCGGTGACCTTGCGACTATCGCCGGCACCTTCCTTCCGGAGCTTCACCACTGGCACCAGGCCACCGGGAAGCTTCCGGCAAATCGCCTCGACGAGCGGATCGCCGGCGTTCGGCACTGGCGACAAGCCGTCGAAGGTGACCTGATGCGACGGCTCATGATCCGTGATGTACTGCGCGAGCGCACCGCTGATCATGTCCAGCTCCTCCGGACCGAGCGGCCCCGGCTTCGGGTTATCGGACGTCCGGAGATTGAAGTAGATCGGTGAGAGGGGTGCGTCGGGATTCGTCTCGTGCATTTTCAACTTGAAAGCGCCGAACTTGACTGCACCGACTTCGAACAGTCGGCGCGCGAGGTGCATCTGACGATCATTCAATGGACTGCCTCCTCAGGCCGGAGCCTGCGGTTCAGGTTGCTCGGTGAGCTGGACATACTCTATCAGAATCTCGTCCATCGATGCCTTCCGCCGATTGAGGTAGTCGGTCACCACCTGCACTGCAGTGGCACCGGCCCGCAAGTAGTCGAGCACGTCCTGGCCTGACGAGATGCCGCCGACGCCGATCAGCTGGATTGGTGCCGGAAGAATCGAGCGAAGCTGCTGGATCTGACCGAGAGCCACTGGCTTCATGGCACGACCCGCCATGCCCGCCAGTCCACTGCTCCCTTCGAAGCTGATACAACGCGTTCCGTCGAGATGGGTGGCGTAGGCATTCGGGAAGGTGTTCGACACCGTGACGAACTTGATCAGATCGACGAAGTCGGCGATGGTTCGAGCCACGACCTTGAGCTGATCAGGATCCGAGAATGGTGATAACTTGACCCCGATGCAGTGGTCGAACCCGATCTCCGAGCCGACCGATGTGAGAATTGCCCGCACCATGTCCGGTCGGAAACTCGGAATCGGCTTCTGACCTTCTTCGCCCCACAGGTTCGGACATCCGAGGTTGATCTCGATTCCGCTGGCTTTCTGCATCACCAGCAGTCGCGTCATCATCCCGTACTCCTCCGGATTGAATCCGACCACGCTTGCCAGGATTGGCTTGCGATCGGGATTCTTGCCATCGTATCCCTCCACATAGTAGCGAAGGTTGATCCTCCAGTACTCGAGACCCGGGTTGGGCAGTCCGAGTGAGTTGAGCGAGAAGTGTCCACCATCGTGGTAGACGTCCCCGCTGTTGCCCGTTCTTGAGTCGCGGGTGATCGACCCGATGACTACCGCCGAGGCCGGTGTGCGAAGAGCTTGCTCGAGGTCTGAAACCGTTTTGCAGGTTCCAGCGCCGATCATGACCGGATGCTCGAGTTCGTGCCCGGCCAGATTGATGGGCTTCATGGTTCCTCCGGACTACGTTGACTGCGTGGTGGTCAGGGCCGCCTCGACCTCGGCCATGAACTGCTTGGCTGCCGCTGCTGGGTCGGGCGCATTCAGGATCGGACGACCGATGACTAGACGACTCGCGCCGTTGCGAATCGCTTCCGCGGCTGTGGCTGTTCTTGCTTGGTCGTCCGGCGGTTCGTTGCCCGAACGGATGCCCGGCGTAACGATCTCGAAGTCCGGACCGCAGGCCCGACGGATGGCAGTTGCTTCGCGCGGCGAAGCAATCACGCCGTCCAGACCAGCTTCTTGGGCGAGCAGCGCCAGGGTAACTACCCTGGCTTCGATCATCCTCTGCTTGTAGGTCTCGGCTTCGGGGCCGGTGATTGCCAGCTGCGGGTCATTGAGAATGCCGAGCTGGACAAGGTCTTCGAAGCTGTGGCTGGTCAGGAGGGTGACGCCGAGGATGCGCGTGCGGTGGCCAGTCGAATCGGCCACCTTGTTGGCTGCCGCGACGGCGGCTTTCATCATCGTGCTGCCCCCGAGGCAGTGAACGTTGGTCCATTCGACCCGGTGCTGGGCGATCTCGGTGACTGCATCAGCCACGGTGTTGGGAATGTCGTGGAGCTTGGCGTCGAGGAAGATCTCGTGCACGCCTTTTTTTGGCGACGACGTGCTCGACGGCAGGCGTGCCGTACTTGTGAATCTGCCTGAGACCGAACTTGTACCCGCAGTCAGACTGAGCAGTGGCTGCGACGATAGAAGCGATGTTATCGGTATCGAGCGCGACGAAGATTCGACTACTGGAATGCATGGTGTCCTCCAGATTCGGCGTTGATTTTGATTCGCGACACTGGACTGTTTGACGCTAGTCGTCCATCGGATGGCGAGGGAAGCAGTTGAGGAGTAACCACCCACCAACAAGAACGACCGCAATGACGACCCATCCCCACCAAGGCATGTGCCCCTCCCTTACTTTCCGAGCAGTGTCGCTCGGGCGATGGTCCAAATAGCAGAGGTTAGAGGTTGGAGGTCAGAGGTCGGATCTGTGGTTCAGGTGCGTCGCACCAATGATGTTGCGATTGTCCACATCAATCCGAGGTGTTCGCGGAACTGTCGCTAGTTACTCAATCGGCTTTGCAGTCGCGCCGGACAACTCAATCGTTTCGCAGTGTCGCCATGCCCGCCACAGTTTCCGGCGGAATCTAGCGGATACTATGCCGGCGGCAAGGAACAGCCACCAGAATTGACCGGAACTAACGGTCAGGGCAGCGACCGAGAACACCAGCAGCCAGTCGAGGGCCTCGAAGAAGAGTGAGGCCGCTTTTTTCAGCCAGCCTGGATCGTCTGGTCGGTGGAACATGATCGTGACCATGAGCTCTTTGGACATGGTCAGCAATGCTCCCAGTCCAAATATCCCGATCAGGAAGGGAACGACGAGCAGCCGAGCAGGAAGACTGCCTCTGACAGCGGCGCCGAGGAGACCAATGCTGATGCAGGCCGCCATCACCAGGATCGATCCGCCTTCGAGACGAATGAACCCCTTGATCCGCTCACGCCACCCCGACAGCGGGATGTGCTCTTCGATGGTGTTGCGCATCTCCTGACGCCAATTCATAGGGCGCTCCTTTTTACCTGCCGAGCAGTGTCGCTCGGGCGATGGTCCAGAGCAATTGCGGGTTTTCGTCGAATCGTCTGGTTGAGTACTCGAACCACTGCTGGCCGAACGGTACGTAGACGAGCACCGGGTGTCCGTCAGCGAGCAGCCGCTGCGCGCGTTCCGGACGAACGCCGAGTAATACCTCGAATTCGTATTGCGTCGGCGGAACCCGATACATTTCAATGAGCCGTTTTGCAGCCGAGATGAGGACGGCGTCGTGGGTGGCGATACCGACGAAGCACCCGGCGCGGAGCAGTATCCGGAGAATCTGGACGTAGCCTTGCCGGATGGCCTCCCGCCGATGGTGGGCAATGTCAGCCGGTTCCCGATACGCGCCCTTGCAGACGCGGACATTGGCCGGCGTAGCGGACAGCCGCCTGGCGTCTTCCAGGCTCCGTCGGAGTGAAGCTTGGAGCACGACGCCGGTATTTGGATACCGCCGTTGAAGCGCGCGGTAGGCTTCGAGCGTGCAGTGCGTGCACGATGCATCTTCCATGTCCCAACGGACGAACGTGCCGAGCGATTCAGCCTGAGCCAGCAACGCTCCGGCGCGGTCCAGGAAGGCGTGGTAGTGAAGCTTGAGTCCAAGCTGCGACGGCTTGACCGACAAGCTGGCGCGCAGCCGTAAGGTGCGAATCAGCTCCAGTACCTCTTGGTACATATGCAGCGCTTGATCGCAGTCGGTCAGCGTCGTCGCGTGTTCACCGAGGTACGAGACGGCCGTGGTGAATCCTACGTCATTGAGTGACCGAATCGTCGCGACAGCGTCAACCAGCGTCGGTCCGGCAATGTAGCGACGGGCCACCTGCCAGACCAGTTTTCTTGGCGCGACTCTCAGGACGCGAGAAATCACGGCCAGACCCTCCTTTCCGGAATGATATTCAGTTGTCAGCGAGCGCACAAAACCGCGTGCCCTCCGGTACGATTTCGGTTGTAACCCTACAGGAAACTTTGAAAAAACGCAACAAAAGCTGAGAGTTATACACAAAATTGGGGAAAACATATGTTCAAAAGGTGTGCATAAGAACCCTTGAATGGGTGTTGTTATGAGCGTACACTTATATTCTCGTTAAAAAAGAAAAAGGAGTGGCAGTCGCCTAGGGCTGCCAAAGCAGGAACTTCGGTTCCTAGAGGTCCGCACGAACTGGTTCGTTCCCGACAACGGGTTTGAGCTCGAAGCTCAACAGCGCGTCCGGTCACTCGACGGGACAAGCTACGAGACGGGCACAACCACGGGAATCAGTCCGCGAAAGCGGTGCTAAGCGTCTGGCCACGGTCCTTCGGGAGCGCGGAGTACAAAGGAGCTTCGATCGAAGCGCAGGTGAGCGGACAGGCTCGATGGCGTCACCTACGGGTGAAACGCGTCGAATCCCGGTACGTGTACGGGGAACCTGCCAATACTGAACTGGCCGGTCGGATCGCTTCGGTCCGCCGTGTCTCCAGGGAGGATTCAACGCTCGCCCGCGTAAGAAGCCACCAATGTACTGCACGTCCAGACCACGGACGTTTCGCGCGACGGTGCCCCTCACGGGAGCCGGAACCTGCCTACAGCACCACCGCCGGTGCTTGCCACTCCGAAATACTGCGTGACGCCCTGTGCGTCGCCCGTGTTCACCCCGCTCCGCGGGGAAAAGACGCCGGGACCACTGGTCTCGACAAATCAGAACATCAGGCACGTCAGCGCCACGCAGAACCGAGCCGGTCTAGTCCTCGTGACAACAGCCGGCTCATTAATTTGTAGAGAGTTGGGGGCAATGACAGCTCGTACAGCCTTTTGTACTCATGGTGAAACAGGCCCTCGACGATTTCTCGCCAAGGACCTGTGGTTTTCTCGATGATGAGCAGCCGCCAAAGCTCAGGGCACGTTACGGAACAGGCTAGCATTATCTTCGCGAGAAGCTGGCCTTTACATTTGGATAACGGTGGTTGGGAATGAAGCGTTTGTAAGAAAGAACGAGGGCCTGAAAAATTGTTTACATTACTTTGCCGGACAGGATCTGGAAACTTGTCCAGCGGCAGACGAGGGGTTGACGTTCGTTTCGGCCTGTGCTAGCTTCAGCTTAACACAACCGAACATTGACAATCCCGACGAGGTGAGCCTCGGCGGCGTTTTTTCGATGCGCTGCGCAGGTTCACCTCGTCAAACAGAAGGTGAACCGCGGAGCGTTCCGGCGATCTGGACGTGAAAAACCCAACTCGATTGAAGCGCCGAGTGCAATGAGCACCGGTAGCGGAGACGAAGGAGATGCGAATGACTCGGATGTATCTGACGCAGGGCCAGCTTGAGGCGATGTTTGAGGCGACGGGGCAGGATCAGGGAGAAGAACGTGATCAAACGAGCTGCCTGAAGTGGCGGAAAGCGGCAAAGTATGAAGCCGGCTTCCATAAGGGTTCCGTCACAAACCCGTACGGTCGGTATGAACTGTGTTGGGACGGCGAACGCGGACTGTACTACATCCAGTTCGAGAATCGCTGGTTGATGCTTCTGCCTGATCCGGAGACGGCGATTCCTTCCGTTCTGAGTAAGCTCGTTCTGGAGTTTACCCTTGAGGAGAGACTGCCGAAGCGGGATTTTGCTGACGAAGTACCGCGTCCTGCGGGAATGTACAAATCCGGTGTCGCGGTCGCGCGGGTCACAACAGTGCAAGATTACGGTGATTACACGCGTCTCATCCAGATTCGGGGGGCATCGGTGAAAGACGTTGTCAAGCTGTTCGAAATGCTCGTTGACGGTACACCAATCGAGCAGATCAAATAACGTCAATGAACTGCACCTTTGAGTTTGGGGTGGCGGGTCTGTATCTGTCTGTCAGCTGACGCAGTGGTTTTTTCCGGAGTGCCTGTGAGGTATTTCGCTTGAGCCCTAAGGGGACGAAGAGTATGGTCTCGGCCCTGGCTGGGGGATGCCTAAAGCCGAGACACGTACCGCGAGGTAATTTTCAGGGGATATCCGCTCGGGTTTGACCGCTGTGACGTTCAGGCGGTGCAGCCTGCCACTCCCATGACGTTGTTTACGCCGCAGACGGGCCAGCATTATCTCCGCGAGAAGCTGGCCTTTACATTTGGGTATCGAAAAATAATCAGGCTCCCAACGTGAATTGTTGAGAGCCCGAGTTGAAGCATGGTGATGAACAAATGATGGCTGCTGAGAAGGATGCGCTTTCGTTCCGGTTACAGCCGGTTGATGACCTCGGCCAGCAGCCGGCCGATGCGTTCGGCTGCCGCCTGCCCAGCCGCCTGTACCTCCTGGTGGCTGAGCGGTCGACCAGTCATGCCGGCAGCCTGATTCGTAACGAGTGACAGACCGAGCACCTCCATCCCCGCTTCCCGAGCCGCTATGGCCTCGAGCACCGTGGACATGCCGACGAGTTGACCGCCGAGAGTCTTGATCATCCCAATCTCGGCCGGGGTTTCGTACTGCGGGCCACGGACTTGGGCGTAGACGCACTCGGTCAGTGAAGGTTCGACCTCATGGCCGAGCGCGCGGAGGCGGGCTGAATAGACCTCGGTCTGGTCGAGGAAGCAAGCTGGCGGCAGCGGCGACTGGCCGGTCAGGTTGAGGTGGTCGCGGATGAGCACGGGCATCCCCGGACGATGCCATCCCTCGAGGCCGCCGCAGCCATTGGTGAGAATGACGATGCGGCAACCAGCGGCACCGGCAGTTCGTACGGCATGGACCGTCGCTTCGACACCGTGTCCTTCGTAGAGGTGGGTTCGGCCGAGGAACACGAGCAGATGACGTTCTCCGACCGTGACGCTGCGGACGCGACCGGCGTGTCCGTCAACGATGGGCGGAAGGAATCCAGGCAGATCGGTGACCGGGAAATCCGCGTCGGGCGGGCCGAGGAAGTCCGCGGCCGGTGCCCAACCGCTGCCGAGGACGATGGCGATGTCGTGCTTCATCACATCGGTGAGTTTCTCAAGTGCCCCTGCCGCTGCGCGCGCCGCAGCGTAGGGATTGCGTTGGAGCAGACCTAGGCCAGACATGTTTCCCTCCTGATTCCGAGATGCCACGAACTAGCTGTGGCTGGTGGACGTGAATGTGCCGTGTTGTGAGGGAGCAAAACAGCCGTTCCCTCCGGAAAGCCGCGGCTGGACTCTAGCGGAAGAATGATTGTAGCGCAAGTGGTGGGTATGCAAAAATGACCGTTATTTTGTTTAGTGCGGACGACCCCGCACAATCCCACCTGCGGCAGGAAGTACGGGGCAAGCAAGCTGACACAAACAGTTGGTGCGCGAGGAGGGATTTGAACCCTCAAGGTATTGCTACCACCAGCCCCTTCCCGCACTATTTCCCCTCGACCTCTCGACTACGCTCGAGGCAGGTAAGCTCGGGGTCAGGTGCGGGATCCTCGTAGCCAGACGGGCTAGTTCCTCGCCTCGTCGCTACGGGACAAGCTAGCGCTATCTTTGAATGGGCAGTTGGTGCGGACGAGAGGACTCGAACCTCCAAGGTCTTGCGACCACCAGCCCCTCAAGCTGGCGCGTATACCAATTCCGCCACGTCCGCACCAACTGCTCACTAGCGCGCCTGCCCTATAGACTTCGAGTGGAGCGAGAATTTATGCGGGGTCCGCGCGTGGGGTGAGAAATGTTTAGGTTTTATCCTCAAGTTTCTGCGATTGCCGGTTCCGGAGGTAATGTAGTTTTGCGCGTCGGACTTTAGCTTGTTTCACGACCTCGAGCTTGGCGATAAGCGGAGAATGGAGAGGGAAGATTCGTTCCACCCCAATGCCTTCAGAGATTTTCCTCACTGTCAACGTTCCGTCTATCCCCTGGCCGCCGGAGCGGCTGATGACGATTCCTTCGAAGATTTGGATGCGTTCTTTTTCCCCTTCCTTGACTTTTTGATGCACGCGAACGGTTGCGCCCGGACGGAAGTCAGGCAGGTCGGTTTTGAGCTTGGATTGGTTGATGGTCTGAATGATGTCCATAACGCGAGTACAAAAATTCGGCGTTCCGAGTATAGCGGAGAGAGGTGTTTGGGTCAAGAAGACAGGAACCGACGGAGATTTTCCGGCAACGGCGCGGTGAATGCACGGACTGTTCCGTCGACGTCAGTGAACTTTAGTTGGGCGGCGTGGAGGAAGGGCCGCGTCAAGTCGACTGGTTTGTGACGAAACGGCTTGGTGGTGTAGACCGTGTCGCCGACAATCGGGTGACCAAGGGCTTTCAGGTGGACGCGGATTTGGTGCGTGCGACCGGTGGCAATGGTGAGGCGAAGGAGAGCGTTGTTCTTTACTCGTCGTTCAACTACATAATGGGTAACCGCTTCTCGGCCTTCGGCGTGGGCTGGCCGCGCCGCCATCCGGCCGTGCTGGCGTTTTGACCGGTCAATCCGGAAATTGATGGTGTCGGAGCGTTTTTTTGGTACGCCGTGAACCAGAGCCAGGTACTCTTTTCCGACGGTGCGGTTTTTGAATTGCTGTTTTAGATTCTCGAACGATTCTGGTGTCTTGGCAATCACCATTACCCCAGACACGTCCCGGTCAAGTCGGTGAACAATGCCTGGCCGAACTTGCGGATCATCGCCGACCGTGGTGACCGATGGCGCGCGCTTAACCAGCCAGTCAATCAGCGTTGGCCCATGGACACCGGCGCCGGGGTGGACAGTCAGACCGGCCGGTTTGTTGATGACCAGGATTGAGTCATTTTCGAAGAGGACGGTCGGCGCCGGCAGAGTTCGGGGTTGAGCAGTGGGCCGCTCGGCCAACGTCGAGTCGATAATCGTTATGGTGTCGCCGGTCCGCAGCGCCAAATGGCTGGGAACGGTTTTTCCGTTTACCGCGACGCGACCGGCCTCGATGAGTTTCTGTATCTGGTTTCTCGAGAGATGGCCGAGGTGACGGACAAGGTATTTATCGAGTCGCTCGCCGGCGGCGTCAGGTTCAACCGTCAGTTCACGCGGCATGGCGCGATCGAACGAACTTTAACGCTTTATCCCGCGTGGAGATTCGGCCTTCGAGCTGCGCATTACGCAATTCGTCAATGATTTGTCCGATGGCAGGGCCGCTTTTGATGTTGAGCAACTTCATGATATCGCGGCCGTTCAAAAGCGGCGCCGGTCGGTTATTCTTAAAGCCCCTGGCTCGTAATTCGGCTAACCGTTCTTGCAGTTTTGGGAAGCGACGCGAGACGTGGAATTGTTCACCGCGCTTTACGTCCTCGGGATCAAGACTGGCACGGGAATCCACCCAGCAAAGCTGCTGGAGCAACGTTCCCCGTTCAGCCGGGGCGAGGTAGATACGCTCAAGAGTTGATGATTTCATATCGCTCAAGTTTAGGATATCAAGGTGATGTTCGATCAGCCAGACTAACTGCTCGGGGTCAACTTTACCCGTGCTCGCCAGTTTTAATCGTTTACTAATATCGCGAGCGATAGCAGCGCCGGCGGCGGTATGACCGTCAAACCGAATTCGGTCGGTGCCGTCCCGTTTTGGAGTTTTTTGGGTTGGCGGCTTGCCGACGTCGTGGAGCAGGGTAGCGATGAAGAGTTGCGGAGACGGCCCGGTCTTGAACGTTTTCATGAATAGTTCGCTGGTCAGCGCGATGAGTGCCAGACGAGTATGCATCCAGACATCGCCTTCTGAATGGTACTGCGGCGGCTGGTCGCAACCGTGCATGGCATCGAGTTCCGGCAACAATGTCTTAACAATGCCGAACTCATCGAGCAGGTCGAGCATGCGGGTGGGGGCGACGGCCAATCCCCTGACTAGTTCTTCGGCTACCACCTCTCGCGGCGTAACCGACTCGTCAGACAGAAGCGCGAGCTTTTGTCGGAGCGCATCGGCCGTTTGTTGCTCAATGGTGAATCCCAGCTCAGCCGCCAGGCGAACTGCTCGGAGTATCCGCGTGGCATCCTCTTGAAAGCGGGCTGACGGCTGGCCGACGCAGCGGATGATTTTTTGTTGGAGATCAGATTGGCCCTGATGCGGATCAATGAGCTCGCCGGATTGAATGTCCCAGGCCATGGCGTTAATGGTGAAATCCCGGCGCTTCAAGTCTTCGGCAATCGGCAGATTCGGGTCGGCCCGAACTTCAACATCGCGGTACCGGCCGGTGCCGAAACTAGCGTCGGTTCGTGGCAGCGCAATATCCACGATTTCGCCGCTGGCCATCGTGAGCTTCAGCACGGCAAATCGTTTTCCCACCAAGTCGACCTGACCGAGTTTGCTAATGACAGCCTCAAGATCCGTCAGTAGCATGCCAGTAACCACAAAATCTAGATCCTGTACGTCGCGTTTAAGCAACGCGTCACGCACCGAGCCGCCGACTACGAACACTTTAGCGTTGGCCGAGTTTCGGAAGGCCTGCTGAATAATCTGAACGCTCTGATGGCGCAGGAGTGTTTTTAGTGACATAGTCGTTATTCTTCGAGTATATCATGAACCTTAAATTCACCCAGCCCCACGGAAGCCACGGGTGTTAACCCAGCACCAAAATCATGGTGCTGGGTTAACCCGTGGAGGAAGTGGAGAAGTAATCCCGAAGTACAATCACCCTGAGGCCACGGCTGTAAAGCCGTGGGGCTGGGTTCACGGCGCTGGGCTGGCTCTGTGAAATAGTTTGGCGGATTGAACTAGGCGGCGGACGAGTGTTCCGTGTTCGTGGCGCGGCGTTCTCTCAAGTATAGTCCAAACCCGGCGATGACCAGCAGGAAAAGAAAGCCAATGTAATTATCGTTGAAGAAACGCGAAAAATACGCCGCCAGGAAAACCGCCAGCGTCCCGGTGAAAACCATCAGCGACGGCTTGGGATTCCGATAGAGTTTTGGGAGGAAAACAAGGAGCATTGGGATAAGCGCGATGAGCTGAAAAATCCAGAACGGATAGTAGTCAGTTATTGATTTGATGGCTCGCGCGCTTACCAGGATTTCAGAAAATCCGAGTCCGTGAATAGGGTAGCTGGTTGGTGAAGTTCCGCTGGCATAACCAATGGTATCATCGAGAAAAGATGACGGATCCCAAGCAAAAAACGGCAGGATGATAAGGGCCATTGTGACAAAGAGGCTTACTAGGGGTACGGTGACCGACTTCAAGCGCTGCCGAAGCGTTAGGCCGCTAGCCAATCCGACTAGCGCCGCCAGATAGGCCGGCATGAAGATCCAGGCGAACATCTTTATGGTGCCGGCCAGTCCGAAAAACACCGCTGAAAGTTTTGGGCGTCGTTGGAGCGTGAGCGCGGCGGCCAGCAGAAAAACGAAGACGAGAATGTCGTTCCTTCCCTCGATCAGAAACGGCGTAACGAAGGGATTCAGACCCAGCAGGAGGACGAATCGCATGGAGTGTGTTTGGGAAGAACCCAGACGCACCGCCAAAAAAATCATGATTATATAGGCAATCAGGTAGAGTATTCGTTCGTCGTAGTATCCGATCAGCCACTGGAACGGAAAGTAACTGACAAAACTGATCAGTAAATGTCCGGGCAACGTAATTACATGATAGAACGCGGGATTCGGCACGCCGCCAATAATGCCATGCGACCAATCCTTGAGCGGCGTGGCGGTGTAGTTTTCGGTGTATGGATTTTTCCCTTGTCGGAGGAAACGAATCGCTTCTTCGATTTGAATTGGGTTGTCGTGGACGTAGGTGGCCGGGCCGTTGGTATGCCGCAGCGAGATCAACATCATTGTCGGCAGGATAACGGAAAAAAGCAGGATGGCGGAAACGCCGATCCAGGCAACCGTTACGAAATTGCTGACGAAACCGCCAAACATACGGTAGAGCGCCAGGATGATAAGGACGATGGCGATCAGATCGGCAATGAAAAAGGGTACCGAGGTGGCGTCGGTGGTCGCTTGCGATGCAACCAGCAGAACCGCGGCCAGCACGAGGTTGAGGTTCATAGCGGCGTTTGAAGTTCTTTGGTTAGTGAAACCGACGATTTGCCCTGGTAGTTCCAGAGGCAGCGGAGGATGGCCAGTCCGTAGACTACGGAACGCCGGAGGCCGATGGAAGAGGCATCTTTGAAATAGCGAGTGGTGATCGGCACTTCGCTGATGCGGAAGCCACGAGCAATTAGCTGCAGGATGATTTCCGTGTCAAAGACGAAGTCGTCGGAATTTTCCTCAAGCGGGATCGTGGCCAAGACCCGGCGGCTGTAAGCCCGGAAGCCGGAGTGGTACTCAGTCAGGTTGAGGCCGAGCCGGCGGTTGGCCACGGCGGTCAATGCCTTATTGGCCAGGTATTTCCAGAGCGGCATGCCGCCGGCCCTGGCCGCTCCCGGCGTCATCATGCGCGAGCCGAATACCGCGTCAGCGGCGTCCGCAAGAATTGGCGCTAAAAGCAACGGGATAGCAGTTGGATCGTACTGGTGGTCCGGGTGAACCATGACCACGATGTCCGCCCTGCGCTCGAGCGCCAGGCGATAGCAGGTTTTCTGGTTTCCGCCGTAGCCGCGGTTTTTCGGATGGACAACCGTGTGAAGTCCAAGTTTACGCGCCACTTCCATGGTGTTGTCCTGACTGGCGTCATCCACCACCACAATATCATCAACCCAGTCGCGCGGGATGTCGGCGACTGTGCGTTCCAGAGTTTTGGCGGCGTTATAGGCGGGAAGAACAGCAATGATGCGTTCGCGGCGATGGTTCATAGCGGCTGCCCAGTAATAATCATTTCATCCCCTAACGGTATGGTAACACACTTTGTTTGCCAGGGATGGATTAGTAATCGTCCGATCGCTCCGGCTGGCGGAAAAAATTTTTGCACCCGGTCGTTCCAAGAAGCTAGGGTAAAGGCTCGGGAGAACGGATGGCGATCAACCAAACGCCAGCCAGCCATTTGCATGAGATGACGAAGCGATTGCTCAGTGAAGTAAAAGAGATGTTGCTGACGAATGCAGTACCAGCGCGCACGCAGCAGGCGTGCCAGCGGCGCGTCAAAATTCGGGGTGGAAATTACCAGTTGCGTTGCGGGCTTGCTGAAATCGCGAAGCCGCCGCAGGAAATTCGTCGGCTTAGGTACATGCTCGATGACATCGAAGAGAGTAATGGCGTCGAATGACTGAGCGGGCAACTGCTCGATCGTCGGCGCGACGGCTATGCCAAAATGCTTCTTCGCGTACGCTCTAGCCCAGGCATTCGGTTCAACCCCGAGCGATCGCCAACCGTACTGGCGGGCGACATCGAGAAAAAGGCCGGTGTGACAGCCGACATCCAGGACGGTTCGGCCGCTTCCTTCCCCAAGGAATCGCCGAATGATCCTATCAGACGTTTCCCGCCGGCTCCGGTCGTCCGTCAGGTATGCTTTGTCTTGTCCGGTAGTATAGAGCGCTTCGAGCTGGCGCGAGGTTGGTTGCGGCCAGATGAATCCGACTCGGCACGATGAACAGCGAAAAATCGGGCCGTGGTCACGGACATTGATTGAGGTGCATTGGAAATTGGCCGGTTGATAGAGCCGGGTAGGATCATCGGTGGTCGCGGCGTAGTACCGTCGGCTCGGTTGACCGCAGATTGGGCAAGGAATGGTAGTCATGAAACGGAAAGTCAATGGACGTATCTTTCCAATGTATTATGCAACGTGCGGCAGCGTCTATGAAAAACTAGGATGGAATTTCCACGACGATGGCCGTCATGTCGTCCGGTTTGGCGCGGAGACCTTTTTCCCGGCTCCGACGGCGGGCAACGACGATGAGCGCATGGGCGGCATTTTCCGGGCTGCCGGCCGCCATCAGGATTGATGCAATCTCGGTGTCTGTCAAATTGTCAGAAATCGCGTCCGATGCGAGCAACAAGGTGTCGCTCGGCTCGAGAGCGATTTCGTAAATTCGCGGCGTTCCGTTATTTACGAGAGAGTTGGTAATGGTGTTACGACGATTCCAGAGTTCGAGCTCGCGCGGGGATAGTTGATCAATCGCAGTGACTTCACTAAACTTTTTTTGGAGCGCACGTTGTTCTTGCTCGGGTAAACCGGAGAAAATGAAGCTGTCGTCAATAGTTACCTGCTCGAGTCCGCCGCGCCTGAGGACATACGCTCGACTGTCGCCGACATTCCCGACCAGCGCGGAGTACTTGCCTTCGGCTGAGCGGTGAAGCCGAGCCACCACCGCGGTTGAACCAAACCCCTCAAATTGCTTGTTTGCCTGGGCATAGTCAACAACTACCTCATGGGCCTCGCGAAGGATTTGGTCGAGAAGTTGTCGGTTTTGTTCCAGGGACGCCCCCGTTGGTAAACGTCCAAAGCGGTGTTCAAGGCTTTGCTTCGCAATCCTAGCCGCAATTTCCCCGCCTCGAGGAATGCTCATGCCGTCGAAAACGGCGAATGTTTGCTGTTCGGGCAGCTCGAGGTGCTCGTCTTCATTGCGCTCCGGATGCCGTTCGCTTTTCACTGATTCAAAGGCAAAGCGAAGACCGCCCTCTCTTTCTCGCGGTTCGGGGCTGTGCGGTTCTCCTTCAACAGCCATAATTGGTCTGGTTACCAGAATAGTATACCACGACGAATGTATTGAAAAGTCCCGGATAGTATGGTACCCTCCGTGGAGCGCGTCTTCGAAAAAACGTCTTTAATGGTTTACCGACTTGTGGGCGGTTAGCTCCCCGCACCAAAACTCACTTCGTTCGTTTGGTACGGGGCAAGCAGTTGGCTGGAGCGCCACATTGAATCTCGCACTTTCCCCTTTTGCGCGCGTAGCTCAGACCGGTTAGAGCGCTACGTTGACATCGTAGAGGTCCCTGGTTCAAATCCAGGCGCGCGCACCAGAGAAAAGGGCGGGCGTGGGTATGAGAGGTTTCCCGCCACCTTGATTAAAAATTGTAAATGAAGGCGGGATCCCGCCGTATGGCGGGACAAATCCTCCATCGCCCACCAATAATTTCGAAAGTCTAGAGCGCTTCCATGCTTGCCCGCCAAAGCGGAGCGTCGGCGGGGCATGGAAAAGGTCAGGAGTTCAAATCTCCTACGGTCACCTCGCAATTTGACATAAACATTTTTTTGTGCTATAGTAATGATAGAAATACCTTTTGAGCTCGTTTTAGTCAATATTCGTAGCCGCTTCAACGTCGGGGCCATGTTTAGGACAGCCGACGCCGTTGGCATCACCAAAATTCACTTGTGCGGATACACACCAGCTCCGCCCCACCCGAAAATTGACAAAGTGGCGCTTGGTTCGGAGAAAACCGTGCCCTTTGCCAGACATCGGCAGGCGCTGCCGTTGTTGCGCGAGCTCAAGAAAAACGGTTACATTCTCGCGGCCGTCGAACAATCACGAACCAGTATTCCGTACTTCAAATTCAAGCGGCCAAAACTCAAGCCGCTGGCGCTCGTCATGGGAAATGAAGTGACCGGATTGCCGAAACAGGTGCTGCAGTTGGCCGACGTCAAAGTGGAAATTCCGATGCGCGGACAAAAAGAATCTCTGAACGTCGGAGTTGCGTTCGGGATTATGGCTTACCGGTTGGCCTATCCTTGAGTATCGTCACCTAGTGTTTACGAATTCCGGTGTGGTCTTCCAGCGCGCCGACGCGATGCTCTAATTCTACCAGCTCGAAGCGATAGGCGGCTTGATCGAGCCGGAGTTTGATGTCATCAATTTCGCGGTGAACCAGACCGAACTCGCCGGTCATCTGGTCAAAACCGCCCTTGATCATTCGGCCAAGTTCCTCAAACATACCGTCAAAACGCTGCTTGAGTACAAGCTCAAGGTTTTGTATATCTTGTTTTGTGGCTGCTTCGTTCATCGTCGTTCCTTTTCGGCCGCCGAATTTGCCTGTTGATTGTAGTCTGGCCGGAGTTAGCCGTCAAGCTCAAAACCTTGAATCTTGCCGTGGCTTTTGGTATAGTGGCATATCGATTACAATTTCCTTAGGCCGCGGTGGTGGAATGGTATACACAGAGGACTTAAGATCCTCCGGGGGCAACCCCATGAGCGTTCGACTCGCTCCCGCGGCACCAAGACATTCGG
>JACQKH010000013.1 GCA_016204585.1 Candidatus Kerfeldbacteria bacterium
ATTTCCCGCGCCGGAGCGGAAAAAAAATTCGGCGGGCACGGATTGCTGCTGGATACCGGAGAACTCAAGGCGAAAGACGAGGCGGAGCTCCAAAAAGTGGTGCGGCTGCACACCGCGACGCACTTATTGCAAGCCGCGCTCCGCGAAGTGCTGGGGAAGGATGTGGCGCAGAAGGGATCGGACATCACTGCGGAGCGTACGCGCTTTGATTTTTCGTTCCCGCGGAAAGTTACTCCGGAAGAACTCAAAACGGTTGAGGAGTTGGTAAACAAAAAAATCCAGGAAGATTTACCGGTGGCATTTCAAGAATTGCCCGCGGATGAAGCCGCGAAAACCGGCGCGCTGCATTTTTTCAACGTGAAATACCCGCCGAAAGTGAAGGTGTACTACGCCGGGCATTCGTTAAATGACGCCTTTAGTAAGGAGTTTTGCGGCGGTCCTCACGTTGATCACACGCTCACGATTGGTGCATTTAAAATCATTAAGGAAGAATCAGTGGCCGCGGGCGTGCGGCGAATTCGTGCGACGGTGAATGAACAGCGCCTCTTGACAGGTTGAGAGACCTCATGTATAATGGGGTTAGCACATGAAGGACTTTTGAGCTTCCGAACGCCCTGCCTTGTTGGCGGGATTAGTACGCGGCTCGATGGATCTCTTGGAGGGATCTCTCATGAAGCGGATCGACATCACCTCCGGCCAGTGTGTGGAGCTCCTGACCCTTGCCCGGCGTCTCACGCCGGACGAGTACCAGGCCCGGCACCGGTGGCTGGAGCGGATCACCGACCCGACCTTCGACGTTGCCCTGTTCGATGTCATCCTCACCCCGACCACATACGGCGAGGCGATCGCGCCCCCGTTCGCGGACGAGGGCGGCTGGGACCTCATCGCCGACGGCCCGGGATACGATCTGCTGGACCTCACGAAGATCCGGCTGCTCCCGATGCTCCAGGGCGACGAGAAGTCCACCACGTTCGCGGAGGCCGTGCGTCGCAGCCCGGAGTTCGGCCAGCGCGCGGCGTTTCGTCTCCGTGACGAGGGGAACGCCGGGAAGATCTCTCTGGAGGTCTTCCCTGTGAACACCTACGCCGTCTGCGGGAAGACCCAGTGGCGGCGCCGGCGCAGCGGCCGCCGGTACGGCCTGGTATGTCTACCGCAACGCGTACGGCTTCTGCTGCAATTGCCGCTACTTCGCGGATGGCGTGAGCTCCCTCGGGCCGTCGCTTGGTCTGCGAGTAGTTGGGCCTTGGGTTGCTGGGTCTCTTAGGACCCTTTGACCCTCGGTCACTCGGATTTCCGACCCCGTGCGTTCATTCGCACGGGGTCGTTCTATTTTGTATACTGATGAATGGATAGTAGGCGACAACGCGCGGTTCTGTTTGCGACGCATGTGCAGAGAGGCCTGCCTGCCGCAGGCAGGGCTTCGCGTGGCCGAATTCTAGAATCTTTTTGTGCAGAGTCGGGACGGCTACATTCGCCCATCGGCGGATAGGGTTTTCCCGAGCGTCGCGAAAAGCTTTCTCACAACACGATTGAACTACTTGGTGCCGCGCATTAAGGCATTTCAGATGCCGAATACGATACAGCCGGAGTCCGCCAACTGGCGACAATGGGTAAGTGGCGCGGAAGATGCACGGCACATTTCTGGCGGCACCGGCGCAGCGGCAACCGTTACGCCTGGTATGTCTACCGCAACGCGAACGGCTTCTACTGCAACTACAACTACTTCACGAATGACGTGAACTCCAACAGCCGTCGCTTGGTCAGCAACTACTTCTTCGTGTTTGCTGTTGCCTGCGCGCGACCACTTGTGTCGCGCGCGGCATCGGCTGCTGTCTTGCGCAGCCACCCACCGAGCATGTTTCCTATTGCGGCAAGTTTTTCGGAAAGCGCGGCATATTGTTTTTGTCCGAGGTCGCCGATTTCCCACAGTATCATGAGAAAGAATTTCAGTGCGTCAAACTTTGTGCTTGCTTTCTGGATGGCTGGCAATTTTTGCGCCTTTGAAATGTATTGCGCGACGAATATCAGCTCCAATGTTTCAATAAACAACGCATCTATTTTTTCGCCGAGCGTATATCGCGACGATTTTTGAATATGGATTTTAA
>JACQKH010000010.1 GCA_016204585.1 Candidatus Kerfeldbacteria bacterium
CCCTACGACCCGGCTTCTGACTCCGTCACCGATCTAGAACAAAAGATACAGGATGCCGGCTTGGGTAGTTTTTCAGTATCAGCTCTCGCCTACGACTCGTTCAACCATGCCGCATATCTTCTCGGTCAGAACGGGGGCTCTCCTGCCACCGCACAGTTTTTTCGTTACGATCCCGATTCTTCCGCGCCCGCGCGCAATCCCGACGCGTGCGTTTCCGGCATCTGCGAATACCAATACGTCAACGACGCGCAACTCTTTTTAGATGCCACGGGGTATGCCGCGATCGTGAATAAAGACGATGGTTTATACGACAGCGTAACGTCCTATCAGCCCACCACCGGTTTTACCACATCCTTTCCCATGTTCATGTATAAGGTGAAGGACGCGAACGCCGACCCATCCCTCGACGCCATCTCCGTGCAGTGGGACGGCATATCCTCCACCGCACAAAAGTCCACTGCCTCAACCACGCTCGAGATTTTCAACCTCTCAACCTCCTCATGGGAGATAAAGGCGTTCGATAAAGGTGACACGGACACGGTGAAATGGGGCGCGATCGGGGGAGCGGGAGGGCTCTCATGGTCGCTCGACCCGCTGGGCGATCCTGCTATTACCGCCATGTACTTCGATTCCGCTTCGACCGTCTACGTGCGCGTGGCGCAAAATGTTTCCAACACCTCCACCCGTTCCGAAGTCCTCGGCCTCCACGCCGACCGCTTCACGGTAACGTTCACGCCGTTCGCCCCCTCTACCGACACCGACCTTGTGATGCGCGCGGCGCTTTTCGAGAATGATAACGGCACAACGCCCGACACCAATACCATTACCGCCTCGGGCTCCCCGGCTTTGACGGTTGAAAAGGGCCAGCGGTTTGTTATTCGGTTTCGTGTGAACAACAACACCGATACGGCAACCACCGCGCAGTTCAATGTGCAGTTCGACCATAACGATGGCGCATACAAATCCGTATCAAGCGGCGAAATATCTGTCTCTCTTGGCCTGTCCGGTCAAGCGGGGGACGCAATAACGTCGCCGGGTAAAACGTCCGGCGCCTGCTCCGGCGCCAATTTCAACAACGGCAAGTGGCATGAGGACACCGCAACTTCCGACGGCATCGTCATTAACAACGGCGCATCCCAATGCACGGAACTTGCTTTCATCTTTTCCACCGCTACCGCGACGGTGAACCAGGTATACAACCTCCGCTTGGTGACCGCAACCTCGAACCGTCCTTTCGGCGCAAGCGCTACTGCCTCCATCCAGATCATCTCCTCCCAATACAAGAAACACTCCAAAGGCGCTTTCAACGCCTTCGACGGCTTCACGTTGAACCGCGAATATGCCATCACCGACCAGGACCCCGAATACTATCTCGATGCCTCCGGATACAAGGCCATTGCATACACTGATTTTGACCTTGACACGGTGACCAGCTCCGCCACAAGCGTAAACTACGGCACCGCAACTTCGGCCACCGCCCGCCCCTCTTTCGTCTTCAAGATACGGAACGCCCGGGGAAACAATACCGACCCCATCCTCTTCAATTGGACGGGACAGACCTCCTCCTCCGCCCTTCCCATCGCCGTACAGGCATACAAGTATGGCACTGCGTGGGGTTCTGCCACCGGATGGCTCACCGTCACCACGGTCAACCTGCAATCCGGCCAGCAAAATGCCAATATCTCCGCCACGGCCACCCTCTTCTCCTCAATAATGAGCGACTACTATACCACCGACAACTTCACTTCATGGAGGGTTATGCAGAGCCATGTCGCCACATCCTGGGCATATTGGGCTCCGTTCACCCCCTATGCCCTCCGCACAGATATCGCCACCACCACTTTTGCCTCCTTAAACCTCAACCAATCCGGCTTCGTCTTCGAGAATGACGACGGGGATACCGCCGACGGAAACACCTCGACGGGCTCAGTGAATACCATTCTAAAAGGCGTACGCAGGGGAGAGCGCTTGAACTTGAGAATAGCCGTCTCTAGTACCGCAGATATCCTCCTCTACCAAAAGAGATTCCAACTGCAATACGCCGCCACAAGCACCAATGCCATAACTACATCCGCCGACTGTGCAAACTTCGCCACCTCCTCCCCCTTCTGGACGCCCATAGGCATCGGGGCTACCAGCGTCATTCCCGCCATCGCCGGCATCTCTCCCACCTCCATTAACGTCTCCCTTGCCAATGCCTTCCAGCACAATGACGGCTTCAATGCCCCGAAACTGATGAGTACCGACAACTTCCTGTACGGCAGGACCGTGGAGAACGTGAACGTCACCGAACCCATCACCTTGACGACGAACAAGGGCCTGGAGCTCGTCTATGCCATACAAACGGGAGAGATGATGCCCGCCGCCAACGTCTGCTTTAGGGTGGTCATGGAAGAAAACGGCGACACCGAGAATGGCCGCATTGAAGTCCTCTCCGGATACAACCAATACCCCGCGCTTTCGATACGCACCGAAACGGAGAACGCACAGCGCTTCTCAAAGGGAGTGCAGCGGGAACGGGAGGACACCGCGATCGATCTGACCTCAAGGGTCTCCGGCATTATCGGGACGAATTCGATAGGGGCTTCTGTCATGGACATACGGAACCGGGTGGTTTACATGGGCACAAATGGCGGCAATTTCTTCAAATACGATCCGGCAACGGATACCGCGACCGATCTTACCACGCTCGTTTCCGCGATCTTTGGAGCGAATGCCATTAATGACATTGCCGTCGACGCGTTCCAGGGCATGATATATATCGGAGGAGGGACTTCCAATCTTGTACAATACGATCCCGCCGCCAATACCGTAAAAGACCTTTCGCCGTTCATTGCTACGTTCTGGGGAAGCAACGTGGTGAACAGAATTACATATGATTCCCACGCGCATACGGTCTATCTCGGCGGCGGCACGGGCGCCACCGTCGCGCGGTTCGCGCGGTTCGATCCGGCTTCAAACACGGCTACGGACCTTTCCGCCCCGCTCGTCGTGGTGTGGGGGAATATCGTTGTGGTTAGTCTTGACTACAACAACCTCAACCGCGAGATATATCTGGTCGGCGCGACTTCGCGGTTTGCGAAGTATACCCCGTCCGCGAACGCATTCACCGGCCTTACCACCAAGGTCTCGAATCTTTGGGGCGGGCAGACGCTCCGCGCCGTTGTCTACGATCCGTTCGGCAACGTAATATACCTTTCGGGAAATACCGGCAAATTCGCCAAGTACGACCCGCGCACGGAGGCGGTGAGCGACCTGACCGAAAAGATCTCCCCGTTCTGGAGCACCGATATCATCTATGGCCTCCTTCCTGATCCGTTCCACAACACGGTATACCTTGCGGGAGCGAACGCGAAATTCGCAAGATACGACGACGGACTCGCCACGGCAGGCCCCAATACCGCAACCGGCACCGCCGTGAACCTTTCGGCAAAGATCACGGGGTGGGGTGCGAATGCCGCCGCAGCGTTATCCTACGACCCGCATGACCGAACGCTCTACCTGGGCGGCGGGAATGGCGTCATTAATGCGCCGTTCTCCCGCTTCTCCCCCTCCCTCTCCAAGAACACGGATAATCTCCTCTTCTTCGACGAATCCGACTACTCCGCCGTAGGCACCTCCCCCGACAACATCTTCTCCTCCGTCACCTCCTACCCCCATGCCTCCGTAGGGACCCAAAGCATCACCTCCTACCCCTCCTTCCTCTTCAAACAGAAAGCGGACCATACGGGAGATAGGATCACCATATCCTGGACTGGCCAGACCACCACCACCGTCCAGCCCGTCTACCTCCAGGTCTATGACCATAATGTCACGGAAGGCGTAGCAACAAGCACCACCGCCTGGAAGACCATCGCATTCCGGAGCGCCACCTCCATAAACACCAACTTTACCCTCTCCGGCACCTTGACGGAGAACTTCCCCGTTCCCAACGCGGGAACCACCACCCGATACTTCACAAAGCACCAGAACGGCGTGGACCCCCTTGCCTCCACCACCATCACCCTAAGGGTATACCAGGAACATCAAAC
>JACQKH010000015.1 GCA_016204585.1 Candidatus Kerfeldbacteria bacterium
AACACTTTTATCCACAATTCTCCACTTCTCTTTCATTATATACCACAATCCTATTCCGGTCAATAAATCAAAATTAAGCTCAACATACAAAAAAACCGCAAAAAATGCGGCTTAAAAACTTCTATCGCGTAAGTTATTCACACTTCAGCCGAATTGCCACATATTTTCGCTTTACCTCTCAAAATTCATTCTTGAGTTTGGTGAATAATGCTCTTTAACAGCAAAAAGGCGCCGGTCTTGGTATGCTTAAGGTGCAAACAAAAAATAAAACCAAAACCAAACACCTTTTATGTATACTCATCATATACCCGTTTACGCTCGTTTTCAATGGCTTAATCATCCGCAGGTCACCACCTTCCTTTCGCGTTTCCTCAAACCCCCGAAAAAGGGGCGGAAGGGCTATGATAAAGTCTGGCTGTTTAGATGGTTGCTGTGCAAACATTTAGTCGGTTGTAGCTACCGCGACCTGGAAAGCATGGGCGGGATCGATTATTCGACTTTCATTAAATTCCGCAAGCGATTAACCTCCGCTAACTGGTTTGCCCGGCTGTTTAAAATGTTTACAGCGGGCTTGACCGCGAAAGCCAAGCGCCTGCATTTGGTTCTTGATTCTTCGTTTGTCGAGGCCTGCGCGGGAGAGAAAGAACAGGGAGCGGAATACTCTGGCTATTACGAGAAAACTGGCTTTAAACTGCACCAAATCATTGATTACGAAACTCGGCTGCCCATCTTGCAGACGGTTAGCCCCGGCGCTCGGGCGGATGTCGTATGGGGCAAGCGGCTGATTCGCTCGGCTCCCAAGGGTTGGAAGGTCTCCGCCTTCTTGGCGGACAAGGGTTACGACAGCGAGGAGTTCGTGGGACAACTGAAGCAGAAATGGCGGCGGGCGGAAGTGGGTATTCCTTTACGGAGGACAACCCAGAAAATTCCGGCTGGTCTCAAAGAGGTAGACACTCTCAACTGGAAGCTGAAAGCTTCCGGACGCAACCTCTCTCCTATGTTCCTCAATGCTCGCGGCGAGATTGAACGGCACTTCTCCCGTAAGAAGCGGGTCTTCCGGCTTGGTGAAGAACGCACTCGGCACCTCAAGAATTTCCGTGTTAATTGCTATATGACCTCGATCATGGAAATCCTTGAATGGCTGAGCAAACCAGAAGAACTGTGCCTATTATTCACCAAACTCCATGAATTGCCTTGACTTTTTTCGAAATTTTAGACATAATGAGCTCAAATTTAGACAAAGGAGGCTGCTATGAAAGACGGGAGGCTGCTATGAAGAACGCACTAATCATTGCGGCGGCGCTTTTTTTGGCGCTTTCACTGCCACTGGTTTCATCCGCGGCGGAAACAGGATCGTACCTCGTCCAGACCAGCGATGCCTCCGCGCTGTCTGCGGTGGGCAAAGTCGTCTGGGCCGACCAGAATGTCGGCTGGGCGCAGGTTGTGCCCTACGCCAGTAACCCGGGCACTAACCCGCGAACCGCGCGCCAAGAACTGCGCGGTCAGCGCGGCGTCCGTACTGTCGTGGCCAACGACAAAATCAAGTTGGCCGCGTTGCCGGCAATACCGGCAGTCGTTGCCCACTCCCCTGCGCCGAACGAGGCGCTGGTGGAAAGGCTGCGCGTCATCCTTGACGCCAACCGGCTCGCGCTCATTCCAGGGGTTGTGATTGACTCCGGGGTCAACAGATCACACCCAGCGATAAAAGACTGCTTGCTGGAGGGAGAGTCGAGGAGCTTTGTGGGAACCGACCCGCTCACCGATCCACCGGCGACCGACATCCCAGGCCACGGCACCTACGTGTCCGCCACCATCTGCAGTATCGCGCCGAACGCCAGGATCATTTCCTTCCAAATCTTCTGGCGGGAGGATGTGATTGAAAACGGTGTGACAAAAAGGATCATGGTCACCGACATGGCCACAATCCTCAAGGCGTTTGCGGCATTGCCAGCGCTTTCTAGCCGCTACCCGCGGATGGTAGTAAACAGCAGCTTTATGTTCCCCAGGGAATCGGAGCTGGCTGTGACTGTCGAACAGATCATGCAGACTCTCGAAAGGCGGGCTGCATTCGCTTCGGCATCGGGCAACCACGAACCAGGGCAATACGCCAACGTAATGCCCTGCGTATCCCGGACACCAAACAGCATCTGCGCTGGATCGGTCAACGGGTTGGGCTTTCTTTCGTCCTTCTCCAATTACGGTTCGCCAGTAACAAATGCGGCGATCGGTGAGAATGTGAGATTCTTGGACGAAAACGGCATCCCGCTCTTGATGTCCGGTACGAGCTTTTCATCTCCCAAGAACGCCGGAGCCATCGCGCTCATGTGGGGCATGAACCTGCAGGCCACTCCCCAACAGCTGATCGCGGCGATTCTGGCTGGCGGCGACCTTCAGCCCTTGCTGGAGGGCAAGATCGCAAGCAGTAAGTCGCTGGACATCCCAGGAGCGATCGCTCGCTTCCGCCAGATCATGTCCGGCCAAACGCCCATCGTCCCGCAAGTCTGGGACATCCGCTCTGCCCTAGACCGCGGTACGCGCGAAGAGGACAAAGTAATGACGTTCTCCTGGCGCGAAGTCGTGGACATCTGGGGCACCGGGTTCTGCGACCACACAGAGGCTGATATCAACGGCGACATCCCCACCCGGCGCTGCGGCGTGGAAGTGCGACTGAACAATCAGCTCGCGCTGCCCATTATCTCGCTGACCCAGGAAAGGATTCGGGTGATGTTGCCGCCAGATGAATTCCGGGTGTGGCCAGAGAATCATTGGGGGTTGGTTCTCTACGATGCTGACGGCGTCGTCACCGCCGGCATCAACCTCCGCTACTTCCGCGCCGGCCCGCACCCGCTCATTGCCGCCAACCCAGACGGCACCCCGGTGGTGATGACCAGTCACGGCGCGGCAGACCGGGACAATCCGGTGCGCATCGGCGAAACCATCCGGATTTATGTCTCCGGCCTCGGGCTGGAGAGCTGGGAATCCACCGCGGAGAAGGTGGAGCTGGTCCAGCCTCTGCAAGTCGCGGCCGCGAGGATGCCGGTTGACGCTCGAGTTCAAAGGAGCGAGTACATGGGCCTGTACCAGGTTGACATCAGCCTGGAAAAAGCCCAGCTTCTCCTCCGGCAAGAGCTGCCACTCACGCTTTCCGTTGGGGAGGCAAGCGTGAGCGTGACGCTTCCCTACTCCGACCAAAACAGCCAATCCGTTCTCGCGGCCAAGCCGTGAGAATGTGATTGGCTCTTTTTTAAAACAGATCGAGAAAAGACCCGAACTCGCCCCAAGGAAACAACGCTGCGATCGGGTTATGTTATAATTTCTATGGATTAGTTGAATTAAGCACCTTTAGAT
>JACQKH010000014.1 GCA_016204585.1 Candidatus Kerfeldbacteria bacterium
CTATCTGCACTGGTACAATCACGAACGCATCCATCTGGGAAAGTACCTGAATGGACTCACCCCGACTGAGAAGCTCCGAGCATATCAATTAAAGTTGTCAGTCTTGACTGTTAACTGAAGGGATGTTCGCTGGCATTGGTCCGACTGGCGTGTTCGTGTGGCTGTACACGGTCAATGAACCGGTGCCGAGCTGGCATCGGCGGAATGATTGAATTTTCATGACAATCTGCTAAAATGCTCCGGCATGCGGGTATCGTATAATGGTAATACCTCAGCTTTCCAAGCTGATGCCGGGGGTTCGATTCCCCCTGCCCGCTCCAAGACGAGCGCGGGATCCTCGTCCCGATGCGCTCACGCGATCGGGACGGGACAAGCTGATGACAGGGGTTCGACCTGCCCCGAGCCTGTCGAGGGACTCTCTCACCCACTTTTCGCAGAGCGAAAAGTGGGGCTCGCCTAAAGGGCGGCCCGCTCGAAAGAGCCAAGATATGCGAGGCTCGCTCGCCTCGCCGAAGGCGGGCGAGGCTGTCCGCTCCGACATGAGCTACATTTTGTCGAGCACAACAATATGACACTGACCCCAAAACAGATTTCTACATGTGCAAAGCTACTCGAACAACTCGAGCCAGGATTTTTGCCTTTTGAAATATTCAGCCAAATCTCACGGCTCGTTCGTTTGCCGGTGGTGAATGTTATTCCAGTCAGACAAGAAGCATCACGGATCCAGATTGGTTTGATCAAAAGAGAAAACGACGATCCTTGGTGGCCCGGGCGATGGCATTTACCTGGAACGGTCATCCTCAGCACTGATACCATGAACGGTGCCATCCAGCGGTTGTTGAAAGAGGAAATTGTGGTTACCAGTAGCGACCAGCCAGTATTTCACACCATTGTCGTTCAGCATACTAAGCGGGGGGCCGGACTTGTCTTGGTATACAGCGTGCGCAACTGTGTCCTGCCGGAAACATCCCCAATTCACTGGTTTTCCGTTGACGATCTGCCTGAACAATTGGTCGAAAGCGAACTTGAGGTTATTGAAAAACTAAAACAAGATCTAAACATTCATCCGAAAATTTAGTAACCCCGCTCACTCGTGCCAGCAAATTATGACAGCACCCAATATCCAAAAACCATCGTATCCTAAAGCCGGTGTCGGCGTGATGGTCATGAAAGTTGGCAAGGTTTTGTTAGGGAAAAGAAAAGGAGCGCATGGCGAAGGCGAATACGCCTTTCCGGGCGGACACTTGGAATTTGGCGAGTCAGTCGTTGCTTGCGCCAAACGGGAAACGAGAGAGGAAACAGGCATTGAGATTACTAATGTCCAATTTTTGTTTTTCATGAACCTAACGCGTTACCCGGGAAAGCATTACGCTCACATTGGACTGATCGCGGATTGGCAGAGCGGCGAACCGAGGGTGTTGGAACCGGACAAGAGTGAACAGTGGGGCTGGTATTTACTCGACAAGCTTCCAACGCCCCTGTTTGAGGCGTGTAAAATTTCGATTGAGAGTTACAGAACGGGAAAAAACTTTTTCGATTCGGAATAACCTAACTTTTGGCGACTAGATTTTGTGAAAGCAGTCTTTTTTGAAAAGCTGGGCGGCGCCGACGTTTTGCAGTACGGCGAATTTCCTCAGCCGAAAGCGCAATCGGGAGAAACGTTGGTCCGAGTGAAGGCCTGCGGCGTAAATCATTTGGATATTTGGCTGCGTCACAGAACAAACACGCCACTGCCGCACATTCCGGGTTCTGATGTCGCAGGTGTGGTCGAAAAGATCAATGGACAGGGCGAGTTTCATGTCGGTGATGAAGTGGTGATCAACCCCGCGATTCCTTGCGGCCGGTGCGCCCGGTGCCAGAAAGGCCAGCCATGCGAGCTCGTTAGGATTTTCGGCGCTGCCACGCACGGTGGTTACGCCGAGTACGTTGTGGTTCCGATCACACAGCTACACCCGAAGCCAAAGAACCTTTCATTTACTGAAGCAGCCGCGTTTCCACTGACGTTCTTGACGGCCTGGCACATGCTGGTTAGCCGCGCTCAGCTAGTGCGCGGTGAAAGCGTATTCATCTGGGGAGCGTCTGGCGGGTTGGGCATGGCCGCGATTCAGATTGCTCAACATCTTGGTGGAAGAATCATTGCCGCCGCCAAGTCTCAGGATATGGCAAAGAAGATACGTAAACATGGCGTTGACGATGTCATTGTATATACCGAGGAAGACGTGGTTGGTAGGGTGAACAGCTTGACGAGTGGGTATGGTGTTGATGTGGTGTTTGAGAGTATCGGTCAGAAGACGTGGAACCAGAGCCTGGCCATGCTTCGACCGTACGGTCGAGCAGTTATTGCCGGCACGACCAGCGGCAATGAAGCGACAATGGATTTGAGCGATCTCTACGTCCGGCAGTTGAGCATATTCGGTGCGCGGATGGGAACAAAAAGTGAGTTCGAGGACGTTCTGAAACTGGTGGGTGAAAGGAAACTTCAGCCCAAGGTTGACTCTGTATTTTCCCTTTCGGACACAGCCAAAGCGCAGGAACGAATGGAAAAAGGCGAGCATGTGGGAAAGATTGTGCTGGAGATATAAAAATACAACATTAGTGTTTGGCAAGAGTTATAGAAGTTCAAGTTACTATAGAATTTTACGCTAACCTTAGCGAAAACATTACATAAACCGCAGCCTGGCAGTTGACAGGTTAGAAGACAGCTGCTAAGGTAGCCAGTCCTAAAAACTTGCGTGAAAAACGCAGGTTTTTTACTACGAATGCTGCGAATAAGATATGCGAATGGGAGTATAAGGCAAGCAGTAAACTGTTAACCATTTATGAGCAGTTGGCGACGAAGATTTCGAAGAAAACAGCGGCCGTTTGCCATCCTGGCGATGGTGTCGCTTTTTAACTTATTTTTTCCCCACCCAGCCCTGGCCGCGCCAGCCAACCGAGATCGAACCCAAATCATGGCGATTTTTGACAAAGCAAAAATTTTTTCCAAGAACAATGCCGTTCCCGTTCCGGCCGTAGCTTCACCTATTCCATATACGTCGCCCAAACCGCCAACCCCGCAAAAACCCCCGGCCAAGCAGACGAAACGCCTGCTCCGAGTCGTGGCCACGGCTTATACCTCCTCGCCTGACGAAACGGACAGCGATCCATTCACCACCGCCTCCGGCGCAAAAACCGGGGACGGCGTGATTGCCGTTAACGGACTGCCGTTCGGGACAAAAGTGAAAATTCCCGATGTCTACGGCGACAAGGAATTTGTGGTTCTCGACCGGATGGCGCCACGTCATGGCCGAAATCGCATTGACATCTGGATGCCCTCTAAACACCAAGCCAAGAACTGGGGCGTGCGAACGGTGATGGTGGAAATTCAGTAAGTGGAGCGCTCCACGGCCTTATGGGACACCACGTGGGGTATCCCACTGTGGCGGCCGTGGCTTCGGCTCTTTCTGCTTTTCCCGCCACAATGATTTTATTTTCTAAGGAAGGCGGGATCCCGTTTTGCGGGACGGAGCGCGAAACCTCCCGCACCACGTGGGGTGCGGGACAAGAACCCCGAACCCGACGTGGGTAAACGTAGAATTTCGTTTTCCAGCATCGCGTTTATGAAATACACGGCGACGGGAAAGGTCACCGTGTTTGCGTAAGCTGTCGGCGGGCCGACATATTCAATTTCAACTTTTTTAGATACAATGAACTCGGGTATCATGGAACGCCGCTTCAAGATGAATGTGTCAGCCGTCCGCTTAAGTTTGATTAAAGCTAACAATCTCAATCGCTGATGAACGGTGTAGAACAATCCGGCAATCAACATCAAGGTCAACTCGCCGTCGCGCTGGTGGCGGTGGCGGTTTTTGCCACTTTTATCTTCGGCTGGCGACTTAACCGGGACGCCTTTGGGAACAGCGATGAAGGAATCCATAGCGTGGTGACCCGGGCGATCGTGGAAAAAGGCGACTGGCTGACTCTCCGTTTTAACGACAGTCTATATTTTCGAAAGCCGCCGTTTTCGTTCTGGGTCAGGGCAGTGGCTGCCAAGTTGATGGGCGAGTCTGAATTCAGCGTCCGTTTTCCATCAGCCCTGGCCGGTGTATTGACGACATTGTTACTGGCTTGGTGGGCGTGGCAATGGACCAGGCAGCTTAGGATGGCCGCGGTGGTTGGGTTTATGTATCCGCTGCTGCCGATGACATTTTTGCACACCTGGCGGAGCGGCGAAGCTGACGGCATCTTGATTTTTCTGCTGACACTGGCAGCCTGGCTCTTATGGCAGAGTTTGCGACGGCCTTGGCTAATCGTGGCAGCCGGGGCCGTACTGGGATTGGCCTTTATAACTAAGTCAGTGGCGGCGGTGGTCGTGCCGATCGGTTTTGGCGCGATGCTGCTCGTCCGACGCCACTGGCCTTATCGGTGGCCACAAGTCATGGCGACCATCGGCGTTTTTCTGGCTATCATTTTGCCCTGGCATATTCATCAGCTGGTGGTCCATGGTCGCGCGTTTTGGAATGAATACGTGGGATTTCATATCGTCCAGCGCATTGAAGAACGATTGCACACGACGCCAAAACTCCACGGTCCGCTGTGGTATATTCCATCCGTCGTCCGCTGGATGTTTCCCTGGTCATGGCTGATCGTGCCAGCGGTAGCGGCCTCGATCCGACGAATACGACAACGCGTCACTGACCGCGGTCTCGAAATTTTTTTGATGGCCTGGGCTTTAGGTACGGTCGCACTTTATACTTTGGCCGCCACAAAACTGGCCTGGTATATCGCCCCCGCATTTCCGGCCATGGCCTTGCTGATCGGTCGGTTACTGGTCGAATCGGCCCGGCAGTGGCCGCGGTGGTTCATCGTCTTGACGGCCATCTTCGGCCTTAGTTATGTATACGACGTGGCTAGGCGCTTGCGCCTCGGGCTTTCCGGAAAATTGTCGCTGGGATTTTTCGATCCGTGGATGGCGGCGGCAGTCGTCGTCATTGTTCTGATAGCGATTTTTATCATCGCTGGACGACGACCGGGCGGCTTCACCTCGGCGGTCAGGTGGCTGTGGCTGGCCCTGATCGCCCACATGTCACTAGTCAGCATAGTCATCACCAAGCAGTCGCTTAGCAAGGTCGCGGAAAGTCCGCACCGCGTATTTCGAAATAGCATTGAAGCGCAAAATCCGCATGCTAACGTTTATATTTTCAGTAAAGGTATATATCCCCAAACCGGTACCCAGCTTTATTTGGTGGGTCCAAATTCGCAGCGAACGGTAAAATATCTAAAACAGGATCCAACCGCCTTGCAAAAAGTGGTTGACCAAGACCGCGGCGCTTTTGTCATTCATAACGATCTCAACCCACCAGCCGAATCGTTATTGTCAAAACTCGAGTTCGTCCGTCGGTACCACGAGATGTCCTTGTACCGGGTGCCCTGAGCCGCTTTGAGCATTATTGAGCATTAGTGGGACAATGGAATTTTTGTCAGATCTGACATTAACCTTTGCTATCATTGCTTCGCTCCGCGTCAATGCCCCGTTACTGGCCGGGCGGTTTTGTTTGCGGTCAAGCTATTGACAATCTTGACAGCCTGTGTTTAGGTTCCTGCGAAATCTGGTTGTGACGCAGCACTGAGTAGTTCTTTCAAACCCGTCACCGGAGACGCTCGTCTCGGAGGACACATGACACGATATCGGGAACACCGGAAGTCGCGGATGGGGAAGATCCGTCGGCTGGCCACATTCGGCTTGCCGATTGCGGCGATCGCTGAGGCGCTCGGAATAACATCAGCGACTGTCAGTAACGATGTCCAGGCGTTGACGGCGACACAGCAGCTGACTGGTCGCTGGGGACAAAGAACGTACGGCGAACACTTTCTTCTGTTCGCTCGCGTGAGTGGCTTGTGGCAACATCGTTATCACGAGCTTTCGTCGCTCGACGCCGCAGAACGCGAACTTCTCGTCAGCATTCTGCGCATCAGACTCCGCATTCAGTGGATTCAAGAAGCCGTGCAACAGATCGCGCAGATCATGTACGAACTCATGCAGCCGAAGACGCTGCCTGAACAAAGGGGTTATGCACGGCTGCTCGAGGCGGTTTTCGGAAAGCCGCGGCCGAACGATCAGCCTCGGTCGCAGTGGGAGGATTACTTGAGTCAGCTGGCTGAGGGCACAGTTTCGCCTCCAGCAACACCGCTAGAAGCCATCGCCACCGTCAGGGAAGCGTACTTCGAGAAGTACCGGCCGTTGATTGCGCCCATCTGGACGCCGGACGTCAGTCAAAAGATCGACCGCGTGCTCGAGAGTCTGCCTGACGAGTTGCGACGAGTTCTAGTCGAGCGGTTCGGCCTGCGGGAGGAACCGAAAACGCTTGCCGAAACCGGCGCTCGGTTGGGCAAGCGTGGCGAGCGTGTACGTCAAATTGAGTCCCACGCGCTTCGCTGGCTCAGGCATCCGAAACGCGCCAATCAGCTCCGGCGCTTCGTTGAACCGTTCGGCGACTCACTCCGCCTTCAACTCGAGAGGGAAACGGAAGTCGCCCGGCAGCAGGACTTGGGCGAATCGCTGCGAGAGCGTATCTTTCTCGACCTAGAAGTGCCGGCCAACCCCTGGGTACTTCTAAGACCGGTTGAGGAATTGGAGCTCTCAGTGCGCTCAGAGAACTGCTTGCGCGGCGCCGAGATTAAGACCTTCGGAGAACTAGTGGCCAAATCGGAAGCCGAGATGCTGCGGTACCGCAACTTTGGCAAGAAGTCGCTGCGCGAGCTTCAAGATGTCATGGCCGAATACGGTCTTCGGTTCGGCATGAAGCTCCATGACGATTGGGAGGAGGTCCTAAGGAGGGAGAGATAAGTATAAGCCCTGTCAACGCGAAGAGCCGCGGTCAGCGATGTCTGATCGCGGCTCTCATTTAATGCTGTTATACTAGACTGAGGCATTGATTGTTTGCTATTATTGCTTCGCTCCGCGTTAATGTCCTGTTCTGGCCACGTAGCCAAGTAGTAAGGCAGAGGTCTGTCCCGCTCCATTGAACATTAGAAAATGATTGCGGGATCCCGTTCTCACTTTTTGGAGGCCAATGGCCACGTAGCCAAGTGGTAAGGCAGAGGTCTGCAAAACCTCTATTCAGGGGTTCGATTCCCCTCGTGGCCTCCA
>JACQKH010000016.1 GCA_016204585.1 Candidatus Kerfeldbacteria bacterium
ATGGCCAAAAGCCACGCGAGAAGGAGAATCATGTCCAATCAAAAAACGGTAATGATGCGAACAGTTGCACGAGACTCAAAATCAGATCGAGCACGATGTAACTTGGGAACGTCATGACAAATCCGGCGATGTCGGCGTGCATCACGGCGGCAACCCATGATCCTAATATCGCAACAACTCCAAGCACCATTGCAAGCGGAATGAGTGGCACAATAAGAATGTTTGCAATGAGCGCGGCACTCGACCATTGGTGAAATTGCCATAGTAGGATTGGCGCCGTCGCTGCAATGGCCGAGAGTGAATCCGCCGCTGTTTTTCGGATCACGGTCGGGAGAAAAGGGAGATGCGCGCTAAGTTGCGGCGAGAGCCACATGAGTCCAGCGGCTGCGGCAAATGATAGGTGAAAGCCGGCATCGTCGAGCAAAATGCGCGGGCGCGCGATGGTCATGCCGGTTGCCGCAAGTAACAGGAGCATGAGCGAGCTCGACGGACGGCCGATTTGCTGTGCCGAAAGCACAAGTCCTCCCATGATCGCCGCGCGGACAACTGCCGCACCACCTCCCGCAAGTGCGGCAAACACAGCCACGCATATCATCACAACAACATAAGCATACTGACGCTTGAGAAACCAATACGTGAGCACGCGCATCGCGGCAGACGCGACAAGCATCACGTTGTATCCCGAGACGGCAACGATGTGCGACATGCCACTCCTTCGAAACGCGTCACGCCACCCATCTGGAAGCATCGAGACAGATCCATAGAGAATACCCGTTAAGAGCGAGGCGTGCGGCTCGTGCAGATACCGTGTGAGATTCTTTTCTATTGCAAGTCGTAAGTCAGACAACCAGACACGTACCCCACGTGCTCGCCCCAAAACATGTGGAGACCTCCACGAGTCACAAAGTACGGAGACGTTTTCTTTCATGAGGTATCGGTCGTAACGAAACTGTTTCCATGAGACATCCTCTACGTTTGTAAGCTCGCAGCCAATCTCAACCATATCCCCCTCACGAACACGTGGGGTTCCAGTCATGGTGACTTGCACGCGCCGTGGAAATGCGTCCGAACGTATTCGTACCGTTTGGCGCACTCCGCGCGCATCCACTTCTTCAACGACAATACCCGTAAGCAATACGTCGCTTGTGACCGTGTGATACCAATGATCCCGCGTAATGGACATCACAATCAGGGCAACGCCTAACCAAGCCACACATAAGCCGAGAAGCATTTTATGCGGCGTCCATGTGTGTTTCTTCACATATTTGAGCGCATTTCAGGCAATTACTGCGGCGCAATGGTGACCCAACGAGCAAACAAAAAGCTCCCCAAGGGGGAGTTTTTGTGGTTTGCCACTTCTAAACGAACCAAAATTACTATAACACATCCAAAGAAAAAGACAAGTGGGGATAACTGGATTTCACAAAAAGCACTCATGATTTGACAGCAAATTAACCCCTGTATACACTGGAGTTACTTATGACCATTCGCATGACATACGCACACCGAAATTCGCTCCGCCCATGGGCGATTGGTGTGTTGTGTGTCTGGTAGCGCAGTTTGCATAGAATCAAACGATTCCCTGTAAAATGGACTCCCAGACCGGGAGTCCATTTCCGTCCAGCTTGTTCCCGAATTATCAGGGACCGGCCGATCAACGCGCAATACCACGGAGGTACCATGCGCACGGAAAATACAGGCAAGGGTGTGTGTCCAGATGGCGAGGAGATCCCCACCGACCCCGACGGCCTCAGCCCGTCGAGCGACAACAGCCGCAACCGTTCCGTCGGGCCCGACGGCGTGGACGTGGGCGATGGCATCTCGTGGGGCGGCGGTTCGTCGCAGGGCAGTAGCTGGGGTTCGTGGGATGTTCCCGACCGCGGCTCGTGGCCCTAGCCAAACCCAAGGAATCCCCATGAAGATGGACTGGAAGGCAGAGATGGTTCCGCGTGTTGGTCCACCGCGCGCGGCGGCCATCAAGACCCTCCTCGACCTCGAGACGCCCAATCGTCAGTTCTGGCTCATGGAACTCATGCACCACGAGCTCTCGCGTCTCGCCAACACCCCCGCGGAGGAAGCTATGGGCGCTTCCACTGCAACCGCTTCCGCAACGGAGCAGACGGAGTAGCGCGCGTCCTAAGTCGGACCGCGCAAAACAATATGACATCGCAGAGTGAGATCCCTGGCTGGATTGCTTCACTCTGCGATGTCAGATATATGGAATCACGACTTGTCCGTCCGTGCAAGTGTTATTTTAGTTCACAACAAAATTGATGATACGGCCGGGTACGTACACAAATTTTACGACGCTCTTCCCTTGAAGGTATTTTGCAACAAGCGGCTCGCCCTCGGCTAAGCGCCGTGCGTCGGACTCGGAGGCATCAGGCGCAATCGTCACGCTCCCTCGAACTTTGCCGTTCACC
>JACQKH010000017.1 GCA_016204585.1 Candidatus Kerfeldbacteria bacterium
GATTTTGTACTGACTATTTTTGTTGTTATTAAAGCTGATCGCAAATCTAGCTCAAGGTCTGCACGAACAGACTGCCCTGGTAGCTCTTGCTCGCCGGAGACAAATTTATTCCACCGTTTTAAGGCCTGATTCGAGGCCGCAAGTCCATGATACTCCTCAACAATCTTGCGCGCTAAAAACATCTTCGTGTTCCGAGCTTCTGCTCCTTCCCAATACATCTTCTTAAAATCAGCTAGCGGCACATCAGTCGCCAGCTCGAAGTAATCGTGCAGCACGGTATCCGGCATACTCATGATTTTCCCGAACATCTCGAACGGCTCTTCTTCGAGCGCAATGAAGTTATTCAAGGACTTTCCCATTTTCTGACCGTCTGTTCCGATAAGGTATTTTGTCATCACCACATCCTGAGACGGTAAACCGTGGGCTTTCATGAGTTCGCGCCCGGTCAGCAGATTAAACTTCTGGTCCAGACCACCAAACTCAACATCCGGTTTCACGGCCACGGAATCATACGCTTGCAAGAGCGGGTACAAAAGTTCGTGGAAGGCCAGTGGCTGGCCGGCTTTCATACGCTGCTTAAAAGTTTCGTGCGACAAAACCCAGCCGGCCGACAGTTTCGAGGCCTCGCGGATTATATCATCGAGTCCGAATTTCTTGTACCACTCTGACTGCCAGCGGACTTCAGTTTTCTGCTTATCCAATATTTTGAAAGCTTGTCGCTCGTAGGTTTTGTAGTTCTTGGCAATTTCATCCCGACTCAACGGTGGTCGGGTGGAGTTTTTGCCGGACGGGTCGCCGATCATAGCCGTGGTATCGCCAATGATAAGCACGACCGTATGCCCGAAGTCCTGGAAGCGGCGAAGTGCGCGGAGCGGAACGGCGTGACCCAGGTGCAGCTTGGCGCCGGTCGGGTCAATGCCGAGTTTTAGTTTTAGCTTCTCGCCAGCGACCAACCGTTTCTTCAAGTGTGCGCGGTCAATGACTTCGGCCAGGCCGCGCGTAAGGACTTCGTCAATAAGCGTTTCGTAAGATTTTTTTGCCATGAATCTGACGGATAATACATTGAAAGTATAGCATGTTTCTGATATAATCGTATGGCTTTCTTGAGGGCGGCTGATTGTATTAACGAAGGAGCCAAACCGCCGCCGACCGGGCACTCGCGTACCTCATTATTAAAAGTGATGACACTGTTTACACCCACCGCACGTTTTTCGTTATCCTTGGTAAGCTCATGCGACTACTGAAAGATACGATGACTGAAAGTAATCAAAAAACGGATCATGCCGATCCCTCACCTGCGACTACAAAAACCTGAACCCAGCAACCAAAAACGTGCGGAAAGAGAGCCGTCGCTTAATAATAACCGTGACCGTGAAGAACATCCGCCGAGCCTCGTTCGAGCTGTGCGGGCCGTTTGGTTTCTCATAAACATGGCAGTGCGGCGGATCTTCTGGCGGTCGAAGCGCGTCCTTCGTCAGCGTCACCGGCGCGAAAAGTTGCTGAGATTTTGGCTGCCGCTGGCGGCCATCGTTTTTCTGTTCTTCGTCCTGTCCGGCATCATCGTTTTCGCCTGGTTCTCGCGCGACCTGCCTAACCCCGATCGCATCTCCGACCGCAGCGTGGCCCAGTCCACCAGGATCTACGCTCGCGACGGCACCACCCTCCTCTACGAAATCCACGGCGATCAGCGGCGGACGGTGGTTGAATTGGCGGACATCTCTCCCTCCGTCATCAACGCGACCATCGCGATTGAGGACAAGGACTTCCGAAAACACCAGGGGTTTTCGTTGACCGGCATTGTTCGCGCGATCTGGAAGGACCTGACCACCGGTTCATCCCAAGGCGGTTCAACCATCACCCAACAATTCGTAAAGAACGCAGTTTTGACCAGCGAGAAAAAACTAACTCGCAAAATCCGCGAGCTCGTCCTGGCCTACCAAATCGAACGTCGTTTCACCAAAGATCAGATCCTCAAACTTTATTTTAACGAGATTCCTTACGGCGCGAATGCCTATGGCAGCGAGGCGGCGGCGGAGACCTTCTTCGGCAAGCCGGCCAAGAGCCTGACGCTGGCCGAATCGGCGGTTCTGGCCGCCCTGCCACAAGCACCGACCTTTTACTCGCCGTACGGCAACCACACCGATCAACTCCTTCGCCGGGCTCACCATATTTTGGACCTGATGGTCGAGCAACAGTATATCACAAAGGAGGAGGCGGCCGCGGCCAAAGCAGAAAACGTTCTGCAAAACGTCAAGCCGAAGCGTGAGACTATCCTAGCTCCACATTTCGTCTTCTACGTCCGGGAGCTACTGACCAACAAGTACGGCGAAAAAACGGTTGAACGGGATGGCCTGCGGGTCATCACCACACTCGATATTGAAAAGCAAAACGCGGCCGAGCAAGCGATTGCCGACCAAGCGGCTATCAATGAGAAACGCTGGGACGCCAATAACGCCGCGCTCGTCGCCATTGACCCAAAGACTGGTCAGATCTTGGCGATGGTCGGTTCGAAAGATTATTTCGACACCACCATCGACGGCAACGTCAACGTCGCCCTGACCCTGCAACAACCGGGTTCGTCCATCAAGCCCATCGTCTACGCTACCGCCTTCAGCCGCGGCTTCACGCCCGAGACGATCATCTTCGACTTGGTGACCCGCTTCAAGGTCGCCGGCGCGCCTGACTACGTCCCCCGTAACTATAATGGGAAGGAAAACGGGCCGGTGGCTATGCGGAAGGCGCTGGCCGGATCGCTGAATATTCCGGCGGTCAAAACGCTCTACCTGGCCGGCGTTGACCACGTCATTGACCAAGCCCAGAAGATGGGCTACACCACTTGGGCCGACCGTTCGCGACTGGGCCTGTCGCTAGTCCTTGGTGGTGCTGATATCACGCTGCTTGAACATACCGCCGCTTTCGGCAGTCTGGCCGCCGACGGAGCGCTTCACGCCACCACCCCAATCCTCCGCGCGGAAGACAAAAGCGGAAAGGTGCTCGAGGAATTCAAGGATCAAAGTAGCAAGGTACTTGAAGAAAATATTGCGCGGACCGTGACTGACATCTTAAGCGACAATGAAGCGCGGAGCTTCATTTTCGGCAGCCGGAATAGGCTAACTCTCCCCGACCGACCGGTGGCCGCGAAAACTGGCACCACACAGGAGTACCGCGATGCCTGGACCATGGGGTATACCCCATCATTAATGACGGGGGTCTGGGTAGGCAATACCAAGAACAAGCCAATGAGACTCGGGGCCGATGGGTCGGTGGTGGCCGCCCCGATTTGGAACGCCTTCATGCGGAAAGCTCTGGCCGGCACCAAAACCGAGGGCTTCAAAAAACCAAAGCCGATTACCACCACCAAACCGATCCTTCAGGGGAAGATCGAGGGTGAGGCGCCGATCAACGTCGACAAGGTCACCGGCAATGAAATTCCGTCGTCTTGCCTCGATTCCTGGCCACCAGAATTCGTGTCAAAAAAGACCGTGCGGGCCGTTCATACTATCCTCTACTACGTTGATCCTAGTGATCCCGATGGACCGCCGCCAAAAAGCCCGGAGAAGAACTCGCAGTTTACCGCCTGGGAAAAACCCATCCAGGACTGGGCCAAAAAGAATAAATATGTGGAAAAGCGCCCGCCGCTCGAATCATGCTCCTTGCGCACCGCGCGGCCGGAGGTCACCGTCGTTTCCCCCGGCCAGAACGAAACGGTCCATGGGAATTCTCTTACGGTTACTACGGCCGTCACCAGCTCCCGTCCGTTGGCGTCCGTGCAGTTCAGTCTTGACGACGATGTAGTTTCGCCCGTTGGCTCGACCACGCAAACCATCACCATTGACACTAGCGCCATCGAGGACGGGTTTCACACGGTCTCTATTGTCGCCACCGACGACATCGGCAATTCCACCAGCGCTAATCTGACCGTTAACATCGTCCACCAAGGAACAACTTCATCGCTCTTCTTTGTCACGCCGAGCAACGGCGCAGAAGTAGTTGGCGGTACGACGATGGAGATACGTGCTTTCGCTTTTGATCCCTCATTGGTGGTGGCCGTTACCTTCAAAACTGTTGCTCCAGACGGCACCACGTCTGACCTGGGCACCGTGACGCCTGACAGCGCTTCAACTGCGGTAATATCTTGGAATGTGCCGAGTGTTGCCGGCGCTTACAAGCTTGGGCTGGCTGCCAGCACCAGCGACGGCCGCTCCCTCCAGAGTGATGCCCTGACCGTGAACGTTCACTAGGTCGTTTGGCGAATCTGCAGTCGTTCAAGGCGTACCCCGGGAACCGCCCGGCGCAATCGCCCAAGTATTTCCGATTCTAGTCGTCGCAGCTCTACGCCAACAACTCCGCTCCGTACGCTGACGCGAACCTCGCCATGCCTGAAAGATTCCGCTTTGGCGAACTGCGAGGCGTCTGGACCAATGAGTTGTTTGAGAATGTCAGCGGTGGCGGTAAGTATCCGTGCCGCCAGCACCTCATCAGAAATGCCGTGTCGCCGAACTGCCTGTTCGAGAATATCGCCGAGCGGCGTAGCCATTGCTAACTATTGGCGAATCGGCATGAGCAGGTAGAGGTACTCGGTTTGGCCTTCGGGACGAAGTACGCCGGGACTAGAACTGTCGATGACGCCTAGTTGAACGCGGGTCGCGCCAATATTAACTAAACCGTCGAGGAAGTATCGGTAGTTGAAAACGATGGTGTTCTCTTTTCCGCTGACATCCGCCTTGAGGACGCCGTGGTGTTCTCCGAGCTCGGTATTGGCCGAAGAACAAGACAGGGACTTCTTATCGGAACTTAGGATCAGTGTGACGTCATTAATCCCGGGTTTGCAGAACAGGCTGGCGGTTTTGACGAGCTTCGCCAGGGCCTCGACCTCGGCCGTTACTTGGGTGGCGGCGGAGTCGGGAATGATTTGCTTGTAATCTGGGTACTGTCCCTCGATCAGGCGGGTGGTTAGTTCAACGCTATCGGTCACGAACAGTACTTGACTGTCGCCAAAGAAAATTTCGACTTGGCCCTCTCCCGGCAAAATCCGACTCAGCTCAAATAGAGCTCGGTTGGGAATGATGGTCGTGTGCTCGATGCCGGGCGATTCTATTTTGAGGGTCCGCTCGGCCAGTCGGTAACTGTCGGTGGCCGCCAGTGTTAGCTGTTGCCCGTTAATGGAAAGGAAAACGCCACTAATCTCCGGTCGCGAGGAGTCCTGGGCGGCGGCGAATAGTACCTGGTTTAGGGCCAGCCGAAAGGCGTCGGCCTCGACTTGGACTCGCCTAACACGGGGAACCGTGGGGATGATTGGAAAATCGTCGGCCGGTATCCCACGGATGGTCGTCTCCGATGACTCGCCAACTATCCGCAGCGACGAACCGTCGCCGGTAAGTTCAACTTTGTCGTTCTCCAGCAAACCAACAAAATCGGCGATCAGCCGCCCTTGCACGGTCAGTGCGCCCTCTTTAGTCACCTTGGCGCGGACGCGCACCACCACCCCAACCTCTAAATTGGTGGCGGACAAAAACAACCCCCCCGATTCAGCCCGAATCAGAACGTTTCCGAGAATGGGCAGGGTGAGATTTTTGGTCGAAACCCGACTGACCATGCCGAGCCCGGCTTGCAGGTTTTCTTTCGTGCATAAGACTTTCATAATATTATCTCGTAGTAATAATAAGGACTGTGGATAGGTGGACGACTGTCATTTCAGTGTTGTTTGTTGAATGATCGCGCTAGGAAAAACATCGAGTAGCCCCACACTAATGTCAAGAAACTGTGGTTGTGCGTGGGGAGGAAAACTGGAAACCATACCACCCGACACATATTGTGTGGACAAGGATCTGTCCGGGGTCACTGGTTGTGCAGGTGTCATCCCCAACCAAACCTGTGAGTATAAATGATTTTTCCGGAGTTTATCCAAAAAAAGGAGTTTATAGGTTGTAAAGGCGCTGTCGGAGCAGGGTGATATCCTGTCGTATCTTCTCGTCTTTTTCGATGGCGTTTCCAATCTTCATTACCGCGTGCATGGCCGTGGTGTGGTCACGACCGCCGAGCTCTTGGCCGATGTTCGGGAAGGAACTCTTGAGCTCTTCTCTCATCAGGTACATCGTAATCTGCCGCGGGACGACCAGGTCCTTTTTTCTGCTGCCGCCGATTAACAGGTCAGTGGAAAGGTCGTAGAATGAGGCCACGACGTTCAATATCTGCTTCGAGGTGAGGCCGCTTTTCTGGGCTCGATTCGTGACCGAGGCCAACAGCGTCTTTGTCGCCTCAAGGGACGGCTCGGTGTTGTTAAGCTGGCTGTATGCAAAGATTCGATTCAAGGCGCCTTCGAGCTCACGGACGTTCGATTGAATAGTGGTGGCCAGAAAATTAAGAATATCGTTCGATAGCTGCAGATGCTTTTCTTTGCACTTCGCTTCCAAGATAGCCAGCCGAGTTTCTAGATCAGGCGAGGCAATGTCCGCGATCATCCCCCACTCGAAACGAGATAGAATGCGGGCTTCCAGCGAGGGGATTGACTTTGGCGGGCGGTCGGAGGTCACTACAATCTGGCGGTTGGTCTGGTGGAGCGCGTTGAAGGTATGGAAGAATTCTTCCTGCGTCCCCTCTTTGCCGGCCAGAAACTGGATGTCATCAATCAGGAGGACATCAACGTTGCGGTAACGGTTCTTGAACGATTCGGCCTGACCCCGAGATACTGCTTGAATAAAATCGTTAGTGAAACGCTCACAGGTTACGTACAGAACGCTTGTTTTGGGGTGAAGCCGAAGAACCTCGTGACCGATCGCCTGCATCAGGTGGGTCTTGCCGAGCCCGGCGCCGCCGTAGATGAATAGCGGGTTGTAGGCCAGGCCAGGTTTTTCACTAACGGCCATGGCTGATGCGTGGGCTAACGCATTCCCCTTCCCGACCACAAAATTATCGAAGAGATAGCGGGGATTTAAATTGAAATCACCGTTTGACGACGGCGAGGATGGCGCCGCGGATTGGGGTAGGTCCGCTGGCAGTCGTCCGGCCCCCGCCACTGACACAGCCACCCGGTGTTTGACCGCGGCCACCTCGTAGCGAACTGACACGGGGCTCATGCTCAGGGCGTGCTCGAGGGCCTTGATGATATGTCCGTGATATTTGTTTTGCAGCCAGCTTTGAGTGAAGGCATTAGGCACGCCAATGACGACACCGTCATTAGCGACCGCAATAACGAATGTGTTTTTAAACCAGGTGGTGAAGTTCGGCTTGCTGATGAGCAGTTCAAGTTCTCCAAGGACCGTCTGCCAGATCTGTTCGTTCGTCATAGTTTTCATAGCAAGTCACGTGTGAGTAGGGAATATACCACGAAGAGCCATAAACAAAAATACGACAATTTTGTAAAAATGTGGAGAAATTGTGCATGAAGTGTGGATAGCTCAAATATGAAAATAACCGCATTGACGCAACTCATTTTTTGCTGCTATACTGACCGAACCCTTTTATGCCGAAACGAACCTACCAACCAAAGAGGCGCCGTCGAGGAAGGGTTCACGGTTTCCTTCGAAAGATGCGAACCCCGGGTGGACGAGCGGTCATCACGAAACGGCGCAGAAAAGGACGAACCAGACTAACGCCGAACGCCTAGCGTCAATTGATGCTGCCGCGAGTCCACCGCCTTCGACGCTCGTCCGACTTCCGCCGCGTCTATAACCGTAGCCTGGCTTTAAGTTCGTCATCCCTCGTCTTCCGCGTACACCGACGATCACCAAAAGTCTCATCGCGCATCGGTATTGTAATCAGTGCCAAGATTTCGAAAAAAGCGACCGTCAGAAACCGCCTCCGACGACGCCTCCGCGAAGCCCTGCGAGCACAACTCCGCGGATTGCCTAACGGTCTTGACATCATTGTAACGGCCAGGCCAGGGTCGATCGGGAAGTCTTACGCCAATCTCAACCATCAGTGTGTCACAATCATCCGTCAGCTCAAAGATGGGTAACAACGTGCCGATGTCTATTGCTTCGCGCGCCCTACTTTTCACCATTCGACTTTACCAACGAACCCTTTCCCCTGACCACGGGTGGTGGCGCGCCAGACACCCGCTCGGTTTTTGTAGATTTTCACCAACATGCTCGGACTACGCGGTCGCCGCGGTTGAGCGACTTGGGCTAATTAAGGGACTGTGGCGGGCGATCGGCCGAATCCTCCGTTGCAATCCTTGGACGCGGGGCGGCCTTGACCCAGTCCGCTGATTTTTAGTCAATGAACATCTTCCACACGATTTTCTACCAGCCGATTTTCAACGGCTTGATCGCTATCCAGCACGTCCTTCCCGGGCACGACCTCGGGCTGGCCATAGTGATCGTGACGATTATCATCCGAACGATCCTTATTTGGCCATCGCGTTCGCAGATTAACTCGCAGCGCTCGCTCCAAGTACTCCAGCCAAAACTTAAGGAGCTACAAGCCAAGTACAAAGACAACCGTCAGGAGCTGGCCAAGCAGACCATGGTGCTTTATCGCGAACACAAAGTAAATCCACTGTCCTCGTGCTTGCCGCTGTTAATCCAACTCCCGTTCCTATTCGCACTCTACCAAGTTTTTGTTTCCGGCCTGCAGATTGACCCGACCACGCACCTGCTAAAACCTGAGCGATTAGCCGATCTCTACGGCTCGCTTAAAACCATCTATGCCACTACCCCGATCAATTCGATCTCGCTTGGTTTCATTGACCTCCTTCGAAACAAAAATATCATCATCGCGGTTTTGACCGGCATCACGCAGTACCTCCAGACCAAGATGTTGACACCAACCACAAACATCCCCAAGGTAAAAGGGGCAGAGGACGAACGGTCGGCCGCGACCATCACCCGACAGATGAACTACTTCCTGCCCATCGTGACCGCCTACTTTTCCTACATTTTCCCGGCCGGCCTCGGCCTGTACATCCTAACTACTAATATTTTCTCGATTGCTCAACAGTGGCTGCTCTTTCGAGGGAAGGCCCAGACGGAGAAACCAACGCCATGAAAGTCCTAGGGAAAGATTTGCATCACCTTCCAGTGGAGACGCAATCCGGACAGAAACTCGGGCGCATCGTGGATTTCGAGGTGGATGTTGAGAGTCATCTCATCCTAACCTACCTGGTCCGGCCAAGTCGGCTCAGTAACCCCTTGGTCCAGTCCGAACTTCGAATTGATCGAGCGCAAGTCGTAGCGCTGACGCCGGAGCGAATGGTGGTACAGGATTCCGTCGGTCGCATCACTATCGCCGAGAACCGGCGGGGCCGACCGAGATTCGTGAAGGAAGCGTCGCCCGCCATGCCGCGGCAAGCGAACTAGCCAACCGTCCGCGGACCACCAGTCGTCGCCTGTCCTCACCCGCCATGGTTATGGTGATGCGGGATGTTGTTGGTGGGAGCAAGTGGCGAATCCGTTGGGGCCATTCAACTAGTGATACGGCCGCGCGGTCAAAGAGTACCTCGGCAATAGCGCGTCGATCATGATCGCTGAGCTGATGAATGCGGTAAAGGTCAACATGGTTGAGCGTTCGGATGCGGCCATGCCTAAAGCGGTGTGTCCCTATGAGCACGAAGGAAGGACTCCGGAGCGCGGAAGCGACGCCGAGCGCCTTTCCAACGGCCTGAATTAGGGTAGTCTTCCCAGCGCCAACTGGGCCGGATACGGTCACCACATCGCCCGGCCGCAAAAAACCCGCCAGAGTCCGGCCTAATTTCTTTGTCTCCAAGGGCGATTTCGAGATCATTTGCCACACTTTCAGCATCTGGTAGTTCTAAAAAGACGTACGGTACTAGCATTATACTCCACGAAATGACGGGGAGACGAACCGGCGCCTCTCTTGACAGGAATTAGTTGCATCGTTACCATAACCTATTCTTTAGTTCGTAGTCTTCGGAGGGATGATTAAACCATGGAACTCACCCCCCTCCAACAAGCCGTCGAATTTCTGAACCGCAGCAAGAACACCCTGATTTGTCTGCCGGTTCGCCCCTCTTCCGACGCGATCGCCGGCGGCCTGGCCTTATTTTTGACGCTGGAGAAGCTGAAGAAGAGATCAAGGGTGGTCTGTAGCCGGTTCGAACTCCCCTCGAACCATAGTTTCTTGCCAAAGAGCGAGGCGATTGAGCGCGAACTCAAGAACCTCCGCCAGTTCGTCATCACCCTCGATTTGTCTAAGACCGCGGTCGAGGAGTTGAGCTATGCTATCGACAACGGCAAGTTAAATATTTACATCACGCCGAAAGACGGTTTCTACGAATCGCGAGACGTGTCCACCAGTTCCGGGGGCTACGCCTATGACGCCGTGATCGTTTTAGACGCGCCGGACCTGGACGACCTCGGCGACTTGGCCACTGCCAATGCCGAGTTTTTCTACCGCGTTCCCATCCTCAATATTGACCACCGCGCCAGCAACACCCATTTCGGCGCGGTCAACCTCGTTGACCTGGCGGCCACCTCAAGTTCGGAGATCATTTTCGATTTGGTCAAGGCCCTCGGCTACAATGTCCTCGACGAACAGGTAGCCACCACGCTCCTGACCGGCATTATCTCGAAGACCAAAAGTTTTCAAACGCCGACCGTAACCCCGCGATCGCTGGCAATCGCCAGTCACCTGATTGCCTCCGGCGCGCGGCGAGAGCAAATCATCGACAACCTTTACCAATCAAAGTCAATGGCCGCGCTGAAGTTGTGGGGGCGGGCGCTGGCCAGGTTGCAGGAACGTTCGGCTGGACGGTACGTTTGGTCGCTCTTGAGCGAGCAGGATTTTGCGAAATCGGGCGCCAGCCAGGACGATTTGCCGCGGGTAATTGATGAACTCATCGTAAACGTCCCAACGGCCGAGATCATCGCCATCCTCTACCGCCGCGAGGCCGCCGGCGTGACGGCTATTATTAGCAGCACAAAGAAGACGCACGATCTGAGGTCACTATTCCCAGCGGGCCAGCCTCAAGGGGGCCAGAATCTTCTTGTTTGGAACACGCCGCACACCGACTTGGCCGCCGCTGAAGCGGAAATCTTAGCGATCATTGAGAAGTACCTGGCGAGCGCACCGCCGACGAACTAAGCGCATAGACTTCAGTTCCTGGCAGAAACTTGATATACTCCAAGGCGTCGTATGAGTGACGCCGCACCGCTCCGCATCGCTTCCGAAGAAACTGAGGAGAAGTTCCGCCAGAAGATGCAGGAGATACAATTCAAGGAAAAGGAGCACCTCGCGCAGGAGCGGGGCGGGAAGTTGGGTTTGAACTACATCAACCTGAGCGGTTTCCCGATTGGACCGGAAACACTGGCACTCATCCCGCGGAGCATATCAGAAAAACTCAGGATGGTCTGTTTCTTGCGTAGCGGACACGAGTTACGCGTGGCCGCCGTCGATCCGGAAAAAGCGGGCGTCCGGGAGCTGGTTGACGAAATGGCGGCCGAGCATAATTCCCACGTCGTCCTCTACGTTGTTTCTCAGCACAGCTTCGAGCAAGCCTTAAAGCTCTACGAGCGGCTACCTCGACCGCCGAAAGCCGTCGGCGGCGTCGAGATCAAAAGCGAAGACATTAAAAGATACCGCCAGGACCTCCGTGACTTCCGGGCGCTCGAGCAGCAGGTGCGACGAGTGCCGCTGACTGAAACATTCACGCTCATCCTGGCCGGCGCGATCGAGGCGCAGGCCTCGGATATTCACATCGAGGCCGAGGAAGAGGACGTGAAGGTGCGTTACCGGATTGACGGCGTGCTGCAAACCGTGGCGGCCCTGCCCAAAGACGCCTGGCCGCGGATTATAAACCGCATCAAGCTTTTAGCCGGTCTTAAGATTAACATTGAGAACACCCCGCAGGACGGCCGGCTGACGATTTACCTCGACCAGGAGCGAATTGACGTCCGGGTCTCGACCTTACCAACCGCCTTCGGCGAAAGCGTGGCCCTGCGTCTGCTGATGGGCTCGAACGTCGCCATCACTTTTGACAAGCTTGGCTTGCGGGGACGCGCCTTCGATATCGTCAGCCGCGAAATCGAGCGTCCGAACGGAATGGTTCTAACTTCCGGACCAACTGGCTCCGGCAAGACCACTACGCTCTACGCCGTTGTCACAAAACTCAATCAGCCCGATACGAAAATCATCGCGCTCGAAGATCCGATTGAATACCGTTTGCCCGGCATCAACCAGAGCCAAGTGGACTGGTCAAAGGGATATACTTTTGCCAAAGGCCTCCGGGCGATGTTGCGGCAAGACCCGGATATTGTGTTGGTCGGTGAAATCCGCGACTTAGAAACGGCGGAGACCGCCATCCAGGCGGCGCTGACCGGCCACCTTCTTCTCTCGACCATTCATACCAACGATTCGCTCGGCGTCATACCGCGGCTTCTGTCCATGGGCGTCAAGCCATACCTCCTGGCCCCGGCCCTCAATGTGGTGATGGCCCAGCGGCTCGTTCGGAAGATCTGTGAGCACTGTCGAACCGAGTATACGCCCGACCCGGAAACGATTGTCCGCGTAAAGGCCGCACTGGCAAAGATTCCGAAAAACAGCGGAGAGAAGTTCGATCCCGCCAAGCCGTCGCGCTTTGTGAAAGGCGCGGGCTGCAGCCAGTGTCACGGCATCGGTTTCCATGGACGAACCGGCATTTTTGAAGTCCTGATGATTACCTCAGACCTTGAAAAACTGGTCTTGACCGGCGTGGCGATCGAGGCCGACCTTCGCGATCTGGCGGAGAAACAGGGAATGCTGACCATGGCGCAGGATGGTTTGCTCAAGGCGCTGGATGGGATTACCACGGTGGAAGAGGTGTTCTCGGTGGCGGAGTAGATAGGGCAGCGGCTTTGCGGCTCCGCCGTTTAGCTCGTTAGCGGTTTGGCATAATTTCTAACCCGCTAAACCGCTAACTACCAACGAGCTACCCGGGGGATTGTTGAGGAATCTGGGCAATGGTATAATCCCCCCTAGGGGGATTCAAGATATTCGCAGGTTAGTCCCCAATCCCCCTTGCGAATAGCCACGAATAAAGCGAATGTCTGAATGAGGCATATATGAAAATGCGCATGGATTCGAGGCGGACCGTTGAGCACCGGCTGGCCATTATTGACGGGCACCTAACCGCCATTCGCAAGATGATGGCTGACGGTAAACCGGCTGTTGAAGTGTTGCGTCAGTCGCGGGCCGTGCAAAACGCCCTGAAAAAGTTCGACGCCGCTTTGATTGAACAGTACTTGAACACGTCGGTGGCCGCTGATGTCGCCAGCGGCAAAACCGCGAAGGCGGCGAAGGAATTGGCTGAGGTGTTTGAGCTTCTGTAAGGTAGGTTCTCGACCCTTCGATAAACTCAGGGCAGGCAAGCTCGAACACTAACAAAAGTCAGTCTTCGAGCAGAGTCGAGAAGCAGTCTCTTGAAATCTAGCGGGCTGTTTGAGTTATTGTAGCTTGACGTCGAACCAAAACCATTGTGACGAAGGCGGCATTTGTGATAATCAGGGACGCGGGCGACAACCAGTTTGCCACGACGTAGCGTTCGATAGCCGGGATGGCCAGCAGTGGAATGATCGCTCCGATGAGATAGGGCGCCAGGTGTTCTTCAAACGGAAGCCGAAATCCTTTGCGGTAGGTTGGAACGTACGCGATTGCGTCAGCTATGGTTACGAGAATAGCGGCAGTGAGCGGAATATCAGTGGCGATCCAAAGTCCTACAGCCAGCAACGATAGCGTCAAACACGTCCAGTCAAATTTTGAAAACGAACGTGAACCCCGCCGTAGTCCGAGCGTGAATACCAAGAGGCAGCCGACTGCGCCGACAGCAGTTGACCAGGCCCCAGGTCCGGCTCGTTCCGCCACTTGGACGGCAAAGGCAATGCCGGAGATAAGTCCCCAGATCAACCATGAGAATACATGCGGCATACTTCGACCCCGAAGAACGCTCCGGGCATAGAGTATGTAGCCGATGATCGCGATCCCGGTCGCCGCGGCGCCTAAAAGTTCTTTTTCCATCGATCTTAACCCAGTTCAGCCAGCCGACTCCGGGCGGCACTTAGATCACTTTTTGCTTGCTCCCGAACGTGTCCCGGCGCTTTGGCGTTGGCGACGAGTTTTTCTTTTTGAGCGATGTAACGGTTGAGCTGCTCGACTTCGCGCTGGCGCCAGTCGGCGTACTGCTTAGCCACCGCCCCCGGCACCATCAACTGCTCATCGGCGATGACGACGCGGTCAGCCTCAGCTGGCGCTTGGTCGGCGAATGCAACGCCAGTCAGTCTGGCCAGCAGTTCACGGTTTAGCTTAGCAGTCGGTTGGATTGACAGCGGTTGGTTGTTGGCGCCGTGGATTTTGAGGTTGCGCAAGCCGATTACCAGGCGCTGGAAATTCCCAAACTCAGGGAGCGAGTTTTTCTGCGCGGCCGTCAGCCGAGCTGCCTTTGGCCACGATTCGATCATTAGTAGCCGTTTTTCGCCGACCGCTTGCCAGATTGCTTCAGTGATAAACGGCGCAAAGGGGTGGAGGAGTATTAGGCATTGTCGCAGGACATGGCGCAGCACGGCCGTGTTTTTTTCGACTTTGTGAATCTCCACGTACCAGTCAGCAAAGTCTTTCCAGAGAAATTGCTGCAAGGCTTCAACGGCCAGGCCAAATTGGTACTTGGCGAGGTGTTGGGTGACGGTACTTGAAACTTCGTTAAGTCGAGCAATAACCCAAGCATCGGCGAGCGTACCGCCCCTCGGCTTCGCCGTGTCCCCTCCTAGTTTAGGAGGGGAACCCTGAGAAAGCACATACCGGCTGACGTTCCAGAGTTTATTACAGAAATTGCGCTGGCCGGCGATTTTCTGTTCGGACATGCGGAAGTCGAGACCGGGTGCCGTGCCAATGACCAGCGACAAGCGCAGCGCGTCCGTGCCGTACTTTTCGGCCATGGGAATGGGATCAACGCCGGTGCCTTTGGACTTCGACATTTTTTTGCCCTCGGCGTTCAGCACCAGTCCGTGGATGTAGACGGTTTTGAACGGCACCTCTTGGCGGAAGTACAGCGACAACATCATCATCCGCGCCACCCAGAAGAAGAGAATGTCCCAGCCGGTGCCGAGAACGGAAGTCGGATGAAAGCGCTTTAGATCAGAAGTCAGTTTTGGCCAGCCGAGCGTGGAGAACGTCCACAGGCCGGAAGAAAACCAGGTATCGAGCGTGTCCTCGTCATGGCGATAGGCCCGATCGCCGCAGTTCCGACACCTCGCTCTCGGTTCTTTAATCGAGGCCGTCGGCGTATCACAAGCCACGCAATACCAGATTGGCAGGCGGTGACCCCACCAAAGTTGGCGCGAGATGTTCCAGTCTTTGATGTTTTTCAGCCAGCGAATCAGAACTTTGGCGAAGCGGTCGGGCACCACCACCGTTTTTTTCGAATGAAGAGCTTTGAGTGCAAGTGCAGCCAGCGGCTTGGTTTTGACGAACCATTGTTTGGAAAGTAGCGGTTCGATAATCGTGTTCGAGCGCGAGCAGTAGGCCACGCTGTGCGAGATTTGCTCGTACTTGGCGATGAGGCGGGATTCGCGCAGCATTTGCAGGACCAGATCGCGCGCTTGGAGCGTGCTTATTCCGGCGAAGTCTCGCCCGGCCGCCGCCGTCATTTGACCGCGTTGGTCAATGACCGCTGGCTTCGGCAGGGCATGCCGTTCAGCCATGGCGAAGTCGGCCGCGTCGTGCGCCGGCGTCACTTTGACTGCGCCCGTGCCGAATGACGGATCAACATGGTCGTCGGCGATGATCGGGACGAGGCGGCTGGAGATTGGAAGTTTTACTTTCTGTCCGATGAGGCTTTGGTAGCGCTTGTCTTCAGGATGGACGGCTACGGCCGTGTCGCCGAGCATTGTTTCCGGACGAGTAGTGGCAACGGTAATAGATTGTTTGCGGTTGAGGAGCGGATAGCGAATATGCCAGAGCGTACCCGGCTCTTCGCGGTACTCGACTTCGAGGTCGGAAATGGCGGTCTGGTCAGCCACGCACCAGTGAATGACACGCTCGCCGCGGTAGACCAGGCCGTCGGCAAAAAGTTTAAGAAAGGCGGTTTGCACGGCCGTAGTCAGGTTCGGATCCATGGTGAAGTGTTCGCGCGACCAGTCGCAGGAGGCGCCGAGGCGTTTGATTTGCTCGACAATGCGTTCGCCGTATTTTTCTTTCCATTGCCAGACGTGCTTCAAAAATGTTTCCCGGCCGATGGCGTAGCGCGAGATGCCCTGTTCGCGGAGCGTCCGTTCGACCAGGATTTGCGTGGCAATGCCGGCGTGGTCAGTGCCCGGCAGCCACAGTGACGCGAACCCGCTCATCCGTTTCCAGCGCGTCAGAATGTCTTGGGTCGTGAGATCGAGCGAGTGGCCGATGTGCAGCTCGCCAGTGACATTGGGCGGCGGCATGGAAATGGAGAATGGTTTTCGGCGCTTGGCGTTCGGTAGCTTGTCAGGATTAAAAAACCCAGCTTTCAGCCAGCGCTGGTAGATCGGCGTTTCGACTGAGGTGGGGTCGTAGGCTTTGGGAAGCATGTTGGAGGCTTAGAGGCTTGGTGGTTTAGAGGTTTAGCGGTTTGGAGGGTTGGTAAGGCGCTAATTCAAAGTGAACGCATCTTGGCGCTCAGGTCCCGGGAAGTGGAAGCCCCTCGACAAGCTCGGGGCGGAACTTCGTTCCGGGAGGTACCACCTGAATTTCCGCCTTCACCGAGGTTACGGCGGACACTCATTGATTGTTTTGGGCTCTACTAATTCTGACAGCCGCGCGCACCATAGAAAGGATGCGCTGGCTGTTTTGGAGGAGACAGAGGTTCTGCCCATTGCTACCCGGCGACATGACTCCGGGGTCGTTGCAGCTCAACCTTACTGCGAATGGCGTCGGGGGTCAAGGTTTGACGCTCCCACCACCCCTCGCTTCGCTCTGCCCCTCCTCGGGCAGGAGGGGAGGTTTTGGGATTGACAAATCAGGGGTTTCATGCAAGAATGCGGGGTCAGGTCCTTAGCGCAGGCGCTGGTCGTGATAGTCGCCAAACAGGCGGCTGCCGACAGGCTGGCATGGGCTTGATGGAGGGATGCTCGATGACAACCGAAGTTTTCACGCTGACCGGGAATCAAAGCATCACCCAGGTACATGAGTTGAAGCAACTCGTCCAGTTGCTACGGGAAAACGGCAGTGTCGTAGTGGCGTACAATACGTCCGTCAAGGTCGAGCGCGAAGCCGATCTCCAGGAGGCCGTCGAGACGACAGTTCAGACGCTCATCAACCGCGTCAAGCTGTTTGAACTGGATGCGATTCCTGCGGACATGCGTTACCTTCAGACGAGGGTCATGGCGAGCGGTCCGTTCACGCAGCGCCTTGTTGATGTCCACGTGACGCTCGAAAGCAATGTCATTCACTTCACCGAAGCGCCGTGGCATCCGGACAACTGCAAGGGCGGCAAGGAGCATCATCGTCTGGTCGGGGCGGTGAAGCGAGGAAAACCGTTCACCGCCGTCTATGTATTCGACAGTCCTGACCGTGTTGTTCTGGGCCCATCCGACATCGCCGAGTCGTTCTCGGCAGTCGTCGCTGGACTTGGCGTTAGGCAGTTCGATGTGGTTCGTCAGGATTGGCCCCCCATGTTTCGTGGGGGAAGACACCGGATCGACATCCGGATCGAGCCGAAGTCCCAGGCAGCGGTTGTGTCGCCGGCCAGTGGCGCGCCCCCGCTCTGCGACGTCTGCGGACATATCACCGTCCGCAACGGGCAGGTATTCAAGTGCCTGAACTGCGGCGCCACGGTCGAGCCGAAGTAGTTGGTAACAACTACCCCTCTCACATTGGAGGCACTGCATGGCTGAACTTCCTAGGTTGCACCCGCAGGGGGTGTTCAAGCAGACGCTGTCTTATCACCCGAGAAGCATGGAGTTATGGTTCTGGACTGAGCTGTCTGCGCGACTCGGGGACGGGTCGCCGGCAGAGCTGACCTTCGAGTACCAGCCGGCGATGGAGATGACGCTCGAAGAGCTGCATATGGATGCGCGGCAGGCGCTCGTGGCGCGGCTGGCCGGCATCAATCCACGCGTCGACATGCGGGGCTCCGTGCTGAAGGACGGGACGCATACCGTCACCTTCCGCATCGATCCACGGTGACGGAACGCAACATGAGTTCGCTGTACGGCCGCTCTCTTCTCCTGGAAGATATTCAGGATGAGGAGGGCGGCCGAAGTATTTTATATTGAAAGTGATGGTTGGATATCAAGCGTCTTCCAGACGGTTTGTTTTGTCGTATGTGGAAAGTAGGCTGCCGCCAGTCCGATCATCCCGGCATTGTCCGTGCAAAGTTCAGGCGGCGGCTGGCGGTATGATGGTTTCCACGCGAGTTTTTTTACTTCGCCCGCCAGCCGCCGCCGCAGTTCGGTATTGGCGGCGACGCCGCCGGCCAGCAGCACCTCCTTTGGTCGATGTTGGCGTGCGGCGCGCATCGTTTTTGCCACGAGCACATCGACGATTGCTTGCTGGAATGAGGCGCACGTGTCAGCGACCACCCCTGCCCGCTGTTGGCGGGGTTTCCCCTCCTTGGTAAGGAGGGGATGTTTGTCGACAAGGTAGCGGACTGCGGTTTTCAATCCGGAAAAACTGAAATCAAGGTTTTTGTGTTCGAGCATTGGCCGCGGCAGATCGAAGGCGTGTGGGTTACCGCGAGCGGCGAGCGCGCTGATTGCCGGACCGCCAGGGTAGCCGAGGCCTAATAACTGCGCAACTTTATCGAAGGCCTCGCCAGCGGCGTCGTCGCGAGTAGCGCCGAGGAGTTTGATGTGTCGATGGCGATCAATGAGGACAAGTTCAGTGTGCCCGCCGGAGACAATCAGGCAGAGCGCGGGCAGCTTTGGCGAACGGTTATTCCAGTTGGCAGCGATGTGGCCGCGCAGGTGGTTGACCGGAATCAAGGGCAGGCCGAGCGAGTAACTAAGGGCCTTGGCGGTTTCCAGCCCGACAGAAAGCGCCGTATGCAGGCCTGGTCCAACAGTGACGGCAATAACGTCAATGTCCATAAGGCGGATTTTGGCGTGGTGGAGCGTACCTTCAATCGTGGGGATAATCGGTCGAATGTGCTCCCGCGCAGCGACCTCGGGCACGACCCCGCCAGTCTTGGCGTGAAGCTTCACTTGCGAGGCCACGATATTTGACCGAATCCGAGCAATCGCGCCATAGTTTTTAACGACGGCGGCTGAGGTTTCGTCGCAGCTGGTTTCTATCGCCAGAATAGTCATTGGACTTCGTAGAGTAGCAATTTCGGCTCTTCATGGACAAGAACAACAGGCGTTCCGTTGACATCCTTCGCGCTCAGCCGCGCGATAAATTCGCCGTACTCCAGCGGATTAAGGCCGGGCGTCAGCGTCAGGAGGAGACGATCGAAGGAATCGGACCACCGCGCCTTGAGCAGTTGAAGATACTGGGCGGTGAGTTTTTGATCGGTCGGATTGCCGCTCAAGCGCATGACTGTGCGATTAAACCAAAGATTGTATTCCGGCGCATGGTCGCCGATCAAGAGATCATTGTTAGTGGTGTTTTGTCGTACCCATGACATGCGCGATGTTTCCTGAATTGCATATGGCGCTGCGCCAAAGTCATAGGCCTTGATGGTCCAGCCCATGCTCACCAGCGCGAGAATTGAGAGAAATATTATTGCCAATCGTTTATTAAAGGTGGCGCCGGCCGTGGCGACGAGAGCCACGAAAACTACCGCCACCAGCGGGTACACTGGGACGAGGAACCTCGTGTGGATTGGGTCAGTGTCAATAAACCAGCGCGTGACGATCAGGCCTAGGACGTACACAACGATGCTCAAGACGACCGGTATGATAAGGTCATGGCCAATTTGCTTGAAGCGCTCACGGCCATCCCGGTTTCTGAAGACGATGATGAGTGAGACGACGACCAGAATTAGGATTGAATCCCAGATCCAGTTTCTGGTGAAATCCACGGACAACGTATTCCAGGTATCGGCCAGAATAGCGCCGAGCGAAAGACCTGAGAAGTGACGAACCGCCCCGCCGATCGGGCGGCTGAGAAGGACGTTCCTAGACAGGAGCGGCACGAGAAACAGCGCCATACCGAGGAGGACGTACAATGCTGGCCTGAGTGATGACGTTTTTAGCCAGTTTCTCAAATCGAACAAAACAAGAAACGCCAGCGCCACTGCAATCAGCACGAGACCAAGATATTTAGTGAAAATCGCCGCGCCGACCAGTGAGCCAAGCACGAACCAGCGGAAAGCCGACGGTCGCTTAAGCACTCTCGTTCCCAGCGATACCAGGGTGACCGTGATGAGGGTGTAGAGCGGGTCGGTCCAGACCGCGGCTGAGGTGCTGGTGAGCGAAGGAAGCGTGGTGAGGAGTGCGGCCGTCGCCACAGCCGGTAATGCGCCGAGCATGCGCCACATCCACAGTCCGACAAAGAGCACCAGCAAGCCGAGGGAAATAGCGCTGACCAGCCGCCCGGCCAGAATCGGATCAAGACCAGCCGCAATAAACGGGGCCATGGTCATGGAATAGAGCGGCGGGTACTGGGTTTGCGCGGGCTCAAGCTCAGTGTCGTTGATGTTGAGAATACTCGTGCGGATTCCCTGCCCTTGGGCAATGTGGCGTGCCGTTTCAACGTAGACGATAGAGTCAGTGGTAACAACTCGGTTGCGGTGCGCTTCGTTCAGGGCGAACAGGGATGCGCCGACGCCAATGAGTGCCAGGAAGACAACCGTCATCAGCGCCGAGTGTTTCTTGAACTCCATAAAGACATCGTATCAGGATACTGTGCAAGATTACAGCGTGGACCGGCCACCGCTGGGCGGCCCCCCCCCGGCGCCGGTGCGAGTAAAGGGTCAAGACCACCCCTTCCTCAAAACAACGATGTTGTTCTCGAAAACGCCTCATTCAAACTTTATGGCTCGGGCGTGCTGATTGCGCCCTCCCCTCCTCGATTGAGGAGGGGAGGAGTTTGCTAACATGCCTGACATGTTCACGAAAAAAATGTTTTAAGAAAGACAACATGATGTCATTGGACAGGGGTGGTCGTGAAAAACGCCCTCACCACGAGAGCGCTCGGTGTTCAATTCGATTTACAACTTCAAATCATCAATCGGTCCGACGTCTGCGGTCGGCGCTTCGGCTGGCGCCGTTTGATCTTATCCAGACTTTTCCTGCCAATCGCGAGAAATGGCCCTAGTCTTCAGTTTTTGGTCAGACTCATCGTTCCTTCCGCGTATGTGAGGCCGCCAAACGTGAGCGTGTAGTTTGCACTCAGGTTTGTGGCCGTAACGGCCCCGCTCGCCGTCAGTATGTCGATACTCGATGCCGGCACCTCGAGGCCGGACACCGTGACGCTGCCGTTAGCCGCAAAGGTTATGGTAAGATCGCCGAAGACGTCGTCGCCGGCACCGGTGAAGGTCATGGCATCCTCGTTGTAGGTGCCGGTGAAGGTTTTGGCTGCCGGATCAATCAGGCCGAAGACGAAACCGCCGACATCGAGAACAAGCTGCGCCGTGCCGTTCTTTTCAACGGACAGTTGACCGGTCATGCTCCCGGTTGAACCGAAGGTATTATTGGTCCAACTCCCAGACCAGGTACCGGCGTAGGATGCATAGCCTTGGTAGAGTGAGTCCGGCGTACAGTAGTCGCTTGTTTTTCCAGATGTCTGATCCGCGGCCGGCAGGCTTTGGACGATGTCGGCATCGGCACTTGGAAGC
>JACQKH010000003.1 GCA_016204585.1 Candidatus Kerfeldbacteria bacterium
GACAGGTGGTTTGGAGGATTAGAGGTTTAGCTTGTTAGCTTCGTTAGCTTTTTAGCTTGTTAGGAAGATAGCTCGTTAGCGGCTACGCCGTTTAGCTCGATTGCTCGTTAGTGGAGGTCAGAAGTTGGAAGATTGAGGTTGGAATGTGGAAGTGAGAATTGAGGGAGAGTTTTGTTGTTTTTTTGTTCTTGTTGGTTTTTGTTTTTTCGGTTTTGTTTATGTTTGTTTTTGGTTTTTTGGAGCGAAAAAATGCCCAAGCTTAAAATTAGGCGGTGAACCGTAATCCTCCGTGAATTGTGTTTGTTTTCAGCAAGATTTGTGCCACCTGAGTATCAAAAAATCTGCGTTTATTATAGCAGAAAAATGCAAGGATGGCAAATATCAACAGCCAGCTGATGCTGGCTGCTGAGGTTGCTGCTATTCAATTGTTTGTTCTTACATTATGCCAACGACAAACGTCCTACTGACACTGCGGCGTCGGATTGCCGCCGTTCTGATTCACCCAGAAACTGATCGGCCCGCTGCACGCTCCGGCATACGGGTCGTCTTTGGGGTAGCCGTAGCGCCGGACTTCGAAGTGCATGTGCGGGCCGGTCGAGCTGCCGGACGACCCCGAGTTTCCCACCCAGGCGCCGCATTGCACTGAAGAGTACCAGCGTACGTTCGCCGTCCCTTGGCTCAGGTGCGCATAGTAACTCCTCCAGCTCGACGACTCATCCCATGGCGAGGTGTGGGCAATCCGAACATGATTGCCGAATCTTCCACCACACGTGTCGCCCCAGCTTCCCCAGGTCGGACAGGCGTCGTACCTGTAATACAGGTTACCGGTCGCGCCAGCGGAGATATACGACCCGATCGGCGCACGGAAGTCGGTGCCCGCGTGGCTGTTGTAGGTGTTGCCCTTGCACTGCCAATCCGTGACACCGCTGCCAGCATTGTTGTCGTAGTAAGCAGACACCGGATCGCTACGTGAGAAGTTCATTGGATTACGAAACCGCGGTTCAGCTTTTGCGGCAACGAACGGAATCACTATGCCCAGGAATGCGAGAATGATGATTTGACGTTTCATGATGTAGTTCCTTATTGCCTAGATTCATTCGACAACATCGCCATTGAGGCGCACTTTCGTGATCTTCGGCGTGGTGGTGCTGCTTGGCGCCGTCAGAATACCCACAGTTTGATCGTCAATCAGCACCGGTTGTTCGCCGTATCCGATCTGCTTCGCCTCGGACAGCTTGGTTTTCTTGTCGTCCAGCGTCAGCGACCAGATCTTCCGGTCCGATTCGTAGACTAGGTGACGTCCGTCCGGCGTCCAAAGCAACGGACTTCCAGGCGCAGTCAAGGTCTTGTCCGGATCGTAGTCAACCTGACCGACGTTGGTAATCTGGCGCTGATTTTTGCCATCAGCGTCCATCATCCAGACCGACGCCAGACCGGCGGCCCGACCGGAAGCGAAGGCCAGCGATGATCCGTCGGGCGAGAACGACGGGCCGAAATCCTCCCAGGTATTAGTTAGTTGCGTTTCCTTCCCAGTCAGGAGATCGAGCTTCGCCAATCCCAGCGCGCGGTCGCTGTACTGTCCACGACTCCAATCAGCGTTCAGCTTGATGTACGCCGCGGCTCCCCCGTCTTGCGAAACGGCGAGATCGCTGACTTTCGATTGAAGCTTTTTTGATTTTCCGTTTGACCAGCGGTAGAGTTCGGCCTCATCAGTCACGTACAGCACGTCGTTGCCGCCGGGAACGAATTTCGCTTCCATCACGTAGTTCGGAACAAGCTCCTCGGCTCGACCGTTCGGACGAAGCAGCCATAAGGCCGTGGCGAAGGTGGTGTCTGTTGACCGGCTGGCATCGAGCTTTCGACCGAATAACATTGATCCATCCGGCCGCTGGTCGAAGATCCGGAAGACATCAGCGAACTTCGTCGCCTGCCGCTCACCCCGAGCGTTGCTCTCGAGAATGCGAACGTCCTTGTCCACGAGATAAGCGACGGTTCGAGAGGGAACGCTGCTTAAGGAACGCGTGGTGCGATAAGCGAACAACGCCAATACGCCCATGATCAGCACCGCGCTGACTGCGATAAAGAGATGCTTTCTCATAACTTATTGCCTCCATTAATATTACACTCAAATCTTCTGCCCAGGATACGCCGGTGTCAACGAACGAAGCGCCCAGGAACTCTGTGTTGTTAAACGAGCGGTTCGACCCCGCGCTACTCCCACGCTTTCGCGTGGGTCGAGTGTGGGACAAGCCTTTCCTCCCCTCTGCCCCCTGGCACCGCTCTCCTGGGCGGGAAGCGGGTTTATGACCAGCGGGCAGAGAGGAAGCCCGGGATGAAACGAACACACGGCGGCACTTTCGCGCCACCGTGGTTCGGGTTGGAACTATTAATGGGTTACACTAGTCGGAAATTCCGAAATGGCTGTTCACGACTTCTTCTGCCTGCAGGCAACGTACTGTTTGTTCGTAGTCCGAAGAACCATTAGCGGGCGGCCCAGCGCCGCCAACGCAAGCGTTCCACCACAAGATATGATCTCCAACAATCGCTTTCGGAACCATGGTTGCAGCACCGCATACCACAGTTTCGTCGGATGTAAAAGCGGTTAGCTCCGCCGCTGTCCAGTTATAAAGATTCGGTGTGGTGATAATTTTCAGCCCGCCGTTCAATTTATACGAACGCTTATCAGAATGATTCAAAGCCGCGAGTTGGTCGTGTCGCGTTGACTGGCCGCAATCGAGGCCACCAAGCCGTACCGATGGATCGGCTGAGTATAACGACCAATCCACAAGCCGGCGCTTAAAGTCTTCGGCCTGAACGGCGGAAAGATGCGGTTCTCCCAGATCATCCAACAGCGACACTTCGGACAATGACGATTGATTTGAAGAATATGTATTATTCGCGTTATTCGAAGAGTTATCAACCAGCGGCTGCAGCGGACCACCGTTTTTCGATATCAAAAAGTATGCTAAGGCACCCATCATGATGAAAACAGCCGTCAGAATGAAAACTAAAGTTATTTTCTTCATACGCATTTATTCTAGCAATAGTAATTGGATGATGAAAGATGGGGAGGGAGCGGCTAGCGTCGTTCCCTCCACCGGTTGAGGTGATTACCGCCAGACCGGCGCGTAGATGCGGCCCTGCGTTTGCCAGGTAGCATCGAAGTCGCCGATTGAGATGCGCTTCTTGTTACCGGAGTTCGTTCCGGGATCGTTGAGGATCAGCTGACCGCCGTAGTTCTGGTCGTAGCCGACCACCAACGCCCAGTGCGCTACGCCGCCGGACGACACCAGACGGCCACCGCTGATCATCACCCCGACGATCACCGGGCGACCGTAGTAGACGGCTTCTACAATCCTGGTGATGTCGTTGGAGCTCGAGCCGTACATCACGCCGTACCTCAGTCCGAACCGTTCAGTCAACAGCACACCGAGAGCGTTCCGGCCGGTGAAGTGCGTGTAGTAGCTGTTCGGCGTGGCGTAGCCGAGACCGGGAAAGCGCCCGTTCAGCCACGAGTCCGCCGCCACGATTGCGCTTGAAGACGGGCAATACCACTTGAAGAACCCGTCGCACATCACGGCGCAGGCCTGCCCGCAGTTCTTCGTCCCTCCCCAGTCACCCGGCGGAACCTGCGGAAGCCATGAAACCGGCAGTTCCTTGTACCAGCTCGGGTACCAAACCGCCATGGTCTGCACTCCCGGCTTCTTCATACCAACCCGCGACATCTCCTGGGACTGCTCGGCTCCCTGCCGATACAACGCCTTGACCTGTCCCCAGGTGATGCGCCTGACAACCGGTGGCGCCTGGTCGTCAGCCAGCACGAGGCTGGGCTGGATGATGGCGAAGGCCGCGAACAACACAGCCAGCAGATACAGCAACTTCTTGTGTGTCACGATGTTTGCTCCTGTTTGAGGTTGACATCAGGAACTGCGGAGCAACGACTGCAACATCCATTGGGCTACGAGATAGCATCACCTCACTTTCAATGAGCGAACGAGCGATATCAAGACACGGTGGAGCAATCACGCGCCACCGTGGATCGGGTTTGAAATGAGTTTTACTTCTTACCCTACGTCGAAGAAGTACTAGCCTTCTTCCGATTGGCAAACCATACGGCAAAGACGAACAGTATTGCGAGGACCAGGAGAACGAGTGGTTGCGAAAGACTCATATATGGCCATATGATCATTCCTGCGGGGATGAGAAATGCATTGAGACGAAAACACTCATTGTAAGCATGACACTGACTTCCTATTGCCAAATCTTCATTCGCTGATCCCTTCGTAACAAAGAAGCCGACGATAAGGCCAATGGTTATGTACAGCAGAATGCCGAGCAGGAGATTTTTTGGGATGTATCGTTTGAAATTGTTCATATCTCGATAGTACTCAATTTTCAATGAAAAAGGGAGGGGGCGGCAGCGATGCAGTTGCATCGCTGCCGCCGAAGGAGGTGACGAGACCTAGAAGTGATAGTACAGCGCCCAGTTGGTGGCGTCGAACATGTTAATGCCGAAGGCGTTTGCACGCCAGCCACCGAACACGTACACCACCCGGTAGTACGATCCTGACTGACCATAGTCGTACAGGAGACCGTACTTGGTGTAGTCCAACCAGGTACCGGACAGGTTCTTGGCCGCCAGGACACGGTAGGGCGGCAGCCGCGAGCAGTTCGGGATGTAGAAGTAGATCTTCCAGTCCTGATCCCAGATCGGACCGAAGATCACCGTCCGTGATCCGCTGACCACGTTCCAGCCGGGGAAGCTGGGCGGAATGGCGGTGATCTGAGGACCTGGCTTTTGGATGGACCTCTGACCCACCACAGTATCAGCCATGGTGGCTTCGCGCAGCATCGGCTGGCTTGACGGGACGACCGGATTCTTGTCGAGCAGACCGCATCCGACGAGACTGATCAACGAAACCATGACGAACAACGCCGCGATTTTCCTCATGACACTCTCCTTGGGTGAACGAAGTGCCTCCGGTTACCGACAGCGGCCGGGACTTCTCCTAACGTTTCTACCTCCTTTTCAAAGATCGAATGAGCCTATAGCAAACAAACGGCAACGCAGTTTGCGCCACCGTTGTTCGCTATGTAAAATGTTCTGACTTAATTGTACTCCCTAGAAAGTCCTCGTCAACCCCTAGTTATCCACTATTTTTGCGCCGTCGCCCCGTTAGAGGCAAATCTGAAAAATTCTCCAATCTTAGCGATAACTCTCGAGGTCATGCCTCTAACGGGGCGTCGCAAAAAAGTAAAACATTGAAACTTTCGAGTAAATTCACGCTATTGTACATTAATGCGCCGTCGCCTGCCTTGAGCTACCCCAAGGACGGAAGGGGGACGACGTATTAATATATGACCAGCCTTCCTCAAGAACAGGGGTGGAGGATTTAATGGAAATGTTCTTCACAACGTAGTCGAATAATAGATGTACATCGTAAGTAAATACAATATATTCAAAGTAAAGGCAATCCACCAGGTGATTTTCGTTGATGCACGAATTAAAAGGGTCAAGATCCCAAGAAGAATGATGTTTGCGAAGAAACCGAGAACAGAAACTACAAATGGGAGGAGAAATCCTTCCACCCCCCCTTCACCACGGCCTAACCCAAATCTCTGTTCAAGTACGCTAAAACCAATAAACAGCACCACTGTAAGCGGGAAAGCTAAAAGAGCGTTTCCTCCTAACCTAATCGTCCAACTCTTTGAGTTTTTCTTGGTTTGTTCCTGTCGAATTTCACCTAAATTATTCATAATTATCTATGTTATCTATTAGCAAGAGTGTTGAGGGCATAGTCTGATTTTAGTGGTTAACTGCTCAAAATACAATAGCCTGGATAATTCAACGCCCCGACTCTCGTCCTTGAGAGAAGGGGCGTGTAATGCTTACGAGCAAGTAGTCCGATCAGCTTAGCGGAGCAGGACCACCTTCTTGGTGGTCATATTAGCTCCAGCCTGCAGCCGGTAGAAGTAGATTCCGGCTGATGCTGTCTGACCGTGAACGTTTTGTCTATCCCACTGAACTTGGTGGGTTCCTGCTGGCAGATCCTCCCACTGCCAGCTTTGGATTCGGCGTCCGGCGATGTCAAAGATCTCGAATGAGGCCCTAGAACGCCCTGGAATCGTGAACCGGACCGTCATCGCTCCGGTGGTCGGATTAGGAACGGCAGGCCCCAGCCAGAACCGGAGCTGCTGCGGTTGGTCACCGACGCCGACAATCGGCTGCCCGAGAACCACCAGCTTGGTGACCGAGTTGTTGGTGTAGCTAGCTTCGCTCGGCACCACGAACGGATTGATCATCACGCGGATGGCGTGCGAGTCAGGACTTGCTGCCGTCCAGGTGGCTGACGCCACGTCCGTTCCGTTACCAGCCAGGTCGATCGTATCGGTCGCGAACAGCGCGTTGTTGTCCCAGAACTCGACGCGGACGTTCTGCACCGGATCGTTCCGTTCCAGTGGAGCGTGTGCACTCCCAGCGACAGGTCCTCCCAGTGCCAGGTCGACTATTTTCAACTAAAAAAGCGCTGGACAACATAGTCCGGCCTTTAGTCAACTTCGGTATCAGATCCGACTAAATCATTTTCACACGACCCCAAAGCTGAACGCGGACATCAATAAAACGACATTTAGTAAAACGGCGATGGCAAATATCTGCTTCGTTGATTTTTGGAGTGCCAGCGATAAAATCGCCAAAAGAATAATGTTTATGAAAAAGCCATAAATAACTATACCGATCGGTTCGTATAAACACAATACTCCACAATCTCGGGTAGTGCGGAACTGTACACCAATAGTGTAGCCTATTAAGAGAACGACCGTGAGAGGAAATGCCAGCAATGCATTGCTACCCAGCCTTGTTGTCCAACTTCTTGAGTTTTTTTTGATTCTTCGGGTTGGTTGGTATGCTGATCGATCATAGAGTTATGCTAATTTATTTTGCTCATAAAAGTAAGTATAACGCCGATTTGGACAAAAAACAACGCCCCCGCCTCACGATGTTCTGCGAGACAGGGGCGGAAAGAGTGAAAACGAGCTGCGGCCAGATCCGGCCTACCGGAGTCGGACGAGCTTGCTTGTCGCGACGCGTCCGTTCGACACTAGCCGAACGAACAGCATGCCGGCTGGCGCGATCTGGCCATGATCGGTCGTACCGTTCCACTGGAGTGCATGCGCTCCAGCCGGCAGTCCCTCCCACTGCCACTGCTTGATGCGCCGGCCCTGGACGTCGTAGATCGTCAGACGGACCGGCGCATGGAACGGGGTTGAGAAGCGGAATTCAGCGGTGCCGCGGGACGGGTTCGGCAGGATTGGACCGAGACCGAACCGCAGCTCGTTGCCTTGATCCTCGACGCCGGTGATGTGCTGGCCGAGGATGATCGTCTTGCTGACTGAGTTGTTGTCGTAGTCCGACTCGGTCGGAACCGAGAACGGGCTGACCGAGACCGTGATGACGTGCGTGTCCGGAGCAGCTGCGTACCAGAGCGCCGAGACGACCTGCGAGTCGTTCGGGCCGAGACCCAACGAATCGACGCTGAACCGCGTCGCGCCGTCAAAATCTCCGTAGAAAACTTCGATCACAGATACGTGCATTGCTGAAAAAATACCTCCGGCTCGTCATGAGCTGGGGGCGTTGAATATATGTAGAATTTAGAAGTATCAAAAAGTCTTCGATTCCTCCTGACATACACGTCAGGATTAAACAGACTTAGTCGGCTTATGAACTTCTCGAATGACTATCGTGTAGATGATAGCTTCAAGTAAAAACGTGATGGTAATCGAACTAATTCCTAGTCCCTTCCACCCATTCACTATTAAAAGAAGTGTTATTCCAAAGAAGATCCAAAGCACGTATGATGCCCACTTTTCCAAACTTGAAATACCAGCCAGGGTGATAAACGAGGTAATAAAAAGAAATAGCAGTACGGGAATTGCAAGTGCCTCGAAGAGGCTCCCTTCTTCATGAGGAAATACTGAATAGACTACGAGTGCCGCAGCCCCGACTGTAAATAGACTCTGCAGCCCGATGGCTAAAAACTACATTCCCCGCCAGGTTGGATTATTCTTAATAATCTCTCTCTTTTGCATTATTGATGTATTCATACGACGAACAGTAACATTTTTTACCAGAGTTGAGAAGCTGTCGCTTTGATAACTATTTAGAACCCTGCTATAATTGATACATGAAAACAATGCCTCTAAGCCAACGAAAAGAACTGATTTCCGCTAATAGTACTCTTAAGGGTCTTTGGTATTTAGTAGTTTCCTTACAGGTTGTAAATATCCTATTAGGTATTTTTTTTATTTGGCAAATAGTTCAAGGCGACAAAACAAGCGGACTAGGAGGGTTTGCCGGTCCCTTCCAGGTCCTCTTTTTAAGCCTTTATGTTCTTGCATCATTTATCACACTTGCAGCAACAGCCAACTACGAACGTTGGCCGTCAACTTTGTTATTCATTCTGGTTATTATGTGCTTGTTCTTTGTTGTTGGATCCATTAACAACCCAATGAAGTACGTTAGTTTGGGATCCGTGATTATTTCAGCACTCGCGTATAGAGCGATTGCTAAACGCGTTTGGGAAAACAACGCGGCTCAAAATCAGTAATCTCAGCTTTCCTTACTTTAAAAACTTCGAGTACAGATACGGATATTTGTAGGAAAATAATACGCCCCCGACTCATCATGAGCCAGGGGCGCTTGTTATTACAAGGTGCCTAACGGAGCAAAACGACAGTCCGTGTTGGACTTGCTCCGCTAACAACGAGCTTCACGAAGTACACGCCGGATGCCGCGGTTGACCCGTGATCTGTTCGACCATCCCACGTTATCGTTTGGGAGCCTGCCGGAAGTTGATCCCATTTCCAACTCCGGATCCGACGCCCAGCGATGTCGTAGATGACCAGACTTGCCGGCCCGGGCATGGCCAAACTGAACCGAACTGTAGTTCCTCCTTTTGAAGGATTCGGCCATGGAGTTGCCAAGTAAGTCCTCGAGGCATCCGATCCAGTCACTCCCACAATCGGTTGTCCAAGGACAATACCCTTGAAAGCCGAATTGTTGAGGTAGGTTGCTTCTGGTGGTGATGTAAAGGGATTCACGGTCACGCGGAAAGTATGCGAGTCTGGACTTGCGGCCACCCACGTAGCCGAAGCTAGGTCGGTGCCACCGCCGGGAATGTCCATGGAGTCTACCGCGAACAGAGTGGCATCATCCCAGAACTCTACTCGGACTCCCTGAAGAGCATTGTTCCCGAGATTACGGATGGTGGCCGAGATCTGAAGTGAGTCACCGGCAATCACCGAGTTTCGGGAGAACGAGAGTGTGGAGTCTGTTGCTAAATCCTGGAACACGGCCGATTCCATGGCAGTGCCAGTTACCAAAGTCGTACCGTCCTGAAGTGTTACGGTTGCCTCAAGACGATAGAAACCGATTGGTCCAGCTGGCACGAACGTCGTTCCGAAGACACCGTCACTTCCTAGGCCGTCTCCGTGTGCGCCGTCGTCGTAGAGCGTCAACGCAACGGTAGTGCTATCCGGCCGAATGACCGTACATAACCAGGTAACATCCGGGATCGGAGTTCCCAGTTCGCGCACGCTTGCCAGGACTTGTACTGGTGTAGCGTCGTAGACCGGCCTCGGTTCGACCGTTACCGTCGGAGCTTTCGTCGACGCGATGCTTATTGCCGTTGCGTACTCTTGCGGCCCCGATGAACCTGTAGCATCGATCCGAACAGTCCACTGTCCAGCCGGTGGATTCTCGAACAGGTACCCTTCGAGTCCTAGGATCGGGTCGTACACATACTGCAACCCAGGCGTGGACAGCGTGTCGCCTGGTGTGATCAGCGAATCCGCTGGCGAGCGCAGGAAGAGTCTGGCACCTTCAGACACCATGAAAACTCGCAGGAATGTTGTCGTGGCGACTTGGACGTTTTGCTCAACGATTTCGCCAACCCCGATACTTCCGGATGCTATGGACAGGTCGACTAGCATTGTGTCGCTTGTCGCTTCGGTTGTTGCCAACGCTCCTTGAGCATTTGCGACAGCTTGTAGCGCTTCTCCTCGAAGAATCTGAGCAATCACCGAAGCCAGTTCCGACGACTCACTGAAGTACGGGCTTCCTGTCGATGCAGAATGAGTGATACTAGGAAGTCCCAAACCTTGGTCAGTGTAGTTTTCGGATTGGGTGCCGTACATCCTTGCGGCATCAATTCCAATGGCACCGTCGTTTAGATACTCGGGAATGCCGTACCTTCGCCCAAAGTTCGAGGTTGCCCATGCTTCTGCAAACAAGATCCTTTGAACGAAGTTAGCTGGTTTAGTACCAGCAATTGTCACGACCCGCAGCGAAGGATCGTCGACTCGTTCAGGGTCATGGTCCCCTTCAGAACTTTCCCCGAATTCATCACCTCCGTACCCATAGTTGAGGGTATTAAGAAGATCCGAACCGGGAATCAAATCCCAAAAGGCCGGGGCATGTGGAGCGCAGCCGAATGGAAAAGCTTCGGTCGTTAATCCTCGATAAAAGGCGTTTCCAACCACAAGACCAGTGAGATCAGACCCATGATGCGGCGTTCCAAGTGTGATGAGTGTCCGGATCCAGCTTCTC
>JACQKH010000004.1 GCA_016204585.1 Candidatus Kerfeldbacteria bacterium
AAGGTTTGCTACAATGGAGCTTGAACCGAATTAGCATGCAATCGCCACACGAAATCCACGCGCCGACTGTCAGCCCGATTTTTAAGGGCAGTTCTCGTCAGGACAAGCTGGCGATGGCGGTGATTTTTCTGGTCGTTTTTTCCGCCGGCGGAGTCACGGCTTGGTGGTGGCTGAAAGGAAAGGCCTCGCCAGTGGTGAATGCGGCTGAGCGTAACGCCGGGAGAGCCCAAAACTCTGGCAGCGGGAACAAACTAGGCAGCGGAGATTCCTCGGCACCGTTAGTGGCAACCAACAGTCAGGCCGCGAACGAGTCAGCGACAGATTCGGCCGCGCCGTTTTCTGACGATGATAATGATGGAGTGCTTAACGACGTGGAAGCGCTGTACGGGACCGGGGCGAATAAGGCGGATTCTGACGGCGATGGATTTAGCGACGGCACGGAGCTGTCCAGCGGGTACGATCCGATGAGCCCGGGGAAGGGCCGGCGGATGGTTGACCTGGCGCTAGTTGAGCGGCTAGCCAAGGATATCCCGAACGTTCAGGTGTTGAGTTCGGGTATCTCGACTGGCGATAAACAGCGGTACTACTTGGTCTACGATGGAGTTTCCACTTCGTACTATGAAGTTGACGGGACGTTGAAGTCGCAGTGCCAGGTCGAGGTTGAACAAACCGGAACGTGCGCGACCTTACCGAATGAACTGCGCACGGATTTTTCGCGGAGTTTCATTGACGGCACGATTTCGGACGCGTATCATATCCCGTTCTGATCGGGAATTCAGGTATTGACTCCATGGCATTCGACTGCTAGGTTCAGGTCGTCAGTCACTTTTTCTCGGGAGGATTGTTCGATGAGACCGGCGCAGCTGATTTTGCGGAAAGCGATCAACAGAGCGGGTCGCCTAAGGCAGATGGCGCCCTGGAGGATTCCAAAACCGGATCAGCCTGTTGCGCTGGCGGAAGTAAGCGGCCAAGGTATTGGAGCGGAACCTCAAGATCAGGATCCGGACAGGCGGTTCCAAACGAAGAAGCGATGAGCTGGTCAGGCAGGGACACTGTTTCTCGGTGTCCCTGCTCATACTTGACGCAGTTTTACAAATAAGCTAGTGTGTTGGTAGACAAACGGTGGCGCAACCCGCGCCACGTTTTTGTTCGGGCGCGGGATAGCAGGATCACCGTAATGTTTATTAAACAATTCGCGATAGTTCTGGTGGTGGCGCTATTGCTTACCGCGGGTTTGCCATTGACGCTCCGCGCCGAAAACCAAGCGACGGTAGTAATCAATGAACTGTTGTGGATGGGATCGCCGGCCTCGTCGGCGGATGAGTGGATTGAGCTCCGAAACACGACTGATAATGTTGTTGATTTAAGCGGTTGGAAACTGACGCGTCGTTCGTCAGGGTTGGAAGTTACAATGGTAACGATTCCGAGCGGTAAAAGCGTTGAGCCGCGCGGTTTTTTCTTGATTTCGAATTTCGCCGCCAGTTCGACGAGTACGCAGCTGAATGTCGAACCGGACGTCGTAGATACGGCGGTGTCGTTGTTGAATTCTGGTCTTGAGGTGAAACTGTACGATGGCGGTGGAGTATTGGTTGATGTGGCAGACGATGGAGTTGGAACGCCGCTGGCTGGAAAGCTCACGAGCGGGCAGATGTACGCATCCATGGCGCGGAACGGCATTCCGGGCGACGGCACAAAGTCGGAGCGTTGGCATACCTCGACGACGAGCGTTAACCTTCGACCAGACTCGCCAGTTCTCGGAACGCCGCGAGCGGTGAATGATAACGTTCCGCCGGTGGTGCCGGCCGTGGCGGATCAAGAGGCGGCGGTTGGTCGAGAGTTGACCTTTGACATTTCGGACGCGTTTGATCCTGACGGCGACGCCTTGGCGTTCCGATGGGATTTCGGGGATGGAATTTCCAGTGACGCGGTAGCGCCAAGCCACGCATATGTCGATGCCGGAACGTACTCAGCGTCCGTTGAAGCGAAAGACGCGAGTTCGGCAACCCGCCTGACATTTTCGGTAATTGTGAAAGCAGCGTCAACGACGCAGCCTGAGTTACCGCCGGTCATGGCCGCCAATGGCCAGTCGATCATCAGCGAACTTTTACCAAATCCGGAGGGAGCTGATGATAGTGAGTTTATTGAACTTGGCGCGATCGACGGCGACGTTGACTTGAGCGGCTGGACAGTATCAGACGAGGGCGGAACAACGTACAAGTTCGCCGCCGGCAGCACTTTGCCAAAGGATTCATTTCTCGTCGTCGCCCGGAAGGACAGTAAAATTGCATTGAATAACAGCGGCGACGCCGTAACGCTGAAGAAATCAGACGGAACAGTTATTCAGGAAGTGAAATACAGCGAGGCGGAAGAGAGTGCGGCGTATGCGTGGAACGGAGGTGCGTGGACCTGGACGGCGAAACCGACGCCGGGAGCACCGAACGAGTTCGTCAAAGTGAACCATCCGCCAGAAGCGAAGTTCAGCATTTCGACACGGCGGCGGGCCAAAGAGGAGATTACCTTCGACGCTTCAGACTCGACTGATCGTGATGGCGATGAGCTGAAGTACTCGTGGGATTTCGGGGACGGGAAGATTGCAACCGGCCGGATCGTAAAGCACGTATACGATAACGACGGAAACTTGACGGTGCGTTTAACTTTAAAAGACGGCGGCGGGCTGGAGGAGATCGAGGAAAGGGAATTTGTCGTTCGTCCGGCACTGAAGAAAAAAAGTTCAGCGAAAGCCGGTGGAGCGACAAAAGGAAAAGTTAAGGGCGCGGCCGCGGTCCGCACTTTGTCTGACATTAAGACGGCCTCGTCTGCCACGCCAGTCGCCGTGAATGGATGGGTGAGCGCGGCGCCCGGAGTGCTCGGAGAAAATTTGTTTTATCTATACGATGGGACTTCCGGCATGGCCGTCCGGGCGTCCGGCATACTGCCAAAACTTTCGCTAAACGACGCCGTTGAGGTTAAGGGCGAGCGTCGAACCAAAAACGGAGAGGCCTACATATTAGTGGAAGAAGATAGCGGGGTTGTGGTTAAGGGCGAGCGCCAGGAGGTTGAACCGAGAATAACTGCGGCCGGAGAGGTTGACAGTGAAGCGGTTGGCGCGCTCGTTCGGGTGACCGGCGAGGTTACCACTCTGAGCGGCAGCCGGTTCGCGATTGACGACGGCACCGGCGAGCTTAGCGTTTATGTCCGCGCTTCGACTGGTTTCAAACGACCAGCGTTGCGCTCGGGTGACCGCATTGAAGTACGCGGAATCGTTAGCAAAACGACGAGCGGAATCCGCTTGCTGCCGCGGGTGAAGGAGGACATTAGAATCGTGACGCCAGTGATAAAATCCCCGGAGCAGCCAGTGAATGTTCAGCCAGCGAAGAAGCCGGCAGTGTGGATGTACGTAGTGGTAGCAGTCGCATTAGTGGCTGGGGCCGGAGTGGGGATGTGGAGGAAGGGAGTGAAGAAGTGAATTATGAATTACGAATTACGAATTATGAATCGTGAATTAAGGGAAATGCGCGAAAAGAAAATCGTTGTTTTTACAGACCTAAACGCATGGAAGGAAGCTCACAAACTTGTAGTATCGATCTATAAACTTACTCGAAACTTCCCGTCGAGCGAACTATACGGGTCGACTAATCAGATGCGACGATCCGCCCTATCGGTGACGTCTAATATCGCCGAAGGGTTCAGTCGGCAGTCCTACCGGGAGAAGGTTCATTATTACTCCACATCACTCGGTTCGCTGACCGAATTGCAAAATCAACTCCTGGTGGCTCGGGACGTTGGCCATCTGAGCATCGCTGCCTACACCGATATTGAAACACTGACAATCGTCGTGCACAAGCTCATTAACGGACTTATAAAAACTTCAAAAGCAATAATTCATAATTCGTAATTCATTCTTCAACTACCCTCCGCCGTGCTACAATGTTTTCATGGAGCACAAGCAGAAACTTGTAATCGTGGACGGGAACGCCCTGATTCACCGCAGTTTCCATGCCCTCCCTCCGCTCTCAACGAAAAAAGGCGAGCTGGTCAACGCGGTCTACGGTTTCGCCGCGGTGCTCTTGAAGATGTTTCGGGAGTTGAAGCCAACGCACGTGGTGGTGTGTTTTGATCGACGAGAAAAAACCTTCCGCGAGAAAGAATTTGCTGAGTACAAGGCGACGCGCGTTAAAGCGCCTCAAGAATTGTATGATCAGATTCCGCGCGTTAAACAATTGGTGGAGAGTTTTAACATCCCGATTCTGGAAAAAGCCGGGTATGAGGCGGACGACCTGATCGGCACCATTGCGGCCAAGGTCGATGGCGTGGAAAAGGTGATTGTGACCGGCGACCAAGATACCCTCCAGCTCGTAGACGATGAGGTTAGTGTCTACACTTTGAAGAAGGGCTTGGGCGAGACCATCACGTATAACCCGTCCAGCGTGAAGGAGCGCTTCGGCATCACGCCGGGACAACTGATTGATTTCAAGGCCTTGCGCGGCGATCCGTCAGACAACATCCCGGGCGTGGACGGCATTGGCGAGAAAACCGCCGCAGTGCTGCTGCAGAAGTTCGGTACGCTGGAAAAATTATATGAAGCGCTGGAAAAAGATTCGCCACCAGTAAAAAAATTGCCAGCCGGCGTGCGCGAAAAACTACGGAAAGACAAAAAGAACGCTTTTCTTTCCAAGCGGCTGGCCACCATCGTAAAAAACGTGCCGATTCAATTCTCACTGGCGGAGGCGGCGCGTAAACGCTACGACCGACAGCAGGTCGTAAAACTCTTTCAGGATCTGGAGTTTACCTCACTTTTAAGCAAGCTCCCTGAGGATGGAAAGGAAAAACATCAGGCGGCCCTCGATCTGCAAAGCCACGATGTTCCGCGCAAAAAAGGCCATGACTATCAGCTGGTGGCTGACAGTCAGAGTTTTAAGCGTCTCTTGACCTTGTTGAAAGTCCAGCCGGCCCTCACGATTGACACCGAAACGACCGGCCTTGACCCGTTGCAAGCGCGAATTCTCGGCATCAGTTTTTCGTGGAAAGAGGGACTGGCTTACTTCGCGTCTTTGCAGGGGGACTGGCTTGAGCAGCTCAAACCGATCCTGGAGGATCCGAAAATTGCCAAACACGGCCACAACCTAAAGTATGATTTGAGCGTGTTGAAAACCGCCGGCATTGATCTTCGAGGCATGACTTTTGACACCATGATCGCGTCGTACTTGTTAAATCCCGGAAGTCGGGCGCACGGCCTGGACCAGCTCGTGTTTGAGGAATTTGGGTATGAGATGCAGCCGATTGAGGCGTTGATTGGGCCGCCGGGGAAAAAACAGTTACCGATGGAATCCGTGCCGGTTGAAAAATTGTCATGGTATTCCTGCGAGGATGCGGATTACACTGAACGGTTAGTGAAGAAGTTACAACCGCCGCTAGCCAAAGCTCGATTGATAAAGCTTTTTGACGAAATTGAGATGCCGTTGTCAGCGGTGCTCGCCACGATGGAGCGGAACGGCGTGAAGATTGACACTGATTTTCTCCGCCAGATGAGCAAAGAGGTCGGTCAGAAGCTCAAGCGCATCGAGGCAGCGATTTTCAAACAAGCCGGCCTCGAGTTTAACGTTTCATCACCAATTCAGTTAAAGGAAGTGTTGTTTGAGAAGTTGAACATTTCTACCAAGGGACTCGGTAAAACCAAGACCGGAATCTCGACCGCGGCGGACCAGCTCGAGAAGCTGAAAGGTGAACACCCGATCGTGGAGAAAATCCTGGAGTACCGGGAATTGGCCAAGATGAAATCAACCTACCTTGATGCCTTGCCCGAACTGGTCAACCCGGTTGACGGTCGCGTGCACACCAGCTTCAACCAGACCGTCGCCGCCACTGGCCGACTTTCCTCGTCGGATCCCAACTTGCAGAACATCCCCATCCGTTCCGAGCTGGGCGCCGAGATTCGCAAAGCGTTTATTGCCGAACGCGGGAATCGGATTCTGGCCGCCGATTACTCTCAATTCGAACTCCGGATCGCCGCCTCCATTGCGAACGTCAAGAAAATGATCGAGTCTTTCAGGGAAAACGAAGATATCCACGCCCGGACGGCCGCCGAGATTCACGGGATACCGTTGGACAAAGTAACCAAGGAGATTCGCCGCACCGCTAAGGAAGTCAACTTCGGCGTCCTCTACGGCATGGGTCCGTCCGGATTGGCCCAGCGACAGAGGATTAGTCGGGAAGAGGCCCAGGCTTTTATCGAAAAATACTACGTGGTCTACCATGAATTGAAGGAGTGGATCGAAGAGACGATTGCGCTCAGCCACAAGCTTGGGTACGCGGAAACACTGTTCGGTCGACGGCGTTACTTGCCTGAGCTTCACTCCTCAAATCCGATGATCCGGGCGGCGGCCGAACGCATGGCCGTGAACATGCCGACGCAATGAACGCAGGCCGACCTCATCAAGATGGCGATGGTTCGCTTGGCTGAGACGTTACCAAAGGTTTCGCCTGACTCAAAAATGATCCTTCAGGTGCACGACGAGCTGGTGTTCGAAGTGCCGGAAAGTGACGTGCACAAGGTCGGTAAGATAGTGAAGGAGACCATGGAAGGCGTCTACAAGTTGAAAGTGCCGATTGTGGTGGAAGTGGAAGTGGGACGGTCGTGGGGGGAGACGAGACCCCTCGGAGGGAAAACCTGAGCGGTTTTCCCTTCCGACACCCTCCCTTTCCCTTGGGAAGTGTCGTCCCTCGTGGCTCGGCTAGGGACCCGTCCTTCGGACACCCTGATCCTCGCCACTTCGGAGACGACAGATTGTTTGAAATCGGCCGAGTCAAGCTCGGCCGATGTCAGTAAGATAGGGAAAGCCGACCAACAATGGGGTGCTGGTCGGCGGGTGGGGAGACGGTGCGTGGTGATTACCGCGGGTTGGGGTTGTCGAGGTCGATCGGATCGAGCTTCATGCGGTCCCTCCTGACGCCTGTTCAGACAGGCCTGGGACGGGGCGGTCGCGAACCACGGACGATCGTTTCCCACTCGACGTCCGAGGGATCGGATGCATGGTTGAGCTCGAGGTTCTCCACGTCGCGGTCAGCCGCGGGGATTCCGAAGAGCTCGGGGGCTTGAACCGGCACGCCAGTGAACAGCGGATTCCTGCACCGGCTTGGCAATACGCGGTCGACGTCGTCGACATGCGGCGCTATCGATCCTTGAGGCTTGGTTCTCGGCCGGTGCGGGCACGAGTGACCGAGGGTGAGTTCCTGACCACACTGACATACGGGGAGCGTCATGTGCAAACCCTCCATCTGGCGGATTTGGAGTTTGTGTTTCGTTTTCAGTGTTGCTACGATAACGCTTGACGCTAGCATTGTCCATACAAAATGTCAATCGCATGATCCCGTTAGAAAGACCATCTTCATCCACTACCGAAGATTACATTATGAACGTTTTACCCACGCACCAGAAAGCCATGGGTGTAAACCCAGCACCATGATTTTGGTGCTGGGTAAACCCGTGGATGAATGGCTCTCGGTGCGGGGTTCCGCTCCACGGAACCCGTATCGAGAGAAACCACGGCCGTGGAGCTTCACAAGCTGACTTTCTAACGGGATGATTATTTTTCTGACCGGTCCAGACACCTACCGTTCGCGCGAGCGGCTTCACGCCTTGCGCGACGCCTTCGTGAAGAAGTATGACCCGAGCGGGATGAACGTCGTGACGCTTGAGGGCGCTGGCTTGAAGTTTGAAGATTTCCAGCAGAGCGCGGCCAGTCAGGGCATGTTGAGTTCGCGCCGTTTTGTCATGGTCAAGCGTCCGTTTGAGGCTGATCGAAAAACTCAAGACGCCATCGCCGGGTTCATCGGCGAAAAATCGGTTCCCGAGGAAACCATCGTGGTGTTCTGGAGCGGTGAGGAAAAAATCAAAAAGCGGAAAGGTGAAAAGACCGAGCCGTCGCGCCTCGAAGCTGTTCTGTCAGCCATCAAGCATCGCCAGATTTTTAACGAGCTTGAACCGATGAAAGTTGAACGTTGGATGGTTAGCTATGTGAAGGACCGCGGCCGGACGATTGAACCGGCGGCCGCCGAGAAACTCGCCAGTTTGGTCGGCAGCGATCTGTGGTTGGCGACAAACGAGATGGATAAACTGATGCAGGGGAGATCGAAGATCCGGCTGGCCGACGTGAACGAAAATTTGAGCGCGACCGTTGAGGCCAACATTTTTGAGTTCGTCGACGCCTTGAGCCGTCGGCAGCAGCGGGAAGCCATGACCTTGCTGGAAGATCAGCTGGCCAGCGGAGCGAATGAACTTTATCTGTTGGCGATGATTGCTCGGCAAATCCGGATTCTGCTCGGGGTGGCGGACCTGGTCAGTCGCGAGCCCAATCCGGCGACGATCGCCTCGCGCATGAAGCTCCACCCGTTTGTGGTGAAGAAAGCGCTTCAGCAGATTCGGTCATTTTCGCAGAGCGAGCTGATTGCGGCGCACGACCACGTCGTGGAGATTGACCAGAAAATGAAAAGCAGCGGTGGAGACCCGCGCGTACTCCTGGAATTGTTCGTGCTTCGACTCTGCCAGAGGTGAACCCCGCACCACTTTTGCCATTGGAATTTATTCCGACAGCTGTCCTTTGGACAGCTGTCGCGTTCTGACGGGAGCAAAAGTGGTGCGGGGTAAACTAGCCGAGTTTTCGGACGGCGGCGTGGAGTTTGGATTTCAACCTGGCCGCGGTGTTGCGCTTGATCACGCCTTTCCGAGCGGCGCGGTCAATAACCGGGATTACGGTTTTAAGACCTTCCGCCGCTTTGGTTTTGTCTTTTTGGGCCGTTGCTTTGCGAACGGCCTTAACCGCTTTTTTCAGGGTAGACTTGACCGCCAGGTTACGGGCGCGGCGTTTTTCGCTCTTTCGAAGTTCTTTGAAGGCTGATTTTTTGATGGGCATGTTGAGATAGCTTATAGCTTCGCTAGCTTCATTAGCTTGTTAGGTTACATAGTGTATCAGGTTTTTTTCTTGCGAGCAAGACGTTTGCGGAGGAGCGAGCTTTTGAAATGCTGCGGCTGGTATGGTTTTAGGCGGACGACGCGGCAATTGATGCCGTGCGCTTTGAGCTCGCGGCGGAGATTGGTCGTGAAATGCCGCTGGTCGTAGCCGAGGGCGATGATATCGGGCTTGAGTTTCTTGATGAAGGCGAAACGATGCCACGGATTTTTGCTGGCCAGGACTGTTCGTTTTACGTACGGTAAGGCAGCCACGATTCTGAGGCGTTGGCGTTCGCTCTGGACTGGCTGGCGACGCTTGAGCTTGGTCACCACGCTGTCCCGACCCACTGCGACGATGAGATTTTTACCGAGACGCTTGGCTTGTTTCAGAAACGACCGATGGCCGGCGTGGAGAAGATCAAATGTTCCGAACACTAAGACCGTGCGCACGTTCTTTCGTGTTGTTCTCTGGTTGGTGATCGTACCTCCCCTCACCCCTCCTATCCTAGGAGGGGAACCACCTGGACGTCGAAGGCGAAGCCGTAAACCCGAGCCCCGCACCACTTCGGATGCGGGGTAGACTCCGCGAGTGGTTTACGGTGCCGAACACGAGGACAGTCTGGTGACGCGCTGTTCTTCTAGAGTTTGCCGGGGCCATTCGGGTTGTAGCCATTCTCAACTTCTTGAAGGTCGCTATACCCGTCACCATCGGTATCGGTTTTGGCGTCGCTTGAACCAAAGAAGTTCTCGAGGTGCAGATTCAGTCCGTCGCCATCCGCATCGGTCTCCACCAGAATTTTGGCGCGCGGCGCTTGTTGGGCCGTGTATTTCCCCGAGCTTTGGCACTGCTGGCGGTAGTAGTCGTTGTTCGTGAATTGTTGGTAACCTTCCTTGAAAGATTCAGGGAAATACTTTAACGCATCAGGGTGTTCGTTCAAGTAGCAGCCCACGATATATTCATCATCATTTGATACGTTTATCGTATTGTTATTTGTATTGGCGTTTTGGTTAACGTTGAGATTTGTATTTTCGGAGAAATTTGTGTTGAGTCCACGATTGATATTCGTTACCTCGTTCGCGTTTGCTACCAAGCCCGTATTTGTTGCGTTCACCGCCAGACTATTCGTTATCACTGGAACGTCGTTTTTACCGCTCGCGGTTGTATTCGTGCTCTTGCTCGGAGAAAATAGTTTTAAGTATCCTCGGCTGTACGCAAAATACCCGCCGCCGAGCAGGCCGAAGAAGACCACCCCGCCGATCGCCCACCCCAGCCATTTTTTTGATGTTGCCATGGGTACATCCGGCAGCGACGGTTTCCAGGGGCCCGAAGATTCTCGTTCGATGTTCATCGGCGGCGGCGCTGGTTCCCTCACCTCGGGCCCGCCTGCCGGACGGGCAGGCAGGGGAGGAGGGGCCGTGGGCGTTACCCCCAAGGGCGGAGGTGGCGGCTGTTGATTTTGCGGCCGCGGTGTTAACGGACTGCCAGTCGGAGGTTCTGGTTTTAGGTGATCGAGATCAGCGAAAATGTCTTTCATAAAAGACCAATCAGCCAAAGGCGGCTGACTCGTTAGTGTTCAGATTGATAATTTATTGATTTCCATTTGACAGATGTATTTTATCATATTTGATGGAAAATATCAAGTTCGATTTTATTATTTTTGCCTTAAGGGTCGCGGAAGCATTCGCCTCTTCGGCCGTCGTCTGGCCGTGGGTCTGTCTGTTTTTTTCTGGTGGAGTTGCGCAATTTGGTCTCGCAATAACGCCGCCTTTTCGAATTCAAGGTTTTGACTGGCCAGCTCCATCTGGTTGGTGAGCTCGGTAATTACGTGCGAAACTTCAGTCTCAGGAATTTCGTCGATCGGTAGCGCCGGCGCTTGTTCTTCAGCGAGTTTTGCTCCAGCTAAACGGTCTTGGCGGATTGCTTTGGCGATGCTGGTTGGAGTTATATGGCGCTTTTGGTTATAAGCTGATTGCGCCTTACGTCTCCGCTCGACTTCAGTAATCGCCGCTTTCATTGAGCCGGTCATCCGGTCTGCGTACATAACCACGCGGCCGTTGACGTGCCTGGCCGCCCGGCCCATGGTCTGAATCAGCGCGGTGGTGGAACGGAGAAAGCCTTCCTTGTCTGCATCCAGGATGGCCACCAACGAAACTTCGGGCAGATCGAGTCCCTCGCGCAGCAGGTTGATGCCTACGACCACGTCGAAAAGACCCAAGCGCAAGTCGCGCAGGATTTCCAGTCGCTCGAAAGTGTCTATATCCGAGTGCAGGTATTGCACCCTGATCCCGAGTTCCTTTAGATAGTCGGTGAGTTCTTCGGCCATCCGCTTAGTCAGGGTCGTGACCAGTATCCGCTCTTTCTGGTTGGCCCGTTCCTGGATTATGGCCAGCAGGTCGTCAACCTGCCCCTTGGTCGGTTTGACCTCAACGGTTGGGTCGAGCAGGCCGGTCGGTCGGACAAGTTGTTCCACGACCTGCGCGGACTCCTTGATCTCGAAGATGTCGGGCGTGGCCGAGACGTAGACGCGTTGTTTAATGCGCTGCTGGAATTCGTCAAAGCGAAGCGGACGATTGTCGAGGGCCGAGGGAAGACGAAATCCGTACTCGACCAGCACCTGTTTGCGCGAGCGGTCGCCTTCGTACATGCCGCGGATTTGCGGAAGGGTCATGTGTGATTCGTCAATGAACAGCAGGAAGTCTTTGGGAAAATAGTCGAGCAGCGTGGATGGAGGTTGTCCCGCTTCACGCCCGTCAAAGTACCGCGAGTAATTCTCAATGCCGTTGCAGTAGCCGGTGGTGGCGATCATTTCAAGGTCAAAGTTTGTCCGCTGCTTCAGGCGTTGCGCTTCGAGAAGCTGTCCGTTTTTTTCGAGAACGGTCAACCGTTGGTCCAACTCCTGACGGATGGAGGCGATGATTTGCGGCAGGCGCTCGATCGGGGTGACAAAATGTTTGGCCGGGAAGATTTGAATGGTGTTGAGAATGGCGGTTGATTGTCCGGTGATTGGATCGAGCATGGCGAGTTTTTCAATATCATCGCCGGAAAAAGACACCCGCACGGCCCGCTCCTCGTAGGCCGGATAAATATCGAGCGTGTCGCCGCGAACGCGGTAGGTGCTGCGATGAAAGTCAATGTCGTTGCGAGTATACAGTAGGTGGTTGAGCTTGGTTAATAGAGATTGGCGCGGGAAATACTGACCGGTTTTCAGCTCGACCATGATGTTTTTATATTCCTGCGGATTGCCCAGGCCATAGATGCAGGAGACGGAAGCCACGATCAGCACGTCGCGCCGGGTGATGAGGTCGCGGGTGGCCGCGTTCCGCAGCCGATCAATTTCTTCGTTGATGTCGGTTTCTTTCTCGATGTAGGTGTCGGTGCGCGGAATATAGGCCTCGGGTTGGTAGTAGTCGTAGTATGAGACGAAATAGTGAACCGCATTGTTTGGGAAAAATTCACGGAATTCGCTGGCCAGCTGGGCGGCCAGGGTTTTGTTGTGGCTGATGACGAGCGTTGGCCGTTGAATTGCCGCGACGACATTCGCCATGGTAAAGGTTTTGCCCGAACCGGTCACGCCGAGGAGCGTCTGGGCCACGTCACCACCGCGGATTCCCGACGTGAGCTTGGCGATCGCTTCGGGCTGGTCGCCGGTCGGTTTGAATGGGGAGCGGAGTTTGAAAGCTGGCATGTCTTGTTAATGTAGCATGAATGGAGAATGTCCCCACAGCGCGGCTAATGCGCACGGCACTATTTAGTAAACATGCCGTTATCGGATACAGAGGATTCGGAGCGCCTCACTTTCGTTGACGTTTTACCAAAAAAATGGTTACAGTGTAGTGGCGTGGCGACGTAACATTAATGGAGCAGAGGCCAAAGAAATTGAAAAAGGCCATGAAATTTACCGAGGTTGAAGTTGAAGTAAAACAAGGCGTGCGTGTGGCGCACGCGATTTCCGTAGGCATCTACCTGATGGCGGCAATTTCGGTTGTCAGCATCATTGGCGGCATGATTTTGTCAATCGCTTTCCAGCCACCACAAATCCAGGCGGTTGCTCCTAACTCGACTAATACCGTCACCCTGACCTGGACTGCGCCGGGCGATGATCTGAACATCGGGACGGCGGCGGGGTACCGAATCCGACACTCAAGTGATTCTCTCAACGAGGCATCCTGGCCGACCGCGGCCATCGCCGCCAACCCGCCGACGCCCCTGCTGGCCGGAACCCAACAATCAATGAACGTCACCGGACTTACGCCGGGGACGCTGTATTACTTTGCCGTTAAGAGCTACGACGAAGCCGATAACGAGTCCGCTATTTCTAATATCGCCACCAAGCGAACGGATCTGGTCGCTTGTACACCAGAGTGGTCGTGCACGACTTGGTCAGACTGCCGGGACGGCGAGCAAGCCCGGACGTGCGTTGATATCGCCAGTCCGCCATGCGGCTCGAACTTCAACCGTCCAATCGAAACACAAACTTGTACAACGCCGGAACCAGCGCCGACTTCCTGTGTCGAGCGATGGTCGTGTACCGATTGGACGGACTGCGTTGATGGAGCGAGGAAGCGAGTCTGCCAAGACCTTGAACGGTGCGGCACCGACCAGGACAAACCGGCCGTCACCTACGATTGCAGCACGGGTGGAGCGCTCCCCGATGATCCGTTGCCGACGTATGTGGCCGTCGCTCAGGCGACAGGCGGTAGCCCGGAAGTTAGAGTGTACCGAACGAACGGCGGCAAGAAAATAGGCGACTTCTTCGCCTACCGCAAGAGTTACCGCGGCGGACTGTCAATTTCTGGCGGCGACGTTAACGGTGACGGCGACACTGACGTGGTGGTAGGAACCGGCCGAGGGACCAGTCCGCAAGTTTCACTCTTCACGCCCACGGGCAAACTTCAACATCGATTTTTTCCGTACCCCAGCGGGTTGCGAACGGGCGTCAACGTGGCGGTCGCCGACGTTGATGGCGACGGGCAGAACGACTTGATTACGGCGCCGGCCGGCTCGTATCCGGCGCTGGTGCGCGTCTTCCGGTTTGATACGCTTAAGAAGAAATTCAATCGCTTTCTTGAATTCACGGCTTTCGACGCCAAGTGGCGCGGTGGCGTGAATCTGGCCGCTGAGGATCTCGACCGGAACGGCTTAGCCGAAGTGATGGTGACGCCGTCGTCACGCGGCCGCGGCTCTCAGGTGCAAGTCTTCGAGTATGACCTGCCGAAAGGCGTGATGGCAAAGCGTCATGCCTTTTATGCCTACGGCCGGAGTTTCAAAAGCGGCGTAGAAATCACTGCGGCGGATGTAAACGGCGACGGCCAACGGGAAATCGTGACCAGCCCGGCTCCGGGAGCCGCCGAGATCCGCGTCTTCACCTACATCGATCGCCGGGTCAAGCTATTAATTCGATTTTTTGCCGGCAGTAAATCGTTCCGCGGCGGAGCGGACCTGGCCAGCAGCGATTTGAACAAAGACGGTCAGGACGAAATTTTGACCGTGACGTTCTCGAACGGACAACCCGGACTCCGGGTCTTCACCAGGAACTTCACCACCGGAAAAATTGAACGCGCCGCTTCGCCTTTCGCGCCACTCGTCTTCAGCCCGCGCTTTCAGAAGGGCGTTCGAATAACTTCGCTGTAGCTGCCTAATCAGTGTCTGAAACACCATGATTGCATCTCTGCACGGCACGATTCGTCTTCGTGAATCACGGGCAATTGTGGTGAGTGTCGGCGGTATCGGCTGGCGAGTTTTTGTCGGCAGTCGGGTTTTAAAACAGGCTGAGGGGGAAACCGTTGATCTCTATACGCATCTCCACGTCGGTGGGGACGGAATGGATCTCTACGGTTTCGCCACGCCCGATGAGCTGGGTTTGTTTGAATCACTGATTCGCGTGGCGGGCGTCGGTCCGAAGTCGGCCCTGGCAATTCTGAGCGAAACGCCGTCAGCCGAAGTTCGGAATGCGATTATCAGCGCTGATACGGTACCGTTAATGCGCGCCTCGGGCATCGGCAAGAAAACGGCGGAGCGGATTATCTTGGAGCTGAGCGGGACGCTGCTGTCAAATAAAATTTCCGCTTCGGATGAAGCGATCGATGCGTTGGAACGACTCGGCTACACTCGCCGCGAAGCAAACGAAGCAATGAGTCAGGTTGATACCTCAATCCGCGATGTTCGCGAGCGGATTCGCGCCGCTCTCCGCACGTTGAGTAAGCGTCCGTGAGCGTATTCGCCGTCCGAACGCCATCCAATCCGGCGGCTTGGGACGCCTTCGTCTGCGAGCAATCTCAGCCGAACGTTTTTCTGCAGTCCTGGGCCTGGGGGGAGTTTCAGCGGGCGGCCGGTAAGCCCATAATACGGATGGAAGCATTGAATGGTGAAGATGTGGCAGCCGCGGCTCTGCTCGTACTGCATACAACCAGGTTGAAGAAATCTTTCCTGCTGGCGCCGCGCGGTCCCATAATCCGTTCGAATCTTCCGGCCGCGGCGTTGCGGGAAGTGTGGACCAGCTTTTTGGAATACGTTGAACGCGTTCACTCGACCGATACGATGTTCGTGAAAGTTGAACCGAATACGGCGCCACCCCAAAGTCTTGAACTTGAGTCCGGAACATTCGTTCATCCGGAACACACGCTGCTTCTCGACCTGACCATGGACGAAACTCAACAGATCGAGAAGATGCACCAGAAAACGCGCTATAATATTCGTCTGGCGGAGCGAAAGGGCGTGCGTGTTCGGTTCAGTCGGGAAGAGCGCGACCTCAACCTATTTATCAATATGCTCAAGGCCACCGGCCGGCGACAGGGGATTGGTGTTTTTCCAGATTCTTATTATCAAACCATGCTCAAGACGCTTGGCCAAACATGCCAACTTGCTCTGGCGGAACATCAGGGCGCCGCGCTAGCCGCTTCAATTTTGGTCGGTTTCGGCGATACCCTGACCTACGTCCATGGCGCTTCCGACGACAGGCACCGCGAGTTCATGGCCTCGCACCTGATGCAGTGGGAGAGCATTCGGTATGCGAAAGAACGAGGATACCGTTATTACGATTTCTTTGGTGTCGCGCCGCCCGATTCAGTGAATCATAAATGGCAGGGGATTACGCGCTTTAAGCTCGGGTTTGGCGGACAGGTACACAAGTATGCTGGTGCATATAATGTGGTGTACAATCGGCCGTGGTACACCCTGTACCGATTGGCGAAAAGAGTTACGGGACGGTGATTATTAGACATTGTAGCCTGCCCATTTATGGGCATTGACGGAAATGAACTATGACTTCTACTGTTGTGATCATGGCCGCTGGACGCGGTACACGAATGAAAGGGTTGGCCAACGACCGGCCAAAACACCTGCTGACAGTGCTCGGCCGGCCGTTCCTCGACCACCTGCTTGATCGCCTCAAGCAAGCCGGCTTTCGCGACATCGTCATGGTCACTGGACACCAGAACCATGCTTTTCAACCGTATCAAGGCCGCCGCGGCATTCGGCTGGTTGAGCAGCAGCTGCTCCATGAACGGTACGGGACTGCGGCCGCAGTCGAGTCGGCGCGTGAGGCGGTCGGCCAGGCGCCGTTTGCGGTGGTTTCCGGCGACAACCTGTACAGCGTTGATGACCTTCGAAAAGTAACCATTGATTCCGCCAGCGCGTGGATCGGCGGATATAAGACGGCGGCCTGGCAGGGAATGGGGATTTTGAAACTGAAAAATGACGGAGCGCTGGAAAAAATCATTGAGAAGCCGCAAAATTTTGTCGGCGATCTCATCAATGCCAGTCTGTATTTGTTCACGCCGGCGATTTTCGAGATAATTGAGCGTCTTCAACCAAGCCCGCGCGGCGAGTACGAAATCACCGATGCCGTAAACGCGCTGGCCGCCCGGGAGCCGGTCAACGTGTTCGAGCTGGAAGACCGCTGGCTGGACTTGACGACGCCGTCTGACATACCGAAGATAGAGAAGGCGTTGCGTGGTGGAGAGATTTAAGATTAAGGATTTAGGATTAAGGTTGTAGCGCGCCGCGCGAGACCCATGCCCTCGTAGTTTCCCGCCACTTTGATTAAAAGTTTCCAGGATAGGCGGGATCCCGCCGGATGGCGGGACAACGGATACCCAGCACCAGTTGGTGCCAGCCTCCCTAGTTCAACGGATAGAACGCGAGATTCCGGATCTCGTGATAGAGGTTCGATTCCTCTGGGGGGCACCAACTGGTGCTGGACGTCCTTAAGATAGACCGTGCACCACGTTGGGTGCACGGCAGGGGTTTGACGACCGGTCAGTAACTTGATAGAGTGCCTTGAGACAATCGGTGGCTCGAAAGGAGTACACCGTGTCAAAACCTCTAACAATGAAGGAATTAAAATCATCCATTGATGGACTCAAAGTAGAAGTCCGAGAGCTTCGGTCTGATTTTCGTCGTCTAGAGGACAAATTCGACGATCTTGAATATAGATTCGACGGTTTTGAAGACAAGTTCGACAGTCAAAATAATAGGTTTTCAAACCTTCAATCTTCGATTGATCAGTATTTGAAGCGGACTGAAAGTTGACATGACGAACAAGTGATTTTGAGGGCGCGTCATGATCGCCTTAGCGATTCGTTAGTAAAGAAAGGAATCGTGACGAGAGAGGAAACGCTGCTGTAATCGGTTCCGCTGGCCGGATTTTAGGGGGCGTTCGAATCGCCTTCAAAATACTTCAGGATGAAAAAGTAGAGTTTGTTTGACACTTCGCGATGATTAGACTAGGGTAGCTATAGTATGTTGACGGACCAAGATATCAAGAAACTCATTGAAGCCGAGAAAGAAGTCTTTACAACCAAGGGTGATTTTGAACTACTTAGGACAGATTTCAGAACTTTGCAAACTTCCGTTGATAGTTACGCTAAACTAGCCGATACGTACTATTAAAGAAGTTGTGGTTTTGGTGGGCAAGGTACAGAGGATGGAGAATTGGATTCAGGCTGTTTCAGTTAAGATTGGAGTTGAGTACAAACCGTAGGCGACTACGTCGCTTCTCTGTAGAAGCGGGAAAAGAAAATTTTTCATAGATTCGCTTCTGTCTCCTGCAGCAAACATTGACTTTTTTGCTATTGTTTGATAATGTATAGGAGGTATTAGTAATTTACTTCGTTGTAGAAGAGTTGGTCGCTTCTCAACTTCATTTCTTAATAAATAGCTATCAATATATGCGCGGAGAAGGACATTCACGAGAAGGGTTTGAGGCCGCTCAACGGGAAGAGGCAAAGGGCAGACAAAAATTTTCTGAGGAGCATGAGAAAACAGTAGAGGCAAAAAGATATCGTGGCGAAAAGGTAACCATGGGAGAGGAGCTCCGAGAAGGCGTCGAGAAGGTAGGAGATGCCCTCGGAGTCTCAAAAGTCATGCGAGCCAATTTAGGATGGGAACGAGCAGAAAACCGATTAAAACAGTTAATGAATGAAGGTCATGAAGAGGCTTCAGAGTTGAATAAAGAATATGATCGCTTACGGGGGGAAGTTGCTCGAGCAATGCAGGCGGTAGAAGATTTTGAGCGAGATAAACTCGGCATGAAATCGCAGGAAGAAAATAACGAAGCTGCATAATTCAAAACAATTTTCAAATTTTTTCAGAAGCCTCCGATTGGAGGCTTCTGTGGTATCTGATATTCATGTCGCTAGGTTTGACAATACCTGACGTAAGCATTACCATTCCGCTACGATAAACCACGGTGGCCCGAAGGGAGTTTTATGACCCAACCTTTAACCAAAGCAGATCTAAAGGCCGCGATTGTAAAACTGTCAACGAAGGACGACTTGACAGATGCCGTCCACACGCTGACGGCGAGCATGAACAGCCGGTTCACCAAGATCGACCAGACTTTGACCGAGGCGCATACCAAGCTCGACGCCATCATGTCGCTCGATGTGATCGCGACCCGCAAACAATTGCTCATCCTCATGCGCGCGCTCAAAGCCAAGGGTATTGACCTCGACGAGGCCGAGATTCTGGCGGCGTAGGTTTCGCCAAAGTACGTAGAAAACACAATTCACCAGCCCGAATAGTCGGGAATTTTGAACTTGACCGGCAATTGAACAGCGAATACACTATCACTGCCATGGCATTTAAGCCATGGAGCTTCATGTGTGTTGAGAGCAATGCCAAAAGTCATTAGATTGGGGCTTACCTACAACGACGTTCTTCTTGTTCCGAAGAAAACGCCGGTGGCTTCGCGACGGGATATTTTGCTGAAAACAAAGCTGTCGCGACACATCGAACTCAACACCCCGATTGTCAGCGCGAATCAAGATACGGTAACTGAATCGGCTATGGCCATTGCCATGGCGCGCGAAGGCGGCTTCGGCATCATTCACCGTTTCATGACCATTGATCAGGAAGCGGAAGAAGTGCGCAAGGTCAAGCGCTGGAGCCACGTGGTCATTGACGATCCGTATACGTTGCCACAATCGTCAACGCTGGGAGAGCTTTTGCGAAGTCGTGAACAATTCGGGGTAACAAGTTTTTTGATAGTTGATGAGCGCGGAAAACTGACTGGCATTGTAACTGCTCGCGATACGGTGTTTGAGGACAATCCCGCCACGCCGATCGCCAAAATCATGACGCCGAAGTCGAAGTTGGTGACGGCCGGGCCGACCACGACCAATGATGAAGCAAAACGAATCCTTCACCAGCACCGGATTGAGAAACTTCCGTTGATAGACGATGACGGCAGGCCAGTCGGTCTTATCACCATGCAGGATATCCTGAAGCGCGAGAAGTTTCCGGCAGCGGCCAAGGACAAGAAGGGTCGGCTGCTAGTCGGCGCGGCCATCGGCGTGAAGGACGATTACCTAGAACGCGCTGCCGCACTCCTACACGCCGGCGCCGACGCCCTGGTTCTCGACATCGCGCACGGGCATTCGGATTTGATGCTCAACGCCATTCGTGAAGTCAGGAAAAAGTTCGGTGACGTTGAGTTGATTGCTGGGAACGTCGCCACTGCCGCCGGCGCGGCCGATCTTGTCAAGGCGGGCGTTGACGCGGTCAAGGTCGGCGTCGGTCCGGGCGCGGCCTGCACCACACGGATGGTGACTGGCGCGGGCGTGCCGCAGTTAACTGCGATTATGGACTGCGCGGCCGTGGCAATGAAACACGGCATTCCGATTATAGCTGACGGCGGCATTCAAACTTCGGGCGACGTCACAAAAGCCCTAGCCGCCGGCGCGTCGAGCGTGATGTGCGGCAACCTGCTCGCGGGTACCGATGAGAGTCCTGGTTCGCTTGTCACCCGCGCCGGACGAAAAGTCAAGGTATTCCGGGGCATGGCCTCGCGGGCAGCTGCTGAAAGAAGGGCGATCCGCGAGCAGCGGCAAACCGACGATACCACATTCAATGAAATGGTGCCGGAAGGCGTGGAGTCGGTAGTACCGTACCGCGGCTCGGCGCGCGACATCATTCACCAGCTCGTCGGCGGGCTTCGTTCAGGCATGAGTTACTGCGGATCGCGCACCATTGACGAGCTTCACGAAAAAGCCGAGTTTATCCAGATTACGGAAGCCGGCTGGAAAGAGAGTCTGCCGCACGACGCCGAGGTGACGTCGTAGATTTGCATCAAAATGAAAAATCGTTCAGGATGGAGGTGCGAATAATTAAACGGCACTTTATGCCCGAAGAACAAATTGGCCAAGTTATCCACTTTTACGACCGTATCGGCGTGGCTGTGGTCAAGCTCACCAACGGCACTTTGAAAGTGGGTGACACCATTCACGTCATCGGCAAAAACGACTTCCAGCAGCCGGTCAACTCCATGCAGGTCGAGCACCAGAATGTGGAGAAAGCGAAGCGGGGAACCGAGGTGGCGATCAAAATGGATCAGCCGGTGAAAGAGAAGGACAAGCTGTTCAAGGTGGTGGCCTAGCATCGAGGCGTAGAGCCGGGTTAGTCGAACAGCTCGTCTAATCTGTTCCGACGCAAGGTCCTTGCATTGCGTTTTTTCAAGCGGCCCTCTAACGGGGTTGACAGGTTTAATCGCCTGCGCTATCATTTCTGCTCCAATAGCACAGCGCACTTCGCGTTGCGTGTGTTAAGCTGTACCTTCCATGCATTTTCGTGCTGTTTAAGGACAGTGTGAGCAGTGCCACGGCCCTGATTTCTGCTCCGTGCGTTCGGGGTTCTGGCGCTGCTCACACAAGATCGGTGGGTAGCGCTCCCCGCATACGGAAGGCCTGAGGGCACGGACGTGTCCTTTAGGTGGCATTGATGCCGTTCCGTCGAAGTAGGGAGAAGACGCAAGGAGTGTGTCTGATGAAAACGTATCGCTTGCCGCTCGCCGATGCCCCCATCCAGGTCATCCTCGGTATCAAGACGGGCGTCGACAGCGGCGAGCACGAGGGGATTCCCCTCGGGATCTCGGAGCGGCTGACGCCGAACTTCACGGTTCGTCTCGCCTCGGGCGAGATCGCGCCGGTCGCGAACGGCGGTACCATCGAGGACTGCATTCCGCAGCTCGCGGCGAGCAAGCCCGGCTCGAAGGAGCCGGTGGTCTGGCTCGAACGGACGCCGGAGGACAGGGGCGACGAGAACGCCTCCCTCGTCCTGGTGGACGGGTACGCGGGGTTCACCATCCTCAAGGGCAAGCCGCGCATCGTGGCTTCCGGCACGGACACGGCGCTCATCGTGTTTCCCGACAACGCGTCCGTGAACTTCATCGGCCGCAACAGCAAGCAGGTCGTTCTCTTCACGGGGGACAACGCGCGCGAGCCGAAGATCCGGTTCGCGGCCGACTCGGCCACGAGGCGCCCGGCCGACCTCGCGCCGGCCACCGCCACCCGCCGCTAGCTTCACCAGCGGCACGAACGCATCACCTGCGCATGGTGACTTCACCTTGAACCGATATCATCGCACCACTGTGCGCAGTCCTTAGTACCCCCGTGGTTGTCTGTACGACAGCCGCGGGGATTTTTTTCGCGCCTCGTTCATGTGCTACAGTATTTACGTATGGATATGCTCACGCTCGCGTTGACGGTCGCTGGTTTGTTGCTCTTCGAGACTATTAGCAGCATCGACAACGCCGTCATTAATGCCGAGGTGCTGGCGACCATGGGCGAACGCGCACGGCGGTGGTTCCTGCGCTGGGGGTTCTTGATCGCCGTCTTTGCACTGCGAGGGATTCTGCCGTGGGCCATTGTCTGGCTAGCCGTTCCGCCACTCGGTTTTCTCGGCTCCTTGACCGCCACCTTCAGCAGTGATCCAAGCGTCGTCGCGGCAGTTGAGCGGTCAGCGCCGGTGTTGTTGATTGGGGCCGGCACATTTTTAGTGTTTTTGTTTTTTCATTGGCTGTTTTTGGAACCGAAGAACTTCGGTTTGCGCGGTGAGCGGTTTTTCTTCGCGCAGGGACTGTGGTTTTACGCCGTGGTGGCGGTGTTGCTGACGGTTATCGTCTGGTTTGCCCAGCGGCTTGACCCGTTGATGGCCTTTTCTTCCGTTATCGGATCGACCGCCTTCTTCATCACCCATGGCTTCAAGCAGAACGCCGAAGCGGCCGAACAGCGGCTGATCGGCGGTGGGCTATCGGACGTGAGTAAAGTCTTCTATCTTGAAGTCATTGATGCCACCTTCTCCGTTGATGGCGTGCTCGGCGCCTTCGCCTTTACCCTTTCCGTTCCGCTCATTCTTCTCGGGAATGGCCTGGGCGCGTTTATCGTCCGGAAAGTGACCATCAGCAACATCGACCGCATCAAGCGCTATCCGTACCTCAAGAACGGCGCGATGTACTCGATCCTCGTGCTGGGATTGATCATGCTGTTCGATAGCTTCGGCGGCCACATCCCGTCGTGGTTTTCGCCAATCGCGACCTTCATCATCGTCGGCTACTTCTTTTGGAAATCGGTGCGCGCCCGGACGAACGTTGCGGCGTCATCATCGTCGTGAGTTCACTGCTATGAAAATCTATTTTGCCGGATCCATTCGCGGTGCGAAAGGGAACCGTCGGATCTACCGTGTGCTCATCAGGCATCTGCGGAAGTTCGGTGAGGTGTTGACCGAGCATGTTGCAAGCGGTGAGACCGAAACGTCGGAACGCCGCATCTACGCGCGAGACTTGCGATGGCTGCAGAGCGTGGACGTAATGGTGGCCGAGGTTTCCACACCGTCGCTGGGCGTCGGCTACGAAATTGCCAAGGCCGAAAGCTGGGGGAAGAAAATTCTGGTCCTATGCCGCAAAAGCGATGACCGCGGACTGTCGGCGATGGTGGTCGGTAATCCCAGCGTCACCGTGCGCGCGTATGATTCCGTTGATGAGGCGCAGAAGCAGATCGATGATTTTCTGCACGGATTTACCTAAAAAATCGAGAGCGTGGAGCACGGATCTAATTTTTAGAATCAGGTAGGGTCAAGACTCTTGACCGAGTTATCTGCTTTATGTTTGGATATGTGAACAACCTGTGGGTATGTTATGGGGAAATCGTGTGGGTAACTGAAGTTTGTTTTCTTCATGAATTCTCGTATTGTTAGTCGTATCTTGAAGATTTTTTCTTCCGAGAACAAAATATGATTCGACTCCTCTCTTCCGACACCAATCAGCTCTGGAAGGTTTTGAAGAAAGAGAACTCCTTGTCGTGGGAACAATTCTCCGAGGCCCTTCGCCGCGCCAAACACGAGGATCGCCACATCACGCATATTCTGCTCGAGACGCCCGATCTGCAGCGCGACAAAGTTCTCCAGGCCCTCTCCGCACATTACAGCGTCCCAGTGGTGACCCTGCGCAAGCGGGTCATTTCCCCGTACGTCATAAACCTCATCCCCAAAGAGGTCGCGGAAGCGCACTCCGTCGTCATTTTCAAAAAATTGAAAAACGTCATTTCGGTCGCAACCACGGCACCGGAAAACGTCCAGACGATTGAGTTTATTCGTCGCAAGACTGGCCTGGAGCCGGAAGTCTATCTCACCACGCCGGACGAGATCGAGCACGCGCTGAAGAAGTACCAAAGTGACATCATCACCGAATTCGCGCGGATCATCAAGGAGAGTACGCAGCATGCGCTGGCGACCCACGATTCCGCTGAGAAGATGGCGCAGTTCGTACCGATCATCACCATGGCGGACACACTGGTCGAACGCGCGCTCACCCAGCAGGCTTCGGACATCCACCTCGAGCCGACACGCCAGAAGGTCATCGTTCGCTACCGGGTCGATGGCCTGCTGATGAGAATCGTGGAGCTCCCGATTGAGCTCCTGCCGCCGCTGGTCGCGCGGATCAAGCTCCTCGCGAACCTCAAGATTGACGAACACCGTCTGCCGCAGGACGGTCGCTTTAGCTTTTCCTTCAACGACCGCGAGGTGGCAGTCCGCGTGTCCGTCATTCCGACCCTCAACGGAACGAAAGTAGTTCTCCGTCTTCTCGACACCACGGAGAAACGCTTCTCCCTGAAGAGCCTGGGCTTCAACCGGAATGACCTGCAGATCCTGCGTGGGGAAATTACGCAGCCGCATGGCATGATCTTGGTTACGGGGCCCACCGGTTCTGGTAAAACGACGACGCTGTACACCTTGCTCCGCCTGCTCAACAAAGAGACGGTGAATATCTGCACGATTGAGGATCCGATTGAGTACGGCATCGAGAGCATCAACCAGACCCAAGTCAATCCCAACGCCGGTTTGACCTTTGCCAACGGACTCCGCTCGCTCCTCCGCCAGGATCCCAATATCATCATGGTTGGAGAAATCCGCGATCGGGAAACCGCGGACATGGCTATCAATGCGGCCATGACCGGCCACCTGGTGCTCTCCACTCTTCACACCAACAACGCTTTCCTTGCGCTCCAGCGTCTGGTAGAAATGGGGATCGAGCCGTTCATGGCCGCGAGCATCATCAACGTGGTCATCGGTCAACGACTGGTGCGGAAGGTGTGCGCATCATGCAGCGTTAGTTTTCGTCTTTCCGAAAAAATTATGGAGCAATACCGCACCGCCTTATCGGTCGAGCGCGCGGTGCGGAAGCTGCAGAAGAATGGATTGTTGCCGGAGACGTTGCCACTCGGGGGGGTCAGATTGTCCCGCGGCCGCGGCTGCTCGAAGTGTAACGGCACTGGTTACCTGGGACGGATCGGCATCTACGAAGTGCTGAAAATGACGGAAGCGCTGCACGGAGCAATCGTGGCCGACCCGTCAGCGGTCTCCCTCCAGCAGACCGCGGTGAATAGCGGTACCCTTACCACCGTGGAGGACGGCATTCTGAAAGTCTTGACTGGCCTGACGACGTTCGACGAAGTCCTACGCGTGACGAAGTAAATTTATGGGAACGTTTTTCTATTCCGCCCTTGACCTAACGAACTCCCACGTCAAGGGCAAGGTTGACGCCCGGAGTTCGCGGGCGGCGGTTGCGACGCTGGAGCGTGAGGGCTTCCAAATTATCAACCTCAGAGAGGAGAAGGGAGAGAGGTTTTCTCGTTTTCAAAGATCGCTCCTGGGCGTCAGTACGCAGGAGAAGATTTTTTTCACCCGCAACCTGTATACCATGCTGGAATCTGGTATTGCTCTCGATCAGGCGGTCAAGACCACGGCCGAGCAGACGACTAACGGGACCTTCCGCGAAGCCCTCCTCGATATCTACCAGCGCATTCAGAAGGGTCAGACTCTCCATAGCGCGTTGTCGCAGCACCGCCAGTACTTTCCAGAGTTTTTTGTGAACGTGGTTCGCGTCGGCGAGACGAGCGGTCGACTGGATGAAGTTTTATCGTTTCTCTTGGAGAAACAAGAGAAGGATTACGACCTGAAAACGAAGGCCCGCGGGGCGATGATTTATCCGGCGATCATTCTCACCGCGCTGGTGGTGATGGTGGTAAGTATGTTGGTGTTCGTGATCCCAAGGATTTCCGACGTGTTGCATCAGTACGACGTGACCCTGCCGTTGGCCACACGGATTCTCCTGTGGTTGAGCAACTTCCTGCTGCACTACGGACTCTACATGCTTCCGGCGGTGGTCGTTTTGCTCGTGTTGTTTCGTCGCGCGACTCGGGCGGGCCGGGGCAAGTGGCGCTGGGACTCGTTCGTGCTCGCCTTCCCTCGAATCAACACCATTGTTCGCGAGTTCAACCTGGCCCAGTTTAGCCGTTCTCTGAGCGCTCTCCTCAAGAGCGGCATGTCCATTGATCAAGCGCTCGATCTGGCCGCCGGCGTGACCACGAACAGCCATTACCAGCGCACCATTCGTTCCGGCATCCCCTTCATTCAGAAAGGCATTCCGCTCTCGGAAATCCTCAAAGGTCATCCCAAACTCTTTCCGCCGCTGACCAGCCGGATGGTCGAGGTTGGCGAGAAGGCCGGAAAACTCGACCACATGTTGACGCGACTGGCGGCCTTCTATGAAAAATCCGTACAGAACAGCTTAACGAATTTTTCGGCCGTCATCGAACCGGTCCTGCTGTTGTGCATCGGACTGGCCGTCGGTTTTGTAGCGATTGCGGTGCTCACGCCGATCTGGAGTTTTTCGAAAACAATCTGACCCATGAAAACGACGGTGGCGCAGAACGGGGTAACGGCGGTGGAGCTGATGGTTGTGATCAGCATCATCGGGTTCTTAGCCGTGATTGCGGTTCCGTCGTATGCCACGATGCGGCAGAATCTGGAATTGAACAACAGGGCCCAGCAAATTGTCGGCGACTTGCGACTTGTACAGAACCGTGCGATTTCGTCGCAGAACGATTCGAGTCACGGCGTGCGATTCGAGCAAAACAGATACTTCCTGTATGAAGTCGATCAGGGAGGAGCAACAACCGATAAAGAAACTCGGATGCTGGAGGGCGGAATCACGATCATTTTGCCAGTCGGCATCCCGAGCGAATCAGTTTTGTTCACGCGCCTTTTTGGAACAACCAGCGCGAGCGCGCAGGTTGACGTTGGATTTTCAGCCTCGAACAAGAAGACTATTACCGTTGACCCGATCGGGAAAATTTCACAGTAATGAAATTACAACTCCTGTCGAGAAAGAGGAGTGAACGAGGCGTTAGCGTCGTGGAAGTGCTTATTGCCTTAAGCATCGCGGGAATTGTGTTTGCCAGCATCGGTAACCTCGTACTCGCGGTGCAGCGCATCGATCATTCGAGCGGGCTTCGGGAACAGGCACTCGCCTATGCTAAGCAGTCGCTCGAGGTCGTGAATGACATTAAGGATACGGCGTTCACCTGCCGCTGCAGCACTGGCGATTGCACCACCACCCCGGGACACTGCCAGAAAACTAGCGGTGATACCCAGACCTGTCCGCTGCTGTCCGGTTACACGAGCTGCTGGACGCAGTTTACGAATGGGGTCGGTTCAAATTCGCCGCTGCATGTTCAGAACAGCGGCGGTTCCTGGAAATTGGTAGCCGGACAGGATACGTCGGATCCGACCTTTACCAGAGAGCTTTCAATTACGAACCAAGGAGGGGATTCGAACGTCAAGCAGGTTTTGGGAACGGTAAGCTGGAACGAGCGCGGTGTGGCGAAGAGCGTAGCATTGACTTTAATTCTGACTGGCTGGAAAAACCTTCCATGAAGAAGTTTCATTCTGATATCCGTGGATTTACTTTAATGGAGTTGCTCGTGTACATGAGCATTGTGACTATTGCCACCTTGATTTTTATGAGTTTTGCCGTTGACGTCACGACCAGCGCTGGCAAGTCGAGAAGGTTGAGGGAACTTCAAGACAATGCGCGACTCCTGATTTCTCGAGTAACGCAAGACATTCGCACCGCTGATGACGTGGCGGTGGCTGGCAGCGAGCTGCGGGTTACGAAATCCGGCGTGACCACCAGATACTTTTTGGACAGCGGCGCGGTAAAATACGACGACGGAGTTGGCTCTCCGCTTGCTTCGCTCTCGACGGATTCGGTGAACATCAGCCAGTGGGATTGGCAGAAGACCGCCACCTCCGTTTCGGTCGCCTTGACTGTGCAGGAAAAGACCTCTGCCAGCTCGCCGCAGCAGGTCGAGCTGTCTTCAACCATTGTGCCGAGAAAGTTGTTGTTCTAACGCATGAAATTTTTTTCACCCAGCCCCACGGAAGCCACGGGTGTTAACCCGTGGAGGAAGTGGAGAAGTAATCCCGAAGGGCAACCACCCCGAGGCCACGGCTGTAAACCCAGCACCATGATTTTGGTGCTGGGTAAAGCCGTGGAGCTGGGTTCACCATCAAACCAAGACGGAGCAATCGCCATCATGACGGTCATGTGGGTGTCGGTGTTCTCGTTGGCAATTCTCGGTACTGTGAGTACCCTGGCAGTCGGCGAGTTGCAAATGGGCGGCGCCGAAGTCGCCTCGGAAAGGACGTATTACGCGGCGGAGGCGGGACTGAATCAGACGCTGTATGATTTGATCCGCAATCCCGTTCCCGGATCGTCGTCGCTGACCGTTGACGGCGTGAACGTCAACGTGGACGCGCAGCCGGACGCCGTCAATCCCTTTCGGCTGATTATCATCTCGAAAGCTACCGAACCAGGGACAAATTCGATCCGCACGCTTGAGCTGGCGGTGGTCACCTCGTCGTTCGGCGGAATCCACAGCGCTGTCCAGACCGGTGGCGGAGGACTGGATATGGACCCGGAAGCAGAGGTTCGAGGAAATGTTTACGCAAATGGGACGATTACCGGTAAGGTACAAGGTTCGAAGAAGTCGAAGATTTTGGGGGATGTGTACTCGTCGGGACCCATTGGGCAAGTGAACAACATCGATGTATCCGAAGATCCGCAGCTCCATGGTAAAGACGTTCATGCGCACGACATTGTGAAGACGAACATGCAAGATGGAAGCGCGTACTACACAAACATTGACGGAGCATCACGAGTTGGTGGACAGCCGTGCAGTTCGAACCCGCTGTGCTTTCCAGGATTTCCAGACCCGGTAGTCACTCCGTACGAAATTCCCTACGATTACTACAAGCCCGTTGCCGGAGGAACACTATACGATCAAGCGGCTGCAGGTGTTTCCACGCCCGGGGATTTCATCGTTGACAATTCCACCGGCGACCGTTCTCTGGGTCCAACCATTGTGCAGGGCGATCTCGAGGTGAAGAAGGGGAAGATCTTGACATTGACGGGAACCGTCTGGGTCCAAGGGAAGATCGAGATCGAGGATCCAAACTCGACGATCAACGTCGTCGCAACGTATAACGAGAATTCTGAGGCGCTGGTTGCCGAAGGCGCGATCAAGATGAAGAACAACGCGAACATTGCCGGTTCCGGTCATCCCCTCAGTTTTCTCCTTGTCATCTCGCTCTCGAATGCGAGCCCAGCAATGGAAGTCCGGAACAATACGAGTTCTGCAATATTCTTCGCCCCGAATGGGAAACTTGAGCTTATCAATGGCAATGACCTCAACAACGCAACGGGCGACATGGTGCACCTCAATAATAACGTCGTCGTCACGTACGATCAGAAGTTGGCGTTCCTTACCATTCCCGGCGGCGGCTCGAAGGTCGTGACGCCCGAGAAAACAAGCTGGAAGGAGAAATAGCGTTAACTGCAACTTCCGGCAGGCCGGTCAATTAGGGTATACTGGCTGATATCCATAACCGTTTAGCATTCGAAGGAGGTGATTGTATGCCATCAGTAACTTTGAATTATTGGGCAATCCTCGTCGCGACCGTGGCGGCGATGATCATCGGATACGTCTGGTACGCGATGCCGGTGTTCGGCCGCGCGTGGATGCGGCTGATCGGGAAACAGGAGGCGGATTTGAAGACGGGCCGAGGCCCAGCCATGGGCGTAATGGTCGTTATGGCGTTCGTGAAGTCGTATATCCTGGTGCACTTCGTGAGTTACGCGAATGCCACGACCGTCACCGGCGGAATCGTGACCGGCTTGTGGTTGTGGCTGGGGTTCGTGTTTACCACCATCGCCGCGACTAACGTTTTTGCGCAGCGGGGCTGGAAGCTTACCTTCCTCGATTCCGGATACCACCTGGTGTCGCTGGCGGTGATGGGAGCAATTCTCGCGTCATGGACCTAAATCGTTTAACCAAGGGCCGCATAATTTGAAAGGAGGTGATTCAAATGGACGATATGAAGGAGATGATGGACCACCTAAAGTCCCACATGACCTACCCGGCGAGCAAGCAGGACATCTGGAATGCCTGTAATCAAATGTCCCACGTTCCCGAGGAACACAAGAAGATGTTCATGGACAAGGTGCCGGAAGGAACGTACCACAATGCCGACGAGGTAGCGAAGGCCGCCGGTATGATGTAAGTGAAAACTTACGCTTACAAAAGCACCCTGTCAGTAACAGGGTGTTTTTGCTTTCTTGACAGTCTTAAACCAAACTGGTTAGGGTAGCGTGGCGCCCTTTGTCTAATTGTTGGTGCCCGTATAGCTTAGCCTGGTAGAGCACCTGCCCCAGCACAGCAGAGGTTCCTACCCTCCTTCATGGCACTGGCAAGGCTTCCAAGACAAAGGGGCGGGCCTTGCTTATCCACTGGTCGCGGCACCCAGTTTTTTGCTATGCTGAAAATGTCTATGGAACATCGTCGCGACATTCACGGTCACATCGTCTACGGCCAGGATGACGTACGGGACGGATTGAACCGTCTCGACTACGATCTGCAGAAAGACGAGGCCGAGGTGTTTTTCAAGCAAGCCAAGCTCAAGGGCGCGGCCGAATTCGAAGATGATCACGAGCGGCAATTCACCTTAGTATACGATCGGGGAAAGGGCTCTTATCGAGTTGAGCGGCGGCAATCGAGCGGCGGGGGGTGGATCTGAAGTAGAATGTAGAATTATGAATTACGAATTATGAATTACGAATTACGGAGAAAGCGAGGCGTGAAGTGGGGCGTGTGGGTGTTTCCTATTTTTTCACTTCTACTTCTTGGCATCTCTTGCAAATCAAAATACGGCTCAGTCAGCGTGAACGTCAATGCGGCGGCCGGCGCCGTGATCAATGCGGCCAAGTCCGTGAACACGAATTCCGTGAAACAGGTTGTCACGAGAGAAGCAGCGGTGATTGAAGCCAAAGCGATCTACGTAAAGCTTGAATCTCAAGGCACCGATTTTTCCCAAGGGCCCTGCATTTCCAACAACCTGCTTCCCGATTGGGTGGCGGACGTGGCGCACAACCCGCGACAGCCGGTGGACGATCAACCGGCCAATCAGTGCAGCGCATACCGCGAAGGCCAAGCGCGTCATTTTGTGGAACTTGACCCGGACGGTCAGCTCATCCGCGCCCAATAAAGCGTGGCCGCTAATGGTACGGTGAAGGCGGCAATGAATTTGATTGCCGACGATGTAATGACAAGTATCTGAAATAATGGAACCAGTCCGCAAGCAGACCAAGAGTACGTTGGCCATCAACGTCCACCAGGTGCGCGGCGACATCCTGGCCATTCGTTACCTGCAAAACGCCGACTTCCACTATGTCGAAGGATTGTTTTTTCGCGCCAAGCATACCGGCCAGGTGCAGTTCAGCCACCACGGCGTTCCCTATAATCTCATCAAGAATCGCGATCTAACCTACACCGTTGAGCCGTCCCCTGAGCACGCCCTAGACATGGAAAGCATTTAATATATGCCGCAGACTGCAATTTCCCCGTTTCGTTCGTACGGGACTGGAGTATTGAGTCGGTAAGCGCTGTACGGAATATGCGTCAGGCGATTCGCCGGTTTGTGCCAAAACGGTGGTTCGGCGTGTACCACGGTTTGGTTTCAGAGCTTGCCAGTTTCGTATACCGGCACCCAGGGCGCGATCTGATTGTCATTGGCGTCACCGGTACTTCGGGAAAAACGACGGTCAGTCTTTTGTTACAGGCGATTCTTGAACGCGCCGGGATACCATCGGCCGCGGCCACCACCGCCCAGTTCGTAATCCGCGACCGCACTTGGGTAAATGACACAAAAATGACCATGCTTGGCCGTTTCCAGCTGCAGCACTTTTTGAGTCGGGCCCGCGCGGCCAGATGCAAATATGCGGTGGTGGAAACGACCAGCGAGGGTCTGGCGCAGAACCGCCACCGCGGCATTGACTACGACCTGGCCGTGCTCACCAACCTGACGCCCGAACATATCGAATCTCACGGTTCGTTCGAGGCCTACCGGAAAGCGAAGGAGAAATTGTTTCATGGCCTGACGTTGTCGGCGCGGAAATCGAACGTGCCGAAAACAATCATCGTAAATGCTGACGACCCGAACGCATCCGCATTCTTGCGGCACGCCGCTGACCGTTACCTGACGTTTTCCCTGAAGCGGAAACGCCAGGAGAACGCCGAGCCGGTGCTAGCCAGCCACATCGAACTTGGTCGAACCGGTTCATCATTTGTTCTCGAGTATGGAGACGGTGCGCAAAAAGTCATTACTCATCTTCTCGGTCGAATAAACGTGGAGAATTCGTTGGCCGCGGCGGCCGTGGCTTGCGCCATCGGCCTGCCTTTAACCGACATTGCTGAGGGGCTGGCCGCGGTTCAGGGTTTGCCCGGACGGTTAGAGTTTTTGGAAGACGGCGGAGTAACGGTCATCGTGGACTACGCCTTTCACCAAAAGGCGATGGATGAATTGTACGCCGTGGTTGAACAATTGCCGCACCGCCAAATTATTCACGTTCTCGGCGCCACCGGCGGCGGACGCGATAAAGCGAAGCGACCGGTCTTGGGGCGGATCGCCGGCGAGCGCGCCGACGTCGTGATTGTGACCAACGAAGATCCTTACGACGAGGATCCGTTCCAGATCATGGACGATGTTTTACAGGGCGTCTTGCAAATTGGCGGCAAGAAGTTGGACGACAATGTTTTTCGTATCTACGATCGGCGCAGCGCCATAACAAAGGCCGTTGAACTTGCCAGGTCCGGCGACATCGTTCTGGTGACGGGCAAGGGCAGCGAGCAGGCGATCGTGGTGGCTGGCGGCAAGAAAGTAGCGTGGGACGATCGGGAGGTGATTAAAGCGGTTTTAGCCCAGCGGTTCGGCGCTGCGTAGCTTGCGGAAAGCAAGGACAACCGTATCAGCGTTTAGTTGGGTTTGTCTTTTTGATTTTTTTCCACATCCACCATATTATTCAGAATAGATTTCGTTAAAATAGGGGTAATTTGACATTCGGTTTTTCTTCGGGTAAGATATCAACATGGCCGTCATAACAAATATTCTCAAGGGGGACTGTCTCGACAGGCTTACGGAGGTAAAAGACAATTCCGTAGATTTGATTATTACCTCGCCTCCATATGCTGACAGTCGCGTCAAAACTTATGGTGGGATTAATCCAGAGAAATACGTTGAGTGGTTTCTACCTAGAAGCCAACAGTTTTTACGAGTTCTTAAACCTTCGGGAACATTCATCTTAAACATAAAAGAAAAAGTAGTTAACGGTGAACGAAGCACGTATGTTTTGGAACTTATACTTGCCTTAAGAAAGCAGGGGTGGCTATGGACGGAAGAATTTATTTGGCATAAAAAAAATTCATATCCAGGCAAATGGCCGAACAGATTTAGAGATTCCTGGGAACGTCTACTCCAGTTTAACAAAACAAAAAGTTTTTTCATGAACCAAGAAGCCGTGATGGTCCCAATGGGTGATTGGGCACAGACGAGATTGAAAAATCTAAGCCTGATTGACTTAGGGAGAGATGAATCAAAAGTGAAAAGTGGATTTGGAAAAAAAGTCGCTAATTGGTTATCACGTTCAAAGGCATACCCAACCAATGTGCTGCATATGGCGACGGAAACAAATAATAAAAATCACAGTGCGGTCTTTCCTGAAGCGCTGCCGGAATGGTTTATTAAACTCTTCACCAAGACAGGCGGCTGGGTTCTTGATCCATTCCTAGGTTCTGGAACCACAACGCGTGTAGCGAGCCGAATGGGCAGAAATTCAATCGGCATTGAAATTCTCGAAGAATACTATCGGGCGGCTCTTCGCGATGTTAATAGGCTAGACGACAAATTGGTTGATAATCAGGTTTATGAACAAATCACTCAGGTCAGACATATTTACGTACGTTGAAAGCAACATCGGGAGCTTTCACGCTAGCAGATTAAACAGCCTTGCGAACTTAGCTCTTAAAGATATTCTTTTACGGAAAAATCCGTATTTATTTAAGGCCAAGAATATTTTAACAGCTCAAGATTTAGTAAAAACAATTCTTGATGCCCACCTATCTTCTCAAGAGGAAACCCTTTTCGGAAGTTTTCTTGAGGAACTCGCCATTTTTATCAACGGCAAGGTTTATGGTGGTCAAAAGTCTTCAGCCGAAGGCATAGACTTGGAATTTGTTAAGGGCGAAACGAGATTTATTGTTAACATTAAATCTGGACCGAACTGGGGTAATAGTAGTCAAATTAAGAAAATGGTTGACAATTTTAAACAAGCAAAAAGGATTTTACAAACCAATACAAGAGGAATGAAAATCGTAGCAATCAACGGATGTTGTTATGGAAAGATGGGTAATCCCGACCAAGGTGACTATCTTAAATATTGCGGTCAACAATTCTGGGAATTCATTTCCGGAGATGCAAATTTGTATGTAGATATCATTGAACCGCTAGGGCGCCACGCTAAAGAGAAGAATGAAGAATTTACGGTCTCGTACTCTAAAATTATTAATAAGTTCACCCTTGAATTTGGGAAAGATTACTGTGTCGATGGGGTTATCGATTGGCAAAAACTACTTAAGTTCAACTCCGGAAAATAGTGAATTTCTTCATAAAGCCTACAGTGTTCAAATCTAGGGACCTGTAACTTTCTTTATGACCACACCCCGAAACTCCTTACTCCAGTAATCATGGTTCTCTTCCTCGCCGCCGGCGCCGCAATTGGCATCCAGGGGGTGTCCCGGCGTATGCGGGGAGTGGCGGGAATTGTCTTGTGGAAAACT
>JACQKH010000018.1 GCA_016204585.1 Candidatus Kerfeldbacteria bacterium
CAGGTGCGGTAGTTGATCGTTTCCGGCTTAGTCACCTCACCGTGCGACCAACTTAAAATTTCATCCGGCGATGCCAGCTTGAGACGGATGGCCTTGAAATCGTACGATGGACGTTCGTCTTGAAACATTACCTTTATCCTTCGACCTTCTCTTTTAGAACTTTCTTCTTGGTGGGACTGATGCTCAGGGCTATGGCAGTCGGTTTCTGGCGTTTCTCCGGCCTGGCGTCAGCAACTTCTCCTTCCGGCCTGGCGCCGATCAGCTCGACGTTTAAGCCAAGTCCTTTGAGTTCGCGGACCAGGACGTTAAACGACTCCGGCACGTTCAACCGGCGAATCGGCTCGCCTTTAATTACGGCCTCATAGGCCTTTGAGCGCCCAGGCACATCGTCGGACTTAATCGTCAACATCTCCTGAAGCAGGTGGGCCGCACCGTAGGCCTCGAGTGCCCAGACCTCCATCTCGCCGAAACGCTGTCCGCCGAACTGGGCTTTTCCGCCCAGCGGCTGTTGCGTAACCAGCGAGTAGGGACCGATCGAACGCTGGTGTATTTTGTCCTCCACCAAATGGTTGAGTTTCATCATGTAGATAACGCCGACCGTCACCTTCTGTTCGAACGGCTGTCCGCTGCGGCCGTCGTAGACGGTCAGCTTTCCATCCTCGGGGAATCCCGCTTTCTTCAATTCGGCTCGGATGACATGCTCGTCAACGCCGTTGAGCGCCGGCGTGGCCACGTGGTAACCGAGGGCGCCGGCGGCCAGGCCGAGATGCGTTTCCAAAATCTGCCCGATGTTCATCCGCGAAGCCACGCCGAGCGGGTTGAGGATGATGTCAACCGATCGTCCATCGGCCAAGTACGGCAGGTCTTCGACCGCCACGATTCGCGAAATCACTCCTTTATTGCCATGCCGACCGGCCATTTTGTCGCCGACCTGGATCTTCCGCAGTTGCGCCACCGACACCTGGATTTGCTTGATCACGCCGCTCGGCAGTTTGTCGCCCTTGTCGCGGGAGAAAATTTTGATGCCCACGACCTTCCCGTGTTCTCCGTGTTCCAGGTAGAGCGAGGAATCTTTGACGTCCTTGGCCTGCTCGCCGAAGATGGCCCGCAGCAGTTTCTCCTCGGCCGACAGCTCGGTTTCTCCCTTGGGCGTAATTTTGCCGACTAAGATATCGCCGGAGGTGACCGAGGCGCCAATCCGCACGACGCCTTCTTCGTCAAGATCCTTCAGTTTTTCCTCGGACACATTCGGTATGTCCCGCGTCACGATTTCCGGTCCAAGCTTGGTGTCGCGGACGTCAATGGTGTAATCCTCAATGTGGATTGAAGTGTAGCGGTCATCCTGAACAAGTCGCTCGCTAATCAAAATCGCGTCCTCGTAGTTGCCGCCTTCCCATGGCATGAAAGCCACCAGCACGTTCTGGCCGAGGGCTAGTTCGCCTTGGTCAGTGGCCGGCCCGTCAGCCAGGATATCCCCCTTCTTGACTCGGTCTCCGCGGTTGACGGTTGGTTTGTGGTTAATGCAGGTTGAAGCGTTCGACCGGAAAAACTTTCGGAGGTGGTAAGTTCGAATGTTACCGTCCTCCTCCAACAGGTGGACCTCGTTAGCCTGCACCTTAATCACCTGCCCGGCTTTATCCGCCAGCACCAGTTGGCCAGAATCGCGAGCCGCCCGGCCTTCCACGCCGGTGCCGACAATTGGCGCTTCCGGCTTGATTACCGACACCGCTTGTCGCTGCATATTCGTGCCCATCAGCGCCCGCACCGCATCGTCGTGCTCCAAGAACGGGATCAACGAGGTGGACACTGAAACAATCTGTTTCGGCGAAACGTCCATGTAGTCAACCTGCGTGGCCGGCACGACCGCCGGTTCGCCGTGGGCGCGACCCTCCACGTGTTCCTGAAGAAAAAACCCGGCCTCATCAATCGGCGTGGTGGCGACCGTGGTCGTTCCGCGTTCTTCGGAAAAGGCGTCGAGATAGACGACCTCTTTCGTCACGCGCGGTTTGACCGGGACCGTGGCCGGTCCGTTATGCTGCAGTTTTTTCGCCAGGTCCTTAGTAATTTTCTCGCCGGTCCGACCGATCACTTCGTTATTTTTATCTTTAACATCCTGGCGGAGCGCCTCGCCTTCAGTATTGGCCGGCGTATTCTGCGGATCATGAACCACCACCCGGAAAGGAGTCTCAATAAAGCCGTAGTCGTTAACCCGCGCGTAGCAGGCCAAGTGCCCGACCAGACCGATGTTCGGGCCTTCGGGCGTGGCGATCGGACAAATCCGGCCGTAGTGAGTGCGATGCACGTCCCGCACGTCGAAACCGGCCCGCTCGCGCGACAGGCCGCCGGGGCCCATCGCGGACAACCGGCGTTTGTGCTCGAGCTCGGCCAACGGATTGGTCTGATCCATGAACTGGGATAGTTGCGAACTCATGAAAAACTCCTTGACCGAACCGATCACCGGCCGAGCGTTAATCAGCTGGTTCGGGGTCAGGGTATTGATGTCGAGCGTCGACATCCGATCCTTGATAATCCGTTCCATCCGGGCCAGACCGACGCGAAACTTGTTCTGCACCAGTTCGCCAATCGCCCGCACGCGCCGATTGCCGAGGTGGTCAATATCGTCCGGCTCTTTCTGGGAATTGTTCAGGTGGATGATCTCGCGAACGATGGCGGTGACGTCATCTTTCTGCAGCACGCGATGCTCTTTGTCGTTCGGGAGATTGAGCCCAAACCTGATATTAAGCTTGTACCGTCCCACTCGCGAAAAATCGTAACGGTCGAAAGAGAAGAACATTTTGTGGACGAGCTCCCGGGCGTTGTCAACCGTGGCCAGATCGCCGGGCCGGATGCGCTTGTAAACCTCGAGCAAGCCGTCGGCTTCGTTCTTCGACGGATCCTTGGCAATGGTCGCGTCAATGTAACGATTGGTCGGGTGATTGTCGACATCCTGGAACAATCGGCGAAGTTCGTCGTCAATGCCAAAACCGAAGGCGCGCAGGAGGGCGGTAATCGGCACCTTACGCTTCCGGTCAATTTTCACGGAGATGACGTTGTTGGCGTCGGTCTCCAGTTCAAGCCAGGCGCCGCGGTTCGGAATTATCTTGGCGCCGTACCACAGACGGCCGCGGTTCATTTCGGCCGTGAAAAAGACGCCGGCCGAGCGGATGAGTTGACTGACTACCACGCGTTCAATCCCGTTGACCACGAAAGTTCCGCGCTCAGTCATCAGCGGAAACTCACCCAGGTAGATTTCCTGCTCCTTGATCTCGCCGGTCTTCTTGTTGACCAGTCTAGTTGCCACACGCAGCGGCGCCTCGTAAGTGACGTTCCGCGCCTTGGCCGTGACCTCGTCGAATTTCGGTTCGTCTAGGTAGTAACCGAGGAAGTACAGCTCTAAATCCCGACCGATGAAGTCTTTGACCGGCGAAATCTCTTCGAACAGCTCGCGCAAGCCCTCGCGGAAGAACCAGTCGTAACTCCGCTTCTGGATCTCGATCAGGTCAGGAAGCGGAATGGCGTCCTTGAGCTTGGTAAAGTATTTACGCTCGACGTCTTGAGACACTAAGAAATGCCTCCTCTCCCCATCATGGAGATGAGTTAGTGAATGTAAACGCTAAGTTGTCTGCCCAAACGTATACAAAAGATTGAGTGGGCTGAAAAAAGCTTAAAAAATGTACCCAAAACTAGTTTTGCCAGAAACAGAAAACGCAACTCACGAG
>JACQKH010000020.1 GCA_016204585.1 Candidatus Kerfeldbacteria bacterium
ATTCTTACCACTGATTTTATCTCAACTAAAATTTTCCCCTCTATAACGAAATCTGGGCGGTACAAACCGATAAATTTTTTCGTCTTTGGCGAGTAAATTTTTATCGCCTTCTCCCGTTCAAACTGGATGCTTCGTGATTTTAATTCTTCGGCAAAGGCGTTTTGATAAATACTCTCCTTATGGGCGGGCCCGAAATTCTTGCGAACCTCCATCGCCGCACCCTGCAACTGATAAGAAAGTTCTTTGTACAATAACTTTTCGTGTCTTTCAGTGTCCATGATAGTTTAGTGTAATTTCGTGTTTTATATTAGTGTCGTTTTGTGTATGGTTGACTTGGTCAACCGGTCCAATCGTAAAGCATAATGGAAAAGTCCGTAAAATCCACCCGTCCGGATTTGTTGATGTCCGCCTCAATTTCTTCCGCAACCTCTTGCTGCCACCAGTAAAGCAAAATGGAAAAATCAATCAAGTCCACCCGCCCGTCGCTGTTTAAGTCGGATCGCCCGCTCTGACCTTCTGGCACTGGAACTGACCGGTCGCGACTGACTTCAAACTCCTTCGTGTCGCTAAACGCGGAGGATAAACTTCCCCGCATGCCGCGGCTTTGCACGCCGTAACGTCGTAATTCCAACTGTACGGTAGCCAGGGAAAAACTGTAAAAGCCCGCTTGGTCAGAAACCGGACGACCGACTTGGCTGCCGGCCAAATAAATCACTACTTCCGCGCCAGGTACGGTAAACCCGGTTACGCCCAAAGCGTCGCCTTTCCTTATTATACTATGGCTTAAACGCAGGGTTGGGGCTAAAAAAATGTTGTCCACAGTAACGGTGAGGCCGGTAGAAAAACTGCGGGAAAAATTGAAACTCGCGGTTTTAACCCCGCTTCTGTCGTTCGCATACACGTTAAAATTGTGCGTTCCACTCGTTACGCCGGTTAAAGTCAAACTAAATGCCCCGCTATTATCCGCCGTGCCGGTTACGGCGATCGCGCCGTCTTTTAGCAAGACGACATTGGCCTGCGGCGAGGTTAAGCCGCTGACGACCAGTTTACCTTGCTGCACGGTCGGCCCCGAGGTGCCGGGCGGTGCGGGCGACGCAGCGGCGCCGGTTGGCGTGGCAGTTGCTTCGTTGGAAAACACCAAAAACGTGCCGGCCGCGGTCTTTGCTTTGATGATAAAGTAATAAGCCGTACCGTTCGACAGTCCAGATTTAGTGTAACTCGTCACGTTACCGACGCTCTCAAACGTGTACGACCCGGACACGGTGCCGGTGCCGACTTCGTAACCGCCGACCGACGCCCCTAAAAAAGTTACCGGCACGGTCCAGGATAACGATGCCTGTCCGTCCCCGGCCGCGGCGGTCAGCGTGTGAGCGTTGACTTTAAAATAATACTGAAACCCGCTCCATAATTGATAGCTGGTGGAAGTTGATTTGCCGATCGCGGTCTGCGTCAGCGACTGGCCCAGCCCGAAATTCGTGGAACTGGCGGTCAACAGGCCTGCGGTAATCACGGGGTCCTTGACAGTAAAGCCGCTGGAAGAAAAATCAGCGGCTTGCGCTGCGAATGTAAAAGCAACGACCAGGAGAGCGCCGGTTACTAGTAAACAAATTTTTTTTATTTCTTTTGCGCTCATAAAAAGGTGAATTCATCATAACATAAAAACCCCTCCTTTGGAGGAGTCAGCATTTTAAACCTCATTTTTATCCCTTTTGGTGTCGGCAAATCTTACGCAACTTGTAACTTGTAGCACGCAACACCTGACTTTACTCACTACTTATGTTATATGTTGCAAGTTACGTGCTTCATGTTGCGTGTTGCATGCTCCGTGTCTACTTTGAATTACGAAACGGCAAAATTTTATTCTTCGACCTTGTGGAGAAGCTAAAATTTTGGCTTAGATGCTATAAAAGGTTCTCGACCATTCGGCAGGCTCATGGTGGTGAGCGAAGTCGAATCCACAAGCTCGAACAATATCGAGTTTCGTAATTCACGGTGTCTACGGTGAAGGACTGCCGCCGCCTTGGGAGCCAGATTCCGAGGATGACAAAAAAGTGTGATACTGACCAGACAACCGCTCCAAAAAGAGCGGCTTCGCAGCGATGAGTGCTAATATTCGTGTCTATCCGTGCTTAAGGAGTAACCGCGCCGGATGTTTCCCCGATATTCAAGGGGGCGACTTCAATTATTTTATGAGCCGCCGGGTCGTAAAGAATGGCTTTTTTCGAATTGGTATAAATCAAAACCTTATCGCCCTTTTTCGCGCTCCGGAAAAACGGCTGATCCTTGAGTTTCTCCGGATCCGCCACCGTGGCAATGGTGGGAATTTCATCCGCGGGCAAGACAATCAGCTGGGAAACTTCCTTGACCAAATTCGCTGCTTCCTCTCCCGAGGATTGTTTAGGGCCACCCTCGATCTTGCTTAACTGAAAATAAAAATAGTAGGCCAGAACCCCTCCCGCAAGCGCCAGGACTGCCAGAGCCGAAATTAGCGCTGGTAAAAGATACTTTCGTTTTGGCTCGCGATTTGGAGGAGAATTTATTTCCATATCCTAACCATACCATAAGCCAATTCCTCATGGCAAAATTTGAGAATCATCTGTCAAAGAGACTGGTTCGCCCGAGACCGGCTCGCTTGTATCCTGCATTGGTTCAGAAGAGATGCTTTCCGCTGGGGAAGGAGGGGCCACCGGCTCTTCTGCCGGCGCGGGAAGTGCGGCATCAGGAGGAGCTGGTTCCAGGGGTGTTGTGACTTCGGGTGACGCTGTCTCCCCGGGTACAGTTTCTTCTGGAGCGACTGGCTCTGGCGGAGGCAGGGGCGCTGGCGGTTCAGCGCTCGGGCTTTGCTCAGGCACGCTGACCAAAGTTGATTCAAAAATCTTGGGAGATTTCACGGCCAACGCTACCCAGCTGAAGCGAATATCCTGCGGCGCGGGATTATTGAGGAAGATGAGAAAACCCTTGGCTGATTTCTGGGTAACCACATACCTAATATCGTTGTCAAAGATGAATTGCGCTTCTGGCGACTGCCCCAAGTCAAGCGCTAGTTCGGTTGACGAAGCTGACTCCATGGAAATTGTCAGACTGACGATTGGCTGTTCCAAATATTCTTGATCAAAGACCACTTGCGCGGTGCGGCTTCCCGCCTTCACGACCGCGAATCCGGCCGTGTCCGCGTTGAAGTATGGCCGACCGATAAATTCCGCGTCGGAAAGCAAGGTCAAAAGGCCGCCGATTGAGAATAAGCTATCCACTCTCAATCCTCCATTCAGAACCGTGACATTGTTCACGATCAATCCGCCAGTTAGGTCGAGCTCTGTCAAACTACTGACGGTTTTTTCTTCCAGAGTCGTAACCCGCGCGTCCAAATCCGCAACCGACGTTTGCAAAACAGCCGTAGATGAAGCCAGTTCGGCCAGGGTCAATTTGAGCTCATCCCAAACGGGACCGCCGTATTCCTCGGCCACGACTCTGGCCGCTTTCACTTGGCCGGCAAAATCCGCGTTGCCCAGATTATCGAAGAACGCGACAGCATTTTTATTTTCATCCCTTATGTACAAATATCCGCCAAACTCCGCTTCGCTTAAAAAGCTCACTGTTTTTTGAAATTCGGCCTCACTGCCCGCCGTCAGGGCTCCTTGAACATCCAAACCTCCTACAACCGTCAGATTTAAAAACTCGCTGTTTGCCTTATCAGACAGGCCCTTGACCGCACCGGACAAATCTGTAATTTGAGAAGCGATCAGATCAAAGGCCGGATCATTGCCCAGCGTAAATTTGCCGGCCCGGACTTCCCCAGCAAAGAACGCGTTGCCGAAACTGTCAAAAGTAATCGCTGGAGTGCTGGACGCCGCTTCCGCTGTGGAAGTCGCCGTAAAACCGTTGATGATAAACCTGCCGTCTCCAGTCAGATTCAGTGTAATGTCTTTATCTACTGCTTCAATTGAATTCACCACCAACTGGTCTGTTAAAACCCGCGGCGCAATTACCTCAAGCCCGGCTATGACGCGGTCAGTGAAAATTTCCGAAAGCGTGGAAGAAGCCGAGATGTTTTGTTTCTCCCGAATCATCTGCGCCAGAATGACGCGCCCGACGTCAAGGTCTCCGGGGATTGTATCAAGCTCAATACCGTCTGCCTTCATGGCCGTTTTCAGCAAGACGCCAGATGAATACGAAGTATTCACCAAAACCAGCACCTTGCACGCCTTTCCTTCCTCGCAATCCGAGTCCTCAAGGGCTCGGCCGATTGTCATGCCTGCCTTGGTTGCGCGCATTGCGACCCCAGGAATGGAAGAAATAGTAAGGTGGTCACCCGCTTTAATCTTCCCGCTTTCCTCCGAAACCTTGACTGGTACTCTGCCGGCCAGAGCAATGGGCCTAGCATCTTTGCTCGCACCCAGAAGATCGCCGCCCATAATCTCAAACGGCATCGCGGAAACAACGCCAACCACGCTCGATCCGGGAACCGCTCTCTCCAAAATTGAAGTTTTCTGAAGACCAAGCGCAAAGGATTCGTATTCCAAAAAGTCCCGGCTGATTGCCACCACATCCCCCGGCTCGACGCCGCCTTTGGTCTCATACCACTCCGCGAGGTCGCCGCCGCCTGCCACGTACGAAAAGATCACGACAACTCCTGCCGCACCGTCTCCGCCGTTAGCATTAGTGGTGCTGTCTTCATTCGCTCCTCCGCCTCCGCCAGAACCGTACGCAACCCCCACGGTGCCATTAGCCGCTCCATCACCAAAGGCAACAACACCTCCCCTGCCACCACCACCCCAATAACTTGCCCCACCAGACCCTCCTACTGACTCTTCAGCAACTGAAACCCCGCTACCGCCGCTGCCCCCGGTTAAGTTAACGTCACCAGTAGTCCCTGCCGCTCCCCCTGCGCCTCCTGCCCATGACTCGCCGGCATTACTGTCCACATCAGCATCTCCAACCCCGCCACTGCCGCCTAGGGCAGAAAGAAGCGAGCCGAATGAAGAAGTATTGCCATTACCACCAGTGCCGCCACCAGTCGCGACATCTGTATCTCCAATTCCGGCAATGCCAACTGTTACCACTTGAGAAGCGCCAAGTTCCGCCGCAGTGAGCATTTCAATCGTCGTGGCGCCTGCTCCTCCGCCTCCGGCGGCGTCTTCCGCAGTCGAGCCGTCAGTATCTGCCGCTCCGCCGCCGCCACCCGATCCCGTCACAATCACCTGCGCGAATTGAATCAGGGTCGAGGGCCTGTTCCATGTGCCGTCTGCCGTGAACACTTCCGGGGTTACCGTGGCCACGCCGCAGCCGATACAGCTGTCAACGGTCAGGACCCCGGCCACGGTAACTGCCCCGTTGAACCGGGAGGTCCCCACTACGGCAAAGGTCGTGGTGGGAGAAGCCGTCCCTACGCCCACCCGGCCTTCGTTGGTATTCACCACCAAAGTATTAGTGCCTATGGTCGTAGTGGAATTAACTCGCAAAGTGGAGTCAAAGGTCGAGGAGGCCCGCACAAAGATGCCCGCTGAAGTGTTGGTGGGAGTTAGGCTAGTGTCGGCAAAGATGCTCTGCCAAGCGCCGGGAGAACCGCCCGAGCCTCCGCCGCAAGCACCTGCGGCTGTCTGCAGCAACCCCGCGCTGGTGGCTTCCACGCAGCGGGTGGTTGCGCCAGCCAGGTTGTCCAAGGTGACTTGGCCTGAAGCAAACAGGGTGCCGACTAGGCGAGTTGCCCCCACCACGCCAAGCGTGGTGGTGGGAGCGGAAGTATTAATCCCCACTCTGCCGGTTGCTCCGTCTGCCCAGACAACGGGGGTGTCTATGCTGGCTGTTGATGACGCCACCCGAAAGTACCCCGTGACCGTGGTGGTGGCGTCGTCGCCTACCCCGGTGTTCACCAAAAACGCGTTGTCGCTTGCTTTGATGACGGAAAGGTTGTTGTTAATGCGCAAGGTGCTGTCTATGGTGGAGGACGCCCGGACAAAGATGCCCGCGCTGGTGTTGGTGGGCGTAAGGGCCGTGTCGGCGAAGATCGACTGCCAGGCGCCGGGAGAGCCAACGCCTCCTCCAGCTGCAGTATCATCGTCAGTACAAACCAAATCCCCACTGGCATTGGTGGAAAGCGCTCCGCCGCTAGCCGATCCGTTGCAGTTGTTCGTGAAATTATTAACCGTCAAGGTGCCAGTGACTACCACGTTGCCGTTTAATCTTGTAGCGCCCACCACTCCCAGGGTCGTGGTGGGAGAATCTGTGCCTACCCCTACCCGGTTCTCATTGGCATTCACGACCAGAGTATTGGCGTCAATGTTGATTCCAGTGTTAAGAGTGGTGGTCGCTGTAGCCGAGTTGGTGGGTACCACAAAAACATTCGATCCGGAACCGTTTTGCAAAGTCAGAGCGGTCGCCGACGCAATATTCATCAGCAGCCCCCCCGCGGCCGTGAAGCCGGAGAGGAAAGCGCTGGAACTGTTTTCAAAATCCAAAAGATTGGAAACTTGCGAGGCGCGAGCCTGGACGACCAATGACCTGGCCGAGGCGTCCGTGGAAGTAGCGGTTACGGTTAAAGAAGCCAGAGAGGCAGTCACAGGAGATGTGCCGGTTCGAATTGCTCCACCAGGAGTAATGGACAAACTATAGAGATTGTTTGATGAGGTAAAGACCAAAGCGCCTGAAGTAACGGCCCCATTACCTTTCACCCAAATCGCGTTATGACCGGCTACGCCTTGACTGGCATTGCTGAAAACCAAGGAGTAGTGGGTGTCGTTTGGGTTTGAGATGTGGGCAAGTGAGGCCGCGGGAAATGTGGTTGTAAACGAGCCAGCGCCCGGCCCGAAGATGTCTAATGTCGAACTCGGTGTATCCGTGCCAATCCCCACCCGATTCTCATTGGCATTGACAACTAGCCTCGAACCATTAATTTTAATCCCGGTGTTTAAGGTCGTGGTGGCTGTGGCCAGATCCGGCATCTGGAAGATGGCTGTGCCGCCATCTGTCAGGACATTGAAGATATTGCCCGTAAGATTTGATGAGTTGACCACCAGCTTGATGACATCTCCAGTGGTTAAGGAAGAGGTGGAGGCGGTCAGCCAGTTGGCCGTGGTAACCGAAGAGGTGGCTGTCAAGGCGCCAGTGTTGGCAATGGATAATCTCGTGACAGAGGCATCAGCCACTGACAAGGCGTCTGTTACCCGGAGCGTTGCGTCAATGGTGGAACTGGCCCTGACAAAGATGCCTGCTGACGTGTTAGTGGGCGTAAGGGCAGTGTCGGCAAAGAGGGACTGCCAGGTGCCGTTAATGCCGGCTGGAGCGACTTGGGTGTAGTTAACGTTCAAGACCCCGGCGGTGTTCTGCAGGCCGGTGCCAGTAAGATCAGTGAAGTTTTCGCTGTTTAAGTTGAAGGTCGTAGCCACCGTGGTGGACGCGTTGATGGTGTCCGAGTGCAGAACCGTGATGGTCGAGGTTGCGGAGTTAACCAGAATGGCCGCGGCGGTGTTAGTGGGGGCCAGGACGTTAGCCGCGACTTCCTGCCAAGCGCCGTTTTGGCCGGGAGCGCCCGTGCCGCAAG
>JACQKH010000021.1 GCA_016204585.1 Candidatus Kerfeldbacteria bacterium
GTTCATACTTCTAAACTTACCAACTTCTAACTTTTAATTTCTAACCCCCGACTTCCAACCTCTAACCTCCACTCTATTATACACGATTTTCGCTTAATGTTCCTCGCTGGTGGTCGCCACCTTCAAGAAGACCAGCGTCAGAATGGCGAAAATGAAGGCTTGAATCAAACCGACGAAAATTTCCAAAAACATAAACGGCAACGGCACGATCAACGGAATGAGAAAAGCGATGACCACCAGCAGCACCTCACCGGCAAAGACGTTGCCGAACAACCGGAAGGAAAACGAGATAAACTTAGCCAGTTCCGAAATCAGTTCGATCAGCCCGACGAATGTAAAAATCGGATTCTTGAAGTTGAAAAATCTTTTGGCGTACCTGGCCGCCGAAATCGCGATAATGCCGAAAATCTGGGTGGCAATTACTGACACAATCGCCAAGGCCAGGGTGACATTCAGATCGGCGTTGGTCGAGCGAAAAAGCGGCACAAACTCCCTAATTCCGTGTTCGGTTTGTTCCAGGCCGATCGGCCCGATGCCGGGCAATAACCCCAGCCAGTTCGAAGTCAGAATGAAAATAAAAAACGTGAACACCAACGGAAAAAACTGCAGCGATTGCTTCCGGTCGCCGGTGACAGTGTCCATCATGTTGAGAGAACCGTCAATCAAGGCCTCAGCCACATTCTGAAGTCCGGCCGGTACGGCCTTAATACGACGGGAAATTAACACCGCGCTAACTACCAGCACGGCCGTGCTGAGCAACGACATGATCAGGGTATTGGTAATCGGAAACGAGCCGATAGCGCCAACCTTTTCCGCGATGAGTGAGATGTGGACTTCTGACATGCTACTTTTTCCGGTTAGTCGTCTTGGCGATGATGGCGTTCAGGCGCACCACGACCAAAATAGTTGAAATGATAATGGCCAGGATCGCGCCGCCGAGGAACAGCCAGGGGCTAGTGTTGAGCCTCTTATCGAGGAACCGTCCGAGCACACCGAGGGCGACCAGCGGCACGACCACGATGATTCCGAAATCCCAGGCAAAGCCGATGGCCTGCCAGACCATGCTTTTTGGCTGTCCGCCCACTGCTTGACCATCCGTTTTTTTTGGTATTTCTATCATTTTAGCGCCTACAGAATACGCGAAATCATCTCCCAGCGCAAGGGTCTGAAAAAGAAATGGCTAAGATAAAGGAAAATTAGAAAGAATAGTATGCTTACTGATATTTCGGTAAGTCTTTTTATTCTTTGGACGGAAATACAAAAATACAACAGCTTGAATAGGCCGTTCATAGATATCGTACATTATTCTGTAGTTATCACGACAAACATGTTTTCGATAAAAACCAAATCCCTTTAAGAACCTCGCTCTGCTATGGGGGTGCTCTAAAATGACGCGAATGGCTTCCGATGCCATTCGCCTCAAACCTTGGTCATTAGCAGTATAGTACTTCAGCTCGTCATCAAATGGACGAGGAAAAAACGGCCGGTAAGACATTAACTCTCAAGGTATGCAAAAACCTCATTAGGATCAACCAAATCACCATTTAAATAAGCTTCACGGGATTTGTTGATGTGTTCGAGGTCGTCTAGATCAACAATATCGTCAATGTCACCACCCCAAACAGAAGTAAAGTAACTCGCCGCCCCAAGTGTGTAAACATGCTCAGGTTCATTAGATGCCCTAATGGTACCCGCCGTGAACTCGGGGTATTTTGTTGAGGGCATAGTTATTGTAAGTACCTCACCCATAAAGGATTATTTCTTTCGAGCGGCCATCTTCTTATTGTGTTTCGACAATATTTTTTTGAAAGTTTGAATAAAGTTCTCAGCGTGATCATGAGAGAGAATAACTTTACTAACTACCGAGGCTCCTTGACGATCAGCAAAAACAAAATTAATAACGACCTCATTATCAGAAACATTAATATTTGCAATGTTCGAATAGGCGCCTCCTTCACGGAAGCGTTCTGGAACATATACCTGAATCTTCCCCACCTCGGCTGGGGCCGCAGTATTAGCTCCCTTCTGGCGTTTAACTTGTGCTCTCTTTGCCATAGTCGCTTCTTAATATATATTAACCCTTCCTGTCAATATAGTCAAAGGCTACTCCCCGCTCGGCTTTTCCAAAGTCATCGGCTCGACCTTGCTTTCAACCTCGGCAATCTTGACTACGTCCTTGTCGATTTTCTTAAACTCTTTATATGCCGAATTATAATGGCTGACGGTCGTCCCTAGCGTCGCCCCGAGCTTTTGCATATACACGTCGTAGCTTTGCAGGTGTTTCGCCAGCACCTCGATATTCTTCCGGATCTCGATGGCCGACTCCTCAATCTGCATCGCCCGCAATCCCTGCAGCACGGTTTGCAAATACGCGAAGAACGAGGTTGGTGAAACGATGATGACGTGCTTGTCCTTGAAGGCGTAATCAATCAGGTCGCGCGAAGACACGCCGGCTGCGCCGACCTGGTTTACGAGCAGGTCGTAGTAAATCGCCTCAGCCGGAATGAACATGAAGGCGAAGTCCATCGTGTTTTCGCTCGGCCGGATATATTTCGAAGTTTCGTCAATCCGGTTCTTCAGATCTTGCTTGAACAGCTTTTCCGTTTTTTCGCGTTCCGATTTGTCGCGCGTGGCGCTGATCCGGTTATAGTTTTCTAAGCTAAACTTCGCGTCAACTGGAATGATTTTTTCCTTCACGAAAATCGCAGCGTCTACGATTTCGCCGTCCTTGAATGCGTACTGCATCTTATATGCGGCCGGCGGCAGGACGTTTTTCAGCACGGTTTCCAAGTAATACTCACCCAGCACGCCGCGCTGCTTTGGATTATTGAGCGTGTCTTGAAGTTGCTGAAGCTGATCTGCAAAATTCACCACCTGCCGGTTCGTCTCGTCAAGTTTGGTCAAGCGCTCAGTCACCCGTTCGATGATTTTGGCGCTCTCGCCGAACTGGGCTTGGATGGTCTGCTGCATGGTTTGGGTGTGACGGTCCAGGCGTTCCTGCAGCGATTTGCTGGTGTCGTCCAGCCGCTGCTGCATCCCCTGCAAATTCTGGTTCAACAGCAAGAGCGGGGCGCTGTCTTCGCCTTTAGTCAGCTCCTTCATGCGACGGTTAATCATCGCCACCGCCACCACGATACCGACCACGAAAATGATGCCGAGAATGAGTAAATCCATGCATCCAGTGTAGCACGCCAAGGAAGCCCGGAAAAACTGAAGATACCGCCAAGCTTGGCTTGACAATTCAATAGCATATTGCTACGGTGCAACATCCGCAGTACAATTTTCTTAGCGTTAGTTTTGCCCTTTTCTTCGGTGCTTCGCTCGAATTTTCGAGCGAACAAGCCTGCATACCACTGGGAGGATAACTCAACAGTTCTCTTTCCGCACTGTACCGGAGTCGAATTTGCTCGCAACACCCAACAGGAGGTTGGAGTATGCCGGAAGCATTCGTCATTCGCTCACGGGCAATGCAGCTGTTCAACGACGGCCAGATTACGAGGAAACACTGCCGTGCGATCAAGGACCGCCTCAAGGCGCACGGATCTACCTGGGTGGACGATGAGACGCTCAGGTCGGCGATCCTGATCGATCTCCCCGGGCACGTGGCAACGAAGGTCCTGAACAACGACCTCGCCTCGGCCGCCACCCGCTCCCGCTAGGGAGTCCGTAACGAACGCACAGCCGGAGGTGCGAGATGCAGGTGTCATGGAAAAGCGCCGAACTCTTTCTCACGGAGTGCGAATTTCTCACCCCGACGGATCAGCAAATCTGTCGGGAGCGACTCGATGCCCTGAGAGGAGACTCGCCTGATGACGCCGTCGACCTCGAGGAGCTCGTCGAGGTGGTCTTCAAGGGTTATCCCGACGTCGGGGAATACGCCGTCGCCACCGACTGGGATCAGCTCGACATGATGGCTGACGAGGATGTCTCACAGGCCATCATATCCGCTTCCCGAGCGGGGTAAGAAGGGCGAGCACGTTCCCCACACGCCGCACAGCGCGGCGCCTGCACAAACCGCGCGCGAGTCAAACCTTGACTCGCGCGCTTGAATTTTTATTTCAGGTTGAAAAGCCGAATGGCGTTTTCAGTGGTCTGGGCAAAAACCTCCTCCGCGCTCAATCCTTTCAACTCCGCCGCTCTCCGTCCCACAAATTCCGTATGCAACGGTTCATTTCTTTTCCCGCGGTGCGGCACCGGGGTCAAATACGGACTGTCAGTTTCCAGCACCAAACGTTCTAGTGGCGTATTCTTTACAACCTCCGCCAGTACATCCGACTTTGGAAACGTCACAATGCCGGTTACGCCGATCATAAATCCTAAATCCAAAAACCGTTTCGCGTGCTCCCAATCGCCGCCGAAGCAGTGCGCTACGCCGACGCCAGCGCCAGTGTTTTTCAATATTGCCAGCACATCATCGTATGCTTCAAACGAACCGGCTTCGTTACGCACATGAACGATCAGCGGCTTGTTCACGTCTTTACTGATTGAAATGAATTCCTCAAACATTTGCGCCTGTTTTTCTTTGACTTCTTCCACTCCGAGAGCCAGCGAGGAGTCCCGTTGTTCCGCTGATTCATTCGGATCATGGTACTGACTGTTCATCCGAAAGTAATCAAGTCCGACCTCGCCAATCGCCACCACGCCGTCTTTCTCCGCTAAATCACGAAACACGTCAGGTTCAAACTGGTGACGGACCGCGTGAATCGGATGCTGGCCGACCGCGGCCCAAACTTTTTTCCCATGAAAAATTTCGGCAATATGCACGGCTTTGGCTGACGTCTCGGCTTGCGAGCCGACGTTAATCGTGCCTACGTCAGCCGCAATCGTCCGCTGCTGGACCTCCATCCAATCCTTGTCGAACGCCTTGAAGCACAGGTGGGCGTGAGTATCTATGAACCTCATGTAATTGGCCGATTCATCGGCATTTCACCATTAGCTACAAAATCGACTGCACCGACTTGATCGCGTTTGGCAACAATGGAACCACAATTTGCGCAATTCCCACCAGCATCGGCCTCAATACTGACTGCTCCAGCGCTTCACTCCATCCGGGACTGACGTTGAACTTGGTCGCCAGATACAGCGTCACGCCGGCAATTAGCACCGCCTCAACAAATCCGAGTCCGGCTCCGGCTAAGCGATTCAGCCCGGAAACTCCGGGAATGATGTTGATTATTCGAATAACTTTATTCAACAGCACAAACGCCAAACCGAACAATCGATTGAAAATAAGCATCAGCACGCTGAACCCGACCACCTGGGCGATCAGCGGATCGCTGAACACGAATGCTCCAAGCCACGAACCGACCGGATCGTACCATCGTCCGGCCAGCGCCACGCCTACGACCACGCCGATGATCGAGCCGATCATGTGAATCAGGCCGGAGCGGAAACCGTTGATCACGGCCAGGGCGATGTAAGCCAGGATAATCCAGTCGAGGGTGGTCATCGTCTACTTTGTTTTTCTTTGAGGATAATTTCCTCTTTCTGGTAATCAAAAGTAATCGAAAAGATATCAAAGAAACCCTTTTGACCAAGAATGCCAAAGCCATGTTCCGCAATTTCTCGTGAAAAAGCAACACGAGCTTCATACTTCCACCCGCCGATGGCAATCGTAATGTCATGGAGGTATCCAGTTGAACCGGTTCTTGCCTGAATACCACCGAACTCAATTTGCTCGCCTCGCTCAATCTCGATACCTACGGCTTCGCCTATCTCGGCGTCGAAAATGCAAAAATCAGCGCCGGAATCGATTAGAGCAAAATAATCAATGTCGCGGGTACCGTAGAGTACCTTTACCGGGATGATCGGCTTAAGGATTTTCGAGCCGAAAAATGCCGATGGTTCGGTCAGCAATAACTTGCGGTACGAAAATCTCACACTGCTTACTAACTACCAATGTACGGCAACACTCTCGTTGGCACTCGGAAGAGTATTGGTTTGGGATATCCTTTTGCTTGCGACCTTCGGAGTACTTCTCGAACGGACTTGCCGCTGGCAACAACGGTTTTTTGGTCATCTTTGAAACCGACCCACAGGCCTTTATATTTCTTTAAGATGTTTGTCCAATCTATCGTCATACATGGACCTCTCGAAATCTGATGTTTGAAAGCTCCTCAAAGAATAGTTCCGCGGCCTCCTGAAATCGAGCCTTAGCTTCGGCAAAACTTTTACCCGACGTCGACAAGTCAAGCGCCGGCGTATAAGCAATAAAACGATTGCTTTCGCGCAGAATTGCCACTGGCAGGCTGACGTAACGCATTCGCATATGCCTTAAGCTAGCACACTCGACCTACTTTGTCCAGGGTGGTCATAAACGTGTCAACGAGGAAACAACGGCTCGGCTTTTTTCACCGGCTGGGAAAAAGCGGCGATTATCTTTTCAGCGGTTCCGGGCATAAATGGCTCAAGAACGCTGGTAATATCCAGAACGCGGCTTGCCAGTTCATTTAATAGTGGTTTTAACTCACTTTGCTTATTTTCCTTTGCCATAGTCCATGGGGTCTTATCATCAATCAACTTATTTGCTTCAGTCACCATTGACCAAATTAATGCTAGCGCTGCATCAAACTTGTAATTCTCAAGGTTCGTATTTACTCCAGCCATTACAGCGTCGTCTATGTGCACTTTTTGTTTCTTATATATTCCTTCCGCGTACCTCTCCACCATATTCGTCACCCGCGACACCAAATTTCCCAATCCATTCGCCAAATCCGCAGTGTATCGTTCCTTCAGCTTTTCCTCGGAAAAATCGCCGTCGCTGCCAAACGGAATTTCACGGAACAAGAAATAACGCAAGGCGTCGTTCCCGTACTTTTTTGCCAGTTCCAGCGGATCAATCGCATTGCCGAGAGACTTGGAAATTTTTTGTCCGTTGATGGTGAAAAAACCGTTCACCACCACCTGCTTCGGTGGTTCAATCCCCACACTCATCAGCATCGCCGGCCAAATGATGCAGTGAAACTTGGTGATGTCTTTGCCGATGACGTGCACGCTCGGCCACCATTGCCGGTAGCGCTCGTCGGGGTACCCGACCGTCGACAGGTAGTTGATCAGGGCATCAATCCAAACGTAGATGACGTGCGACGGATCGTTCGGCAACGGAATCCCCCACTTCTGGCTTTGCCGCGTAATGCTAATGTCTTCCAAGCCCTGTTTAACAAACTGCGTAACCTCATTATAGCGCGATTGCGGCACGATCCAGTCGGGATTTTTCTCAAACCAGTGGAGCAGATCTTTTTCGTACTTGGAGAGCTTGAAGAAGTAGTTTTCTTCTTTGAGCCACTCGGCTGTGCGGTTGTGCTCCGGACACTTGCCGTCTACCAGGTCGCTTTCTTTCATGAACGCTTCATGCCCCACGCAGTACCAGCCCTCGTAATGTCCTTTGTAGATATCACCTGATTGTTCCATTTTCAGCAGGAAGAACTCGACCGCTTCTTTGTGCCGAGGTTCGGTTGTACGAATGAAATCGTTAAACGAGATGCCAAGCTGTTCGAAGGTCCGCTGCCAAATTGCGGCCAGTTCATCGGTGTACGCCTGAATTTCTTTCCCGGATTTTTTCGCTGCTTCCACGGTCTTTTGCGAGTTTTCGTCGGTCCCGGTCGAAAACCAGACCTGGTCGTTACCCAGTTTCTTGCGCCAGTAGCGCGCCAAGACATCGGCAATCAGCGTCGAGTACAGGTGCCCAACATGCGGGACATCGTTCACGTAATAAATCGGTGTTGTTACTGAGAAACGTTCCATCTTATTCCTTTTCAATCACCGCGCAGTATTGCGATCCATTCCCCAAGAAAGTGCGCACTCGCCAGCCTGTGCCCTTCAACAACGTTTTCATCTCATGCTTCGACACGAACAGATAATCAAACCACGGCCCAACGAAACTACGGTAACGAACCCGGATTCTAGTTTGTCCCGACAACCGACCCCGCGCGCGGTTGATTTTATGGTACTTGAGATGATCGGGATCGTCGGTCTTGTATGGATCGCGGCATTCGGCAATGATCCGGCCGCGGCTGGTAGTAATGCGGGCCAGCGACCGCAGCAACGGTTTCATGCGACGCGGGATCCCAAAAAGGCCGAAATTGTTTCCCAACATGACCACGGTGTCAAATGTCCTCTTACGAAACGTCATAGTATAGAACGACATCTTCCGGACATCGCGCACGCCTCGCAACCGAGAAACCTTAACCGCTAGAGGTGAGGTGTCAATCCCGATCACCTGAAAACCTTTTGACTGAAGATAAAGTACATGCTGCCCAGCTCCGCAGCCCACGTCAAGCACCCGACCGCGTACCAGCCGCAATGCTCGTCGGAGATACGTCGGCCAGCGCCGGTACGTTGAGAAGTAGTTGAGCCCACCTCCCTTGATGTAGCCGTCATCCCGCTCGACTATTTCCGGAACTGGACCTTTCCTATGGAAATCCCAAAGGTAGTGTCCGAATGCGTCAGCGTCTTTTCGCGTCTTCTTCATCCCCTCATTCTACCACACTGTCATCCTGAACGATCCCCGCGTATGCGAGGAGAAGGATCCCCATCTCCGCCGGTCGCTTGGAGATGCTTCGCTCCGCTCAGCATGACAGAAAACTATTTTCTACGCGCCGACCACCACCACAAACTCCCCCGCACTTTCCCCGGATTATCGGCGCAGCAATGACAATAGTTGATCGTGTAGCACTCCATTTGAGATAAGCATTATCGTTGAGTCGGTATTCCATGGCGTACCGTCGAGGTTCGTGACCTTACCACCCGCTTCTTCAACAATAAGATTAGCAGCCGCAAAACCCCAAGGATGGGTAGTAACTTTAATGAACGCTTCTGTTCTCCCACACGCTACCATACACGTATCGTACGCTGACGAGCTGGCGATCCGAAGATTCTTAACTGAGTCAAATAGTCCCTTTATCACCTCTTTGCTCCGAGAAAACTCGGACGCGTACACTACTGCTTGAAATAAATCAACATTCTTGTTGACATGGATTGGCTCGCCATTGAGGTAAGCTTTTTTGTCTCTCTCGGCGGTAAACATCTCACCGGAGATTGGATTGAACACCACGCCAAGGATGACTTCGCGATTTTTCGACAACGCCAGCGAGATCCCGTACTTTTTTAATCCCCGACTGTAATTCACGGTTCCATCAATCGGGTCGGCAATCCAGACATATTCAGATTTCTGGCTATCACGCCCGGTTTCTTCTCCTAAAAATCCATGATCAGGAAACCTGGACTTGACCGTTTCTTTAATTGCGCTTTCAGCTTTGATATCTACTTCGCTTACAACCTCTCGATCGAGATGCTTATACGATACTTTCTGGACCTGACTAAAGTACGTCGAGGTAATTTGGCCTGCCTTTTTAACTGCTTCCACTGCGACTTCGATCATATACTCGATTCAATCATACTGGAGGTCCCACCACCACCACAAACTCCCCTCGCACCTTGCCAGGATTGTTGGCAAACACATCATATACATACCCCGCACTTCCCCGCACGGTTTCCTCGAAGACCTTGGTCAGCTCTCGGCACACCACAACCATTCTCCCGTCATCCAGAAGTTCTTTCAGGCGTTCCAGCGTCTTCATAATCCGGTGCGGCGATTCAAAAAATATGATGGTGTATGATGAATCAACCAGCGCCTGCAGCATCGTCTGGCGGCCCTTTTTGTGCGGCAGCCATCCCAAAAACGTGAACCGGTCAGTCGGCAAACCAGATACTGACAGCGCCGCGGTCACCGCTGACGGCCCGGGCACGGCCACGACTTTGACACCGGCATCATAGGCGGCGGCGGCCAGCATGCCGCCGGGGTCAGACACGCCGGGTGTACCGGCATCAGCGACCAATGCAACGGTTTTCCCGTTCCGCAACAACCCGATAACTTCGGTAATCCGCGCTTGAGAACTGTGCTGGTGCACGCTTAACAACCTCGCTTGGACGTTGTAACGATCGAGCAACTTTTTAGTCACCCGCGTGTCTTCGCATACGACCACGTCGGCTGTCGTAAGTGTCTCCAGTGCGCGACCGCTGACATCACCGAGGTTGCCAATCGGCGTGGCGACGACGAAAAGGATTCCTTGCTTGTGGTTAAGCGTCTGATGCTGGCTGATCGGCTGATTCTGCTCCATTGTCTTCTTTGAAGAAATCCTCGAGGAACGAATCAACAATCAGCGTCAGCGGAATGGCCAGGACCACGCCGGCGAAACCGGCCAGCGTGGCGCCGACTAGCATGACGATAATCGTGACTACCGGGTTCAGGCCGGTCGTCCGCTGCATGACTTTTGGCACAATCAGGCTGTTCTCCAGCTGCTGAATGACCAGATAGAGCAGGGCTACGCCGCCAGCCAGCAGCGGCGACTGCCCGAAGGCCACGAACACTGCCGGCACCGCGCCGATAATCGGTCCAGCCACGGGCACCAGCTCAGACAAGCCGGCAATTAGTGCCAGCGCTAAAGCGTAATCAACGCCGAAGATAAGCAGGCCGATGTAACTCATCGATCCGATTATCAGGCTCAGCAAAAGTTGACCGCGAACCCATCCGCCCAGACGCTTCTGGATGCGATCCAACAACTGATATAGGTATGGCAGGAGGTTCACCGGCGCCAGAGTATCCGCCAGTTTCTTGAGACTGTCCTTCTGCGCAACCATGTAGAACGACATGATTAACACGCCAAAGAAGGCAAAGACGCCGCCGAACAGGCCGATCGCGCCAGTCGCCACCTGGCTGGTCAGCCGCAAGATGGTCACGTTCAGGGACTGAAGCCAACCCTGGATGCGTTCGGCAATGGCCGGGCTGACTTGCGACGACCCGAAAAGAAAATCGACCGCCCGATCATAGTACGACGGGAAGTTAGCGGCCAGCTCCCTAACCTGGTCGCTCACCAACTGCCCGAACAACACAACCACCAGCACCAGCACGGCCACGACTAGAAGATAGGCCAAAGCAATGCCCAGTCCACGCGGCACTCGTCGCCGGTGGAGTGCGTCAACCATCGGCGTGATGGCCGAGGCAATGATGATGGAAAAAAATACAATTATGACGACGCTGCGGATCGTCCAAAGAAAAAGAATCGCCACCAATAAAAGGAAAAACTTTAAGATCGTCCCGGTCGTCACATCAATAGTAGTCGTTCGGTCAGGTGACATGGCGGAGTTCCTCTAGTTCATGTTCCGACCGCATTTCTCTCACTATCACGTCAATGATCGAAGTAATCGGTATGGCCAAAATCAAACCGACCGCCCCGGCCAGTTGGGCGCCGATGAGCATGACGATGACGATGATAACGGGATTAAGACCGACCGCCCGCGACATGATTTTCGGGATCAGCGCGTTGGCCGTCAGTTGGTAGATAGCGATACCTAGAATCAAGACAATGACGGCCGTTACCTGGGACACGGTCAACGCCAGCAAGACCGCCGGGACGATGCCAATGATAGCGCCGATGATCGGCACAAAGGCCGCGCCACCGCTGATTAGTGCCAACAGAAGCGCGGCCGGCACGCCGAGAATAGTGTATACGAGGTAGCTTAAACTGGCGATGACCAAGCTGATCACAAGTTGACCGCGAAACCAGTGACCGATTCGCTCGACCGCCAGCCGGGCAATTCGTCGAACACGATCGCGATGCGCCGACGGCACAAGTCGAACCCAGAACCGCCTGATATTCTCCTCGTCAATGGTGAAATAGAAAGTGATAACTAGTACCAGCAGGAACGAAGCGAATCCGCCGAGAAAACCCTTGAGTCCGGAGAAAACACCGCTCGTCAAAACGGACAAGTTATCCTTGGTGGCAAAGGGCCCCAGCTTAGACGGATTGTCCTGAAAAAACGTGACCAGACGTTCGTAATAGTTCGAACTCACCAGCGCCGTCGCCTCGGTCCGAATGACCGGAATCATCAGCAGTATGACGGCGATGATCAAGCCGAGGATGACGCTGTAGACAATGACCACCCCGACCGGCCGCGGAATCCGGTACCGCGCCAAGGCCGTAATCCAGGGCGTAATCGCCGCCGCCAGAATCATCGCCAGGAAGATGAGCACGATGATATCGCGGAGCGCCCATAAAACAATGAGGATAAACGAAATCAAAACGACCTTCACGAATGTGGCGAGTGAAACCCTGACCGAGAGCATTGTGGGCGTCGCCATTTTACAACTCTTTTAACTTTCCTATCAATGCCACAAAGTCTTTCGGTTGTCGATACGGTCCGATCAGCGCCAAATTGAGTCGACGTTTATGGATGACGTCTCGGGCCACCTGGCGGACTTGGCCGGCCGTCACGCTGAATAACTTTTTGATCTTCTGCTCGGGAGTTTCAACCTTCTGCTCGAGCAGCATCTGTTTGCCAACCCAGTCGGCGATGTGTTCGGAATCTTCCAGATTCAGGATGATCTTTCCTTTGATGTATTCGCGGCTTCGGGAGAGTTCTTCATCAGTCACTCCTTCCCGGCGCACGATTTGCAGCTCTTCCCAAATCTTTTCGAGCGCCTGACGGAGACGCCGCTTATCGAGACCGGCCCGAACGAGGAAGGTTCCGGTATCCTGATAGATGCTCGCCTCAGACCGGATGAAATAAGCCAGTCCCAGGCGCTCGCGAATGTTGATGAACAACCGCGAGCTCATGGTGCCGCCGAGAATGGTGGATAAAAGGGTCAAGGCCGGTAGACGGCGATCGCGATATCCGAAGGCCGGGAAGCCCAGACCGATCTGCACCTGCTCAGTTTCGCGGAATTTCACCTCAACCGCTGGCCGGCGTTGCTTTGGATGAAAAGGCACGAATCGTGAGGAGCGACGCGGGCCGCGGACGCCGTCGAAATTTTTCTTCACCAAACTCGTTGCTTCACGTTCAGCGAACTTACCGGCAATCGTCAGCAACAAGTTATGTGGGGTATAGTACTTCGCTTTATAAGCCATTAGCTGTTCCCGCCTGACCTTACGGATGACGCTCCGTGGCCCGGCGATCCGCCTGGCCAGCGAGTTTCCGTTGAACACCAACTGCTCAAACAGCTCATCCAGCAGCATCATCGGGTTGTCTTCGTACATGTTGATCTCTTCGACGATCACACCGCGTTCGCGCTCAATCTCGGCCGGATCAAACAACGAATTGTAGAGCATGTCGCTTAAGACCTCGAGCGCCAGGCCGAGCTTATCCGCGCTGACCTTGACGTAATAGCCGGTGTAGTCCTTGCCGGTGAAGGCGTTGTACTCCGCGCCGACGCCATCGAGTTCTTTGGAAATTTCCAAAGTCGAGGGTCGATTGGCCGTGCCTTTGAAAAAAAGGTGTTCCAGAAAGTGCGACGAACCGTTTAACTGCCTTGACTCATGCCGCGAACCAACCGGGAAGAGAATCAAGACCGTCACCGCTTTCGTTCCTTCCACCGGAGCGAACAGCACGCGCGTGCCGTTTTTCAGGGTCAATTTCTTCGAAACCATAGACATTAATTATAAAGGCCGCTCGAAAAGATAAAAGATACAGAAAAACATCATAAAGAAGTTGTAGTACTGGGCATAACTTGGTCAATATATCACAAAACATGATTTTCGTCAGGCTTGACCCAGCCCACTTTTCGTAAAAAAAGTGGGCTGGGTTGACACGATGATCTCCCTAGTTTAAGCTTCCAATAGACAAATACGGTGGGGAAAGGATTATTATTAGTATGCCAAAAGTCAGTATTCACCCAGCCCCACCGGCCACGGGTGTAAGCCCCTGGAGTGACGGATCTTTTCGCTTGAAAAGTCATGCCCCAGAATTCGTAGATGCAAGGCCGTGGAGCTGGGTTCACCACCGGTTAGACCAACTGGAAACCCTCATGAGACAAGGGTTTGTTGATCTGACGACAACATTCAAGTCGGAAATAACTTCGGCCATCGACGAAGTCAGTCGGATGGTCAAAGAAGGATTTGATGGTGTCGACGATCGTTTTGACCAGGTTGATCAGAAGTTTTTGGCTATTGACGCTCGGTTTGACCAGGTTGATTCTCGGTTTGACCAAGTCGACAGGGATCTCGGATTGGCTAATCGTCGGCTCGATAAAGCCGTCTACCAAGCAGAATTAACTGGCCTGGAATCACGCGTCACCACTCTCGAACAGAAGATCGGCCATCAAAAATAATCATTATCAAAAATTCCACAAACTGGGCAACCCAGGTTTTTCGTTAACCCCGTTAGAAGTGGCAAAAACATTACTTTTAAGCCCTGCTCGGTGTTTCCCAAATTGCTTCATCACAACCATGACCAACATTTTTCCACTTCTAACGGGGCTAATCCTATGCACAACGCATTAAAACAACATTTCGGCTACACCAGCTTCCGGCCGTTACAGGAAAAAATTATTACTCACGTTCTCGATCGACGTGACGCGCTGGTGCTGATGCCGACCGGCGGCGGCAAGTCGCTGTGTTTCCAGTTGCCGGCTCTCATGGTTGATGGCATCACGGTCGTCATTTCCCCGCTAATTTCCTTAATGAAAGACCAGGTTGACACCCTCCAGGCCAACGGCATCGCCGCCGCGTACATCAACAGCAGTCTCGATCCGGACACGATTGCCGACATTCAAGGGCAAGCGGCCGCCGGCCGGATAAAGATTTTGTATCTGGCGCCGGAACGTTTGGCCCTAGCCTATTTCCGCGACTGGCTCCGGACGATGCCGGTGAAGTTGATCGCCATCGATGAAGCGCATTGCATTTCCGAATGGGGTCACGATTTTCGTCCAGAGTATCGTCAGGTCCACGTCTTGCGTAATGATTTCCCAGCGGTACCGATGATCGCGCTAACCGCGACAGCCACCGCGCGTGTGCGGCAGGATATTGTCATGCATCTCCGGCTAGTGAAACCCGCCACCTTCATTTCCAGCTTCAACCGTCCTAATATCCACTACGCGGTTCATCCAAAACGCGGCGCGCTGGCCACGATCATAAATCTGCTTCGGTCACAGCCCGGGTCGAGCGCGATTATCTATTGCTTTTCACGCAAAGGAACAGAACGGCTGGCCACGACGTTACAACGGCACGGCCTCCCCGCTCTGGCATACCACGCCGGATTAGACAGCGCCGAACGTCAGCGTGTTCAAGAGCAGTTCATCCGTGACGAAACACGCATTATCGTCGCCACCATCGCCTTCGGCATGGGCATTGATAAACCCGACGTCCGCTTGGTCATCCATTACGACTTGCCGAAATCCGTCGAAGGGTATTACCAGGAAACCGGACGGGCCGGCCGTGATGGACTGCCCAGCCAGTGCTTCCTCTTCTGGTCGTACGGCGACCTGATGAAACACCGCTTCTTCCTGCGCGACATGGCCGACGACCAGGAACGCCAGCGGGCGGAAGCCAAATTACAACAGATGGTTCAGTATTGCGAGCAGACATCGTGCCGACGAAAATTCTTGCTGAATTATTTCGGGGAAGAATGGCCGGAAAGCAATTGCCAAAACTGCGACGTCTGTCTGCCGCCGGCGGTATCTGCCAGTTCAGCTTCTGACACACCATTCGACCAAACCCTATTCGAGCAACTGCGCCAACTGCGGAAGCGGCTGGCTGATCAACGAGGTGTTCCGCCGTTCGTCATTTTCGGTGATCGTAGTCTACAGGACATGGCCACCTATTTTCCGCAGCGTCCGGCCAGTTTCGCCCAAGTCTACGGCGTCGGCGGCAACAAATTGCGCGACCTTGGGCCAATCTTTATCCCCGCCATCAAACAGTACGCCGGCCAGAAGCACCTGGCGGAAAAAGACCGGCCGCCATCTTCAGCGGTCAGTAAAATTTCTGACCTTGGGCCAACCTATGACGAAACATTTCAGCTGGTCAAGCAAGGGCTATCGATCGCCGCCATCGCCAAAAAACGCAACTTGGCTCCCGGCACCATTCTGACTCACCTTGAAAAATTACAACAGTCCGGAGAATCGCTCAAACTTGATCACCTCCGACCCGACCCAAAACGCCTGGCGTCTATCCGCCACGCCTTCCAGAAATCCGGCGGTTGGAATCTATCGCCGGTGCGCGACATCGTCGGCCAAGATTTTTCCTACGACGAATTGCGGCTGGCCAGAATGGTTATTCGGGTGGAGCCCCGTTAGAGGTGAAAAAAACTCATCAGACCAGCATCATGATTGGAAAATTCAGACTACGGCGCAACCAAAATTTCACCACCTTTGTTAGGGATCATGTGAGTTTAGCCCGAAGATAGTCCGTTAATTCCTCTATGGCAATATCTTCCTGCACCATCGAATCGCGATCCCGCACCGTCACCGTCCCCTTCGGCCGCTTCGCGCCTTCCAGCGTGTCAAAATCAACGGTCACGCACCATGGCGTGCCGATTTCGTCCTGGCTGTAGTACCGCTTGCCGACGTTGCCGCGGTCGTCCCAGGCCGTCATGAAGCGCCGCTGCAAAAGTTTGTACACTGTCCGCGCTTTTTCCACCAGCTGCGGTTTGTTCGCTAACAGCGGGAACACCGCCACCGTATACGGCGCCAGCTTTGGGTGCAGTTTCAAAACGAGACGATCTGGCTGTTCTTCGTAGGCATCGAGCAAGAAGGCCAGTGCCGTGCGGTCAACGCCAAATGACGGTTCAATAACGAATGGTACTTTCTTGACCTTTCCTTCGTCATCCACTGCCGTAGCGAACGCGCTTTTGTCTTTTCGGGAAAATTCTCCATGCTGCTGAAGATCGAAATCCTGACGATTTGAAATCCCGGTCAATTCTGCCCAACCTTTTTCAATGGGAAAGGCGTACTCAATGTCCGTTGTGGCTTTGGCGTAGTGCGCCAGCTCTTCTTTTGACTGTTTTCGCAAGCGCAGATTTTTTTTGTTCAAGCCCAGACTAAAAAACCATTGCTCACACGCTGTCACCCACTTCTCAAACCACTTGTCATCGGTTCCCGGAACCACAAAATATTCAATTTCCATCTGCTCGAACTCGCGTGACCGAAAAACAAAATGACCGGGCGTAATTTCGTTGCGAAAGGCTTTTCCGATTTGAGCAATTCCGAATGGTAATTTAAGGCGCATGGTATCGCGAACGAGTTCGTAGTTGGCAAAAATGTTCTGGGCTGTTTCGGGACGTAGGAAAGCTTTACTTGCAGTATCTTCTACCGGTCCAATATAAGTTCGAAACATTGTGTTAAAACTTTTCGGTTCTGTCCAATCATTCGCACCGCAGTTCTTGCAACTTTGATCTTCAAGGTCTTCACCTTCTGCAGTAACCCATTTTCCACTCTTTAAAACGTCGATTTTATAGCGGCGATGACACTTTTTGCATTCAACAAGTTTATCGAAGAAATTATCTATGTGTCCGCTCGCCTCCCACACTTTCGGGTTGGTAATGATGCTGCCGTCAATCCCAACAACATCGTCGCGTTGCTGCACAAATGTCTTCCACCATTCGTTCTTGATATTGTTCTTCAGCAGCACGCCCAGCGGCCCCCAGTCCCAAAAACCGCCGAACCCACCGTATATTTCTGCCGACGGAAAAACGAAGCCGCGCCTCTTCGCAAGGTTAACAATCTTCTCCATGCTCACCCTAGCACCAGTCATCGTACTCGCAACAAGAATCGGCGCACGCCCCGTATCATATCGAGTGGAACGAGACATTGGTGCGGGGCAAAACCACGTCGTTTACATAGATTGACTATTTTTTCCATCGACATCTCGTTGTTTTTCACATCAAGTATTCGACAGACGGTAAGCGCCCCGCACCACGTCGAGCAATGCGAGACGTTGGTGCGGCGGCACGGCGCTTTGCGAGGTTGACAATATCGTTCATTAGCGTCTTTTTCTCAACCATAATACGCTGATTCTAACACTTTTTTAGCTCAACCGCAACAAAACTTGACAAATTATTCTGCCATGCTTAAAGTGACGGGGACAATCTGGTATCTGACGACTGCCGGAGGGACACCGCCGGCTCGTTGTCAAAACGACTGCCGCTACGCACAGACGGGAGGCTTATTGTATGCGCCGACCAAGACGCTGGCGAGGATTTCCGCACGTCCTGCGAATGCAGCAGTTTCAGCCCGAGCACCACAGCTACCTCTTCCATCTGGCCAAGAAGATTCTCGCCGACCGCGCCCGTTTCTCAGGTGTGCTCAAGGACGTCAATGTGGGCGTCATCTTCAACCAGGATTCATCCCGCACCCGCAAGACGTCACATCGGGCAGCTACCATGCTCGGTGCAACGGTCGACGTCGAACCAAACATGGAGAAGTTCTCCAGCGTCGCCAAGGGCGAATCGCTCGAGAACACGATCGACCTGTTCCGAGTTCTCGAGAACGACTACTTCTTCATCCGCTGGAAGATCGAGGGCAGCGTCGCCAGAGTCGCCCGCCAACTCGGTCGGAATTTCCCGGTCATCAACTGCGGGGACGGGCCGGGGCAGCACCCGACCCAAGGCCTGCTCGACTTGAAAACCATCAAGGACGAGTTCGTAACGCTCAGGCGGAAACTGCGAATCGGGTTCTGCGGCGATCTATCCGGCAGCCGGACGGCGCACTCATTGGTCTACGGCCTGTCGCAGTACCCGAGGATCGAGTCCGTCTTCATTTCGCCGCCGATGGCAAGAATGAAGCCCGGCATCATCCGGCACCTCAAGAAACACCGCCGGAAGTTCTCCGAGCACACCGAGGGGCTAACCCGCGACCTTGTCCGGACGCTCGATGTGCTCTACATGATCCGGCCGCAGACCGAGTACCAAGACAAGCAGAAGGACCGGGAGGAACTTGTTCGTCAGTACCGGAACTTCATCCTGACGCCGGCGCTCGCCAACGTCATGCGGAAGCGGGCCATCATCATGCACCCACTTCCCTCAACCTTCGAGTACCCGCGCGAAACGCAGCTCAACCCTCGCGCCCGGCACCAGCAGCAAATGCGGAACGGCATCTTCGTCCGCGCCGCGCTGCTGGTCTGGATCCGCGAGTGCCTCGGTCCACCCCGCCCGCATGACCACGATGCTCACCCCAACCACTGAGGGACTCATGTGCCAAGTTCTCGTTGGATCAATCAACAAGCTGCCGCCGAACTCGGAGCGGACAGTCTTCAGCGCGATCGAATCCCTGCTGGCGAACGCTCACCGGAAATGGACCACCGAGCTGGTCGTCGAGTTCGACGCCGAGGACGTCCAGGAGTTGACCGCTCGGGCACAGCAGGAAGACGTGATGCAGAAGCTCACCTGCCGTCCTACTGGCCTCGACGATAAGTCCGCCGAGAACTTCCTGACAATCGTTGTCATCAACGCCGCTAAGAACCTCCGACCGAACTTCGAGCGGCACCTGCGCGAACCGGACTCCCACGAAGCCTATTATGAGGGTGGCAAGCGCCGCGTCACCCTCTTGCTGCCCGAAGTGCAGCGCGTGCCGGCTGGAATACTGCCGATGCGCAGCGGCTAATCCACACGAGGCGTCACCACGCCCCATTGCTCGCTTCTCACCGTCGTGCGCGATGGGTAGACAATTCCCCACTCACGGAGGCAACCATGCAGATGCAAATCGAAAGCACCATCGGCAAAGAGATCATCGATCTTTCATGGCTCTTCCCGATTCGGGGACTCGAACACAGCGAAGTGGCGAACCGGCGGCGGCGCTTGATCGAGTGCATCGGTTCGCACTTCGAACGGACGGCTGACTTCCTCTGCCTGACCTTTCCCGAACGATTGGTGTCGGACAACGACTTCTCGCTCGATTCACACATCTCGCCGCAATGGAAGCGCCGGGCTTACCTTCCGAGAAACGTCTACCAGAATAGCGTCTTCGGGGACCGATGCACATTCTGGTACTTCATCCTGGAGGGTTTGCTCGAACGCTACGAAGGGGTTGGCGTCATGCTCGAGAATGGAAGTCTCACGCTCGAGTTCGGTTCTCCCATCGGAGAATACCGCATGCATCTCCGCTGGCAGCATCCTGCACATGCGCCCCGCCGCCAGATCTCCCTGACCGACGTCACGCCCAAACCCGAAACCGAGGCAGTCGCCTCGCCGCAGTAATCACGCTCGCTTCAACTTCACCCGGCCCGGCGCTCTTAACCAGAGAGTGTCCGGGCCTTTATTTTTCACTAGAGTTCCTTTGCTGGTTCCACCCGAATCACGCCGCCCGGTTCAAGCACAGCCACATCCCGGCGGCCAAGTTTGCCAGTCAACAAATAGGTGGCCAAAGCATTGTCCACGCGTTCTTGCAGGACCCGGCGCAGCGGTCGGGCGCCAAAGATCGGATCAAAGCCGGCTACGGCCAGCTCGCGAACCGCTTCCGGCGTGGCCCGCAGCACAATTCCACGATTGGCCAGTTGCTGCGCAATTTTGCCAATCAATAATCCTGCTATTTTCATGATTTCTTCCTGTTGCAGCGGCGCAAACACGATTATTTCGTCAAAGCGGTTCAAAAATTCCGGCCGGAAGTACCGTCCTAACACATTTTCAATCAACTCGGTGCGAATGCGGTCAATCCCCTGCCCTTCTTTCATCCGCTGCTGAATAACGTCAGTGCCGGCATTCGAGGTGGCAATGATAATGGCGTTGGTGAAGTCAACGGTTCGGCCGTTCGAGTCGGTCAGACGACCGTCATCGAAAACTTGCAAAAAAACATTCAGCACGTCCGGATGGGCTTTCTCAAGTTCGTCAAGCAAGATCAGGGAGAAGGGGTTTTTCCGAACCGCTTCTGTCAGATACCCGCCGGCGGTCGCCCCGCCGTAACCGGGGGCCGCGCCGAGCAGCCGGGCCAGCGAGCTGGGTTCCTGGTATTCGGACATGTCGAGCCGGATCATGTTCTGCTCGTCGCCGAAGTACGTTTCCGCCACGGTCTTAGCCAGCTCGGTTTTGCCGACGCCGGTCGGTCCCAAAAACAGGAACACCGCCACCGGTCGCTTCGGGTCTCTAAGCTCGGCGCGGGAACGCCGCAAGGCGTTGGCGACCGCCTGGACCGCATGATCCTGGCCAACCATCCGTTCGTGCATGCGTTGCTCGAGCTGTAGGAGTTTCGTGGCTTCATCCGTCGTCACGGCCGCCACATTGACATTCGTCCGCCGACTGATGACCGCGGCCGCGTCTTCCGCGCTGACCGCCGCGTTGGCGCCCTTGGCCGCCCGAGTGTAGGCCGCCACTTCTTCCAGCAACGTCAGCGCCTTTTCCGGCAGTCGACGGTCGTGGATGTACCGGATACTCATGTTGACGATCTTCTCAATCGCCAGATACGAGAAAAAAACCTTGTGGCGAGCTTCCACGGCGCCTGCTTTTGATTCGAGGATTTGAATCGCCACTTCCGGCGTCACTTCCTGAATGTCAACCTTTTCAAAAGTGGTGAACAAGGCCGATGGTTCAATGTACTGTCGGTATCCCTCCAGCGTGGTGGTAGCCAAAGCCACGAAGCGACGGCTCTCCAACACTTTGCTTAATATCGAAGCGAGATCAAGCGACTGGCCGGAGACTGATGATACGCCGACTAGTTCATGAATGTCTTCAATCGCCAGCACGACGTTGCCGGCTCGGACGATCTCCAAAATGATTTCCTGCAGTCGATTCTCAAGTTCTCCTGTTCCGCCGGCACCGCTGACCAACTGCGAGACCGACAGTTGCACCAGCCGTTTGTCCTGCAACACCTCAGGCACATCCTCGGCGGCCATCCGTTCGGCCAGCGCTTGAAGCAGGCTGGTCGTGCCGACGCCCTTTTCGCCGACTAGGATTACGTTGTGCCGTCCGCTCTCAACTACGCGAAAAACATCTTCCGTCTCGCGCTCGCGGTCGAGAATCAGCGGCAGGGTACCGCGACGGGCGTGCTGGGTTAAGTCAGTGCTGAAATTTTCAAGGACGGGCGTGGCCGCCGCGGTCATCGCTCGATCCATCCCGCTCTTTGGCTTGTTGAGCGCCCGACTTCGAAGTCTCGACCATGATTGAAAGAGTCGCCGTTGCATCAGCGCCCACAGCGCGACGTTGTGAACCTTCTCCTCGTTAGCATTGAGGTCAAAAAGGATGTCCTGGGCGACACTCGGCTCGATCGACAAGGCTTCAAGGATATGTGGTGTAGTCACCTGCAAAAGGTGCAGACTCTGGGCGCGCTCGTATGCTCGCACTAACACCTTCGCGGCGGCCGTGCCAAAACGCGGCTCTTCAGGAATAGTCGGAAGTCGAGCCAGGGCGCGTCGCAAACGGTCGCGCAAAGGGTTAAGCGTGATGCCAAGTCGGAGCAGGGCCAGGGCCACGTCGCTGTCGCCGGCCGCCGCCGCCAAGAGATGAGTCGGTTCAATGGCCGCGTGACGGAACCTGGCCGCCAACTCGAATGCGTGTTCCACTACCATCTGACTTGTCCGCGTGAAAGATCGACTGACGTCAACGACTTGTCGAGACGTCAACGCGCTGAACTCGACTACGAGCGGCGTTTCATCTATGCGCACCGGCGGGAGAACCGGCGCCTCCAGGTGCTGTCGTTGTTCAAATCGGTAAAATAGGTAGAGATCGCCGAGAAACGACAACCAAAATACGAACATCCATGGGTCTGGCAGGGTCAGGACTTCCCACAAAAATTGGAGAATCCCTTGTAAACTGTATTCAACCGTGGAGAATGACAGGGCTTTCTGAAACGCCAGGACCCCAAACACTACACCAATAATGCCAAACGCCAGTAAGGCCCCGCTGATCGTCGCCCGCACCGTTCGCTCGATGCGTTCCTCGAGGAATAGAATCCGACTCAGCGGTTTCTTCCATCCGAGCCACCGGCCATTCGCACATCGGTAGACCAGGGCGCCGTGACAGGTCGGGCAAAAGTTGCGTCCTCGAGGTCCGTCAATCCATCCGGTCCCGCTGCAGTCTGGACACTGGAGAGTAACGGAAGATGTGCGCTGCTTGACCATGCTAAGTGACGATTTGGACGACGATCTGGTAAACCGTCAGCGGAATGATCGCCAGCCACAGCAGGAGCGCCAGCGCTAACACCACCGTCCATATTGTTAGCCCCACCAACCGAAACGCAAAAACAATCAAGCGCATCACCAAGCTGATGACTCTCCCGCTCCGCGAGTAGTCGCCGTACATTGGCTTGAGCAGATTGCGGAACAGTATCCGCAGCGACAACCGATCAACCACCGCCAGAAATTCTTGCCAGACGAACAAGGTCGTGTTGACGGTCCCTCTGGTGTACCACCAGACCGGCCAACGAATGAGGTCAAACAACACGTCGCGGATCACGAACCTGGCGGCTTTGACGGTAATGCTTTGTGTTATATTTACACTCGACATTACCGAAATTTTACCACATTGACGCCTTATTCTCAACTTCCGCTTCCAGTTACTTGACGTACTCGTCCAAAGACATTAAGCTCATCACGAATTTACTGGCCACTGATCGTTCAAAAAACTCGAACCCGTGAGGTAAACCAGTGAACCGCCATATCCACGTAACAGTTTGGAAGAAGCGGTTCACTGAATGGTGGACCGCGCGGATCGACCATCCGGGTGGGTCGCTCGGGGACCGGATCATCCGCCAGAAGGACCAGACGCTGACCGCGCTCTTCCTCGGCAACAACCCTGGCCAGTGGGTCTACAACCACATGTCCGCCAACGCCTGGACATGGTTGCGGCTCATCTGCAGTCCAATCCCGATGATCTTAATCGGCACAGACCAAATCCCGGCCGCCGGCGCGAGTTTCGGAATAATCTGGCTGACCGACCTATTTGATGGCTGGTTTGCTAGAACAAAACAGCAAGTCACTAAGTGGGGTGAGCGATTCGAAACCAGGGTCGATTGGATCTACAAATTACAGTCGTTCATCGGTGTGTTCATCCACTACCCGGATATGCGATCGCTCGTCGGGCTGGCGGGAATCCTCGAACTGATCCGCGCGCTCGGAGGATGGCACCTGGAACGCAGTAAATTCGAGCCTCATCCCAACCGGAGTGGGAGGTTCAAGACACCGTTCATGGTCATGGGGATCGGACTGCGACTCATCTACGATCTCTTCGCCGACTATCATCCCAGGTCCTCCACTAACGCCATCCTGCTGTTATGCAACCTGTTCATGTTAGTTGGCATCGCTCTTTCTGGCTACTCGATGCTAATGCACTGGCTCGAATTCCAAGCCTGGAAGCACACCCACGTCCAACCACGGCACTGAGTCTCACTCAGTGCCGTCTCATTTTAAAGACGCGTTCTATTAACTTTCGACCACGCCTTGGCCTGAAGCCTTTGGATCGTTCGGCAAGTCCGTGGTCACGGCGTCCGGCTTGACGTCAATCGTCGTCCCGGTAAAAGAATCGGTCCCGCTAAGCTGCGACTCTTGAAGCAGGGTCGGGATCAAGCCGGCGTCGGCGGCCGCCGGTGTCAAGGAAAGCTCGAACTGGGTAAAAATATTCGGCGTCTGTTGACCTACCCCTACTGGCAATCGATTTAAAGTCCAGGTGACTATTCGTGATGCGGGATCGAAGTTAACCGTGCCGGCAGACGTGGACACATTTTTTCCGGTCCAGAAAACAGCCGCCGGCACGGTCGCTTTGACGGTCACCTTGTCCAACTCATTGGTCGTATTAGCCAGGTACCAGTAGACTCGATACGACGTGGCTTTGCCAACCTTGGGCGGGAGCGGACCGGCGCCCACCTGCTCACCGTCATCAGTGTAGTATCGGGCGTCAACGCTCAAGGTCGTCCGCGACAGAATTTTCGTCACCAGCGATTCGCTTTTCACCGTCTGAGTCTTGGTCGGGGCATTAGTGGGGCCGATCGTTCCCAGCTTCACCTCGGCCAAGGAGACTACGGTCGGACCACCGGCCTCAGAGGTGGACAGTGGAGTCTCCAGTACTTTGACCGACCACCGGAGCGTGCCAGAACTACCCGGCTTGATGCTAGCCAGGGCTGGCACCAGCTTTGCGTCCCAGGTCGCTTGGCCGTCTTTGAACTTGGCACCGAAGTCGTCGCTGAACGTCGTCTGATCAAGCCCGCCTCCGCTTAATGCGACATTGACAATCGCCGATCCAAACTCATTGTCTCCATCATTTTTGTAGTTGAGTTCGTAGGACAGCGTCTGGCCGGGACTCGCGACACTCTTCGTGGACTGCCCATTAACCGAGAAATCCAACTGTAATCTTATGTCGCTCAATAAGATCACGGCCGACACCTCGGTCTGACGCTCGACCTGGGCCCCCCGGTGAAGGTCGGCGACGAATGTCAGTTGGACGGAATCACTGACCTGCCCGGTAAAACTTCCTTCAACCTTGATCGTCCCGGTGCCGCCGTCCTTGAGTTCGTCAACGACCCAAACCGTATTACCTTCACTCGGTTTCGGTTTGGCCGAGGAGAACTGGAACCCGGCTGGATAGGTGGCCGTTAGTCGTAGGCCACGGATAGCGTCGTCTGATGTGTTGGCATAGGTGAGTGTATAGATCCCTTTAGCGTTCGGGCTTATTTGCGTCGGACCCTGGAGGTCGAGTTCAAGAGTGGATGAACCGATGGTCAGCGAGCCGCTGGCCCGGGCGGTAAAGTCGTAGTTGAAGTTGGCGGGCCGATAGGTGGCGGACGCACTGAAAGTCTTGACGCTGCCGACTTGGCCGACCAGGGTGCCGGTCAGTTCGAGCGAGGTGGCGCGTTTAGACGCTAGCGAACCAAGGCGCCAGAGTGAGTCGTTCGCGTCGGCCGGTTGAGGTTGGCTGCTCTTAAAGGTCCAGCCGTCGGGCACCGACATCGTCAATTCGATATCTGTGATTCCGACCGTTTCATTGTTTGTAACGGTGAAAATCAGAGTGGTGGCTGCGGCTGATGTGGCGGAGCTGGGGGTGGCGACGGACAGGGTAACGCCTTTCTCGTCGAACTGCTGTTTGCGGTTGAAGGTTAGAAATCCAGCCACCGCCGACACAACCAGTAGCAGCAGAACTCCCAACGCGATCAGCAATGAGCGTCCAGTCCGACGCCGACTGGACTGGTTGATCTTCTTGAGTGACTCGTCTTTATCTCCCTCCTCATCAGTATAAATCTCATCAATGATGTGTGGTTGTTCCGGTGCGTCCTTTTTCACGGCGGCCTGGCGCGATCGCTTAGGACGGCCGGGGGAATTACTTGACGGTGGTTGTTTCATACGACACTTAGAGTATACCGAGGTTTAGCGGTAATTCAAACTTGCTCAAGCGGACGAATGTGCTGAACGCCGGTTGGCGTCCAAGATGCGCCGGAAGAATGTGGCCGCGGGGAATTCCCGATCAGCGCATTGCTGGGCAAACCCCATCGCCATCTCCACGCATTCACGGGCGGTGATAAGGCTACACCGGATTCGGGGAACGGACCGATATTCACCTTCGAGCAACACCGCTACCAGTCTTCGAGCTGACGGACGCAAAATAAGTTGCTCGATCGGCGGATGAAACCCCAACGACGAGACGAGATTCCAGAGGCCGTACGCCACCGCCAGGTATACCTCACGGTTAGTTAAACTACGACCGAGCAGGACGAACGACTCGCGTATTCTCCGATAGGGCGTCCGTTCGTCGAGCCGTCCGTGCACCAGCGAATCAACGGCCGACGCCAGTAGGGCGGCGCCGGCGATCCGCGCCATATTGCTGCGAATTTTCTTGAATGAATCAAGAATAGAGCTGCCGGTAATCTGGCCGCTTGTCCGGCCTTTCGCCACTGTCAGCTCCACCAACGTCAGCGGCTCGAGCGAACCGGCCAGCTTACTGGCGAGTTTCTGAGTGCCGCGGGCGCGGAGTTCGTGCTTGCCATCAGCACAAAACAGCGTGATCCGACGATCTACCGCACCGACGTTTTTGCGATTAAGGATGATGCCGACGCGGCGTGAAAGTGACATGCTTACGACAGTATCCGCTCAGCAACGCCGCGTACCGCATCAACGTCAACAATATCCCCTGATCGAAAAATTTGAGTTGCGCGTCCGGTTCCAACGACGCATGGTTTCTTCAACTCACGGGCGATGATTGCGGCATGCGACAGAATTCCACCTCGATCCGTTACGATCGCCGACGCAACTTTCATGTACGGCAAATAGCGGACATCGGTATTTTCGCACACCAATACAGATCCCGGAGGAAACGCAACAATGCCGATATCTTTTTCACGCACGATGACGACCGGACCCCTTGCACGTCCGGCAGTCGCCGCTATTCCCGAAATTCCGCTGCTGCCCGTTGACCGCGGAACAACCGAGGTCGGAGTCGAAATATATCGAGGTAACAATCTGTTGTAGTCGATAATGTACACCGTGCCGTCCGGCCATACAGTCGACTCAAAATACCCACGGAGGTAATCGTGAGCAAAAGAAGCGTTCAATGAGCTGCGCAGCGCGTTTTGGTTCCCCTTATCAGGGACATGTAACAACGCGATCATCCGCTGTACCTGTCGTTCCGCTTCCGGGTTTCGTGTCGACCATTCCCAAGAATGATAATCGAAACGAAACCGTACAACCGTCGAACGTGCGTCGCCGTGCGTGAGCTGTGCGTGCAGTCCTGAAACGATTTCACCAAAAATCGCTTGCTCGCCGATCACAAATATTGCGGACCATAGCAGTGTTTCCGAGTGCGGACACACATACGCAACGTATGCGTCCGGATCGATCTGCTGCTTTAAAAACCACTGCTCGTAACAGTTCTGAATGGTCATCCCACGATTTCGAAGTTTCGGCAAATTCGGACGGGTCGGCACCAAACGTATCGCGCACAACTCGTTCCCTCGTTCCTTGAGCACTTTCTGAAAGGCGGGGCTCGGGATCACGAGGTCGCGGGCCGCGAACTTCTCCGGACGTTCGTAGGGCACTCCAACCGTCTGGTAGAGCACCTCGAGCCGATCTGCTTTTGCATTATCCTCATCACGGAACGAATTCGATTCTTGTATCTCTCCGATCTCAGCAAACCACTCGGTCATCGAGGGCTGATGTTCGGACATTACTGATTTGCCCTTTTTCTCGGTCATACACGTCCGAATGTCACTTGCTTCCCATCCAACTCCGCCACTGACGACGGCTGGCCAACCGATGCGGCTGCGGTCAGCGACGACAAGCTCCCCTTTTTCATCAACCCCGCTTTAAAATGCTCAATAATTTTTGCGCTTTCCATATCAGCTTGGTAGGCCAGCGCCACCGGCTTGCCCGGCTTCAGCTTCAACTCCTTTCGCAGAGCATTAACCGCCCGCACCATTTCGCGGAAATACCCCTCTTCACGCAGTTGATCGGTCACGGTGATGTCTAAGGCCACGCCTTCTGCTGAAATCCAGTCCTTGCCTTCAGGCAATTTTTTTGCGGTCACGACTTCTTTGACATTCAGCTCGTCTTTCAAAATCTCAACGATTGTTTCGCGAAACGATTCGGTAACGGCCAGCTGCGACAGCGGCTGACGGACTTTCAACTTGGCCTGCGCGCGCAAGGCATGACCGGTTTCCACCACCTGACGCGCGCGGGCCATGGTAGCCAGCAGTTCCTCGTGCCGTTCGCCGGCTGACGGCCACTCTTCCAGATGCACTGACTGTTTCCCGCCAAGCTCACGCCACAAGGCATCAGCCAGAAACGGCGTGAACGGA
>JACQKH010000024.1 GCA_016204585.1 Candidatus Kerfeldbacteria bacterium
CAAACGCACCGTGCGGCGGCCGAAGTCGGAACTGGCTGGCGCGTGATATTGGGGCGGACGGCGACGGCTGGGTGCCGCCCGCGCTACGGCGTGAAGGTGCGGGCCAAGGCGCTCAACTTTATCCGCGACGGGGCGCTCCGGCCGCTCGCGGTGGCGCTCATGCCGGCGGCGGATGCGCCGGCAAACCTGAGCCGCTGGCTGGCGGAAGAGGTGGAGGCGGCGCTGAAACTGCCGGGGATGGCGAATGGTTAGATCGTCGGCGGCTCGGCCAAGCTCATGCCGTCATTCCCGCGAAAGCGGGAATCCGGGTGTTTTTCAATCTCTTGGACACCTGCTTTCGCGGGAGTAACGATTTTGGTCAATAGCGTCGCGCATTACCCCGCTTTTTATGGTCAACGGCGAACGCCATGCCCTGGGGGGCGATGAAGCACGTGTGTAGGTATGAAGTGAAAAATATTTCGAGCTATTTATGTAGGAAACGCATCTTGGGTGATTATGGGACGAAAGACGCGATCAAATGCCAATCGCCGCTCAATGATCCATTGGTGTTGGCGGTTCCAATCGCCTCGATTAGTAATGTCCGCATTTAATCGGCAGCGAATACGGGATGCCTTGCGATGATCCAGGCGCGCCCATTCTAGTTCACCGAGTTCTCTCTCGATGTCCTCACGTCGCTCGTAAAGCCAATCAAACTGCTCCTTCGCCCGTTCGCCACCGAGATAAATTTCGACCTGCACCCAATTATCTCTCTGATTATTGGCATAGTTCAGCCATACGTCACTTCTTCCTACCGAGCCTCCATTCCATGAATTTCTAGCGGGACGATATCTTGTAAGTCTTACGCCCTCGTTATCGATAAGTTGGTTTAGCGCAGTCCAATATTCTAGTCGTAGGGCTTCAGTTTCTGTCAGGCTCTCTTTATCAACAACTATCCGAGCATCTCGGCTCCAATCATTGGGGCTCGACACAACATCAAAAGAAATTGCAGGTCTGCTATTTTCTATTCTAATCGCCTTTGCCTCAATGCCGAAAAATCGCAATTCGGAGTGATTGTTCAACCAGTCCAAGCCGGCGCGATGTTCTTCCCTAATTTCTTCTGCAACCCAAATGACTACGCTTGCTTCAACGCCCCCGGCGTACGTGAGGATTTGCCCTAAGTGATTGTGGTCGGTCCGCCCATATTGTGCTTCAATTACGACCATCTCGCCCGTGTCTGCTTTCGCAACGATGTCAGCCCGATAAGTGCCAACAGCGGCCTCAGTTCCTTGGGCCTCCAACTCCAGACCTAACTTGTCCCCAAGTCGATCAATGTGCTGGGACAGCCACTGAGTGAACGAAACTTCACCACCAATGGCTTCAGAGAGTGACAATGTTTCAATGTCTGCGATGTCAGCCATTACCGGCTCAGTCTATACCAAATGATCGGCGCTGAAGAATCAAACCCCAGAATCAGTTGTCGCGAGCGGATTGTTACCTAGGCACCCCATGCCATCCTTGTCCCTAGACACAGGGTCTTGTGAAATCGCCAAATTGATTTCGCGAGCATAGCCGCCGAGTGAACGAAACCAAAAATCTGGCAATCATAAGTCTCCATAAAATTACGTAATAATATTGTCACTAATCACCGCTAGTTCTCGCTATATATATCGTTGATGCATCAAAGCCGGGAGGCAACATCGGTGGCTCCTTGCCGCCCGCAATATAGGCAGTGTTGAGTTGTTTTTGGGTGAGGCCAGCTACTCCTAATAGGTTGGCCCCTCCAAGATTAACTCTCTCAAGATTAGCTCCCTCAAGATTGGCTCCCTCAAGATTAGCTCCCTCAAGATTAGCTCCCTCAAGATTGGCTCTGTATAAGTTCGCCCACCGGAGGTTCGTTCCGGCGAGATCAGCTACTATCAGACACGCATTTACAAGTGAACACCGAGCCATTACGGCTGACCTAAGGTCAGCATGAATAAGATTGGCGCGATCAAGGTAAGCTCCTTCGAGATTGGCCCGAATAAGATTGACCTTCTCGAGATTAGCGTCTGTAAGAAAAGCAGCGAAGAAGATTGCTCCTCCGAGGTCTGCTCCATTGAATTCGGTTTCGCGTAAATCGGCCAAGCTGAGATCTGCGGACTGAAAGTTGAGCCGATAATTTTCGGATAAATACTTCCGGTACTTTGAGTTTCGCCCGATCAGAGTAAGGATCGCCTGTACGTCGGAACGAAGCCTGGGAATGACATTCGGCCCGCTGTCCTTGGTTTGCTTATTACCCGCCTTAGTTTTCTTCCTCGTTGCCAATTGCAGAGATGTGGCGGGTCCGTGTGGAGGATTTCTGGCAAATGCGCAAAGAATGTCGATAACAGTAACGGTGTGACGCTCGGGTGAATCTTCGGCCAAGCGCCATAGTGCATATATGCCTCCCATACGGACCGGAAGCTGCTTATTTCCCAACTGTTCGACCGCAGCGGTGAAACTGCTGGTTACGTGGACCTGTGCGCCTGTCTCAGCTTGTTTGGCAGACGCTTTCGCTTGCGTGTGCGCCGTGTATGCCCGCCATATCCCAAAAACGAGACCGACGATACCAACAGCGAGCAAACCAAGATTCCGAACAATTTCACTTCGGGACGTATCCTTGCCGCCCTCCTGCCAGTAGCTCCAAGAGAACATCGAACGTTTGGTTACTGCATCTCCGGCCGGCACTTTAGTCGGCATTACAGGCGTTTTTGTAGTGACAATAGGTGGGGATGCAGGCGCCACTTGAGGCGGGGAGGCGGGAGCCGCTTGCGAACCCGTACCACCGACCCCCGTCGCCGGTTGCACTATGGTAACAAAGATCCCGAGAACTATGATTACAGCGATCAGGGCAATGCGGATCATGGGTGCAATCTATTTTAGAAAACGAGCAAAAACCAACCTCCGCTCCGGGTAACTATGTAATGCTCGTGCGTCACATGCCCGTTTGCACCTTTTGTTTGTATGTTCCCATTAAGTTCTTGACAACCTCGGATATCTATGAGATATTGTTCCTTTTTCATACTTGAAATAGGGATTATTGTCATGACTCCAGGCACTTATGACGACCGCGAGGACGAATCGGATGCGCCGGACCCGGCCGACTGGCCGCTGGGCAAGCCCGGCCGGCCCTGCGGCCTCTATCCGACGCCGGCCGGCATGGTTGCGCGCGCCCACCCCAGCCGCGCCCGCCGGCGCCGGTGTTAAAGGACATCAAAAATGACGAGAAATGACGAGAAATGACGATATTCCAAAAAATTTCCGGGGCGTGAATCGTGGCGGATCA
>JACQKH010000001.1 GCA_016204585.1 Candidatus Kerfeldbacteria bacterium
GGCCATGGAACCTCAAAAGGTCCGGCCGCCATTATTGCCGCCAGCCACGAAGTCGAACTCTACGACGAACAGTTCAAAAACGAACCGTTCAATCGCTACGGCATTGCCACGCTCAAACAGTTCCCACTGCCAACTTCGCAGCGAGCAGCGCTGAATCTTCTCACGGACATAACTGCCGAGTTGCTGCAGCAAAAAAAGTTTTCCGTCATCCTCGGCGGCGAACACTCGCTGACCGGCGGATCAGTCGCCGGCGTGGCCAAGGTTTTCGGCCAACGCGGTTTTAACATTCTCCACTTTGACGCGCACACTGACCTACGCCCTTCCTTTGAAGGCAATCGCTTAAGCCACGCCTCAGCCCTGCACCTGGCCATCCCCTACTTCCACCGTTTGGTTCAAATCGGCATCCGCAATACCTCCACCGAGGAACAGCCGATCATTCGCCGCTTGACCAAAGCCCGCAGTTTACAAAGTTTCACCGCTGAGGACATTCTACGTGCTAACAACACCGTCTACTTGACCAAAGCTATGGACTTTCTGCGAGACCGGCCAGTCTGGTTAACCTTTGACGTTGATGTTTTTGACCCCGCGGTCATTGGTTCCAGTACGGGCACGCCCGAACCGGGCGGTTTGTGGTGGTACGGCGTGCTCGACGCCTTGCAGGCGGCCACCAAAAAACTCGACATTATCGGCGCGGAATTCGTCGAACTGCTGCCAAAACCTGGCCAGCATGCGCCGGACTTTGCCGTGGCCAAGTTGATCTACAAATTCCTCAACTTCAGGTTCACGCGTTAAAAGCTACTTCGCCCGAATCCCGGCTTTCCGTTCTAACGCTTCGACCCGCCGTTCCAAGACGTCAAACTCACGTTCATAGACGACTGTGTACAGCTGTCGGCGAATGGCAGCGATTTCAGCTTTACTTTATCAAGGCGATCTTCGATCTTGTCCAGGCGATCTTCTATCGCATCAAGCCGCTGCTCAATGGCAGTAACTCGGTCCTCCAGACGAGTGAATCGAACGTCCATTGCGTCAAAACCTTGCTTGACCATTCCGGCCAGCTTTTCCAGGGTCATTTTTCCTTTGGGCATAGTGATAACACCTTGTGCCCACCGATTTGCCATGGAGAAAGAATAGTTCTACGGCTGTTTTTCGTCAAGGTGCGGGAAATGTTCACGCGCCTGATTTCATGGTTGCGAAACTGATCTACAAATTCCTGAATCTCAAGTTTTTTTAGGTTGACAGCATAGCGTCGGGGTGCTAAGAATCCAGCGCTGTTGAAACGCCGGAATTTCGTATTCCGGCATACACGTTCATTCCAACTGAATATGGAGGCCTGCCATGCAAATAACAGCATGGGATTGCGCGTACTGGACGTCAGGTCCGCAAGCGCCGTGGTGGTTGATTCCGATCCTCGTTCTGGTCTTTTTCTCACCGCTGATTTTGAACTGGGCCGAGAATGTCTACTTGGCATCGGTCTGCCTGCCGTCACAGACGATTCCAGCGATGCACGTGGCTGCTGTCTACTCGTACGAGACCGCGGTCCGACCGTACGATGCCGCAGTGGGCGTTGCGAAAGAGCAGAGCGCCTACGTCTTCGGTGGCGGATCAGCGGCGAGAAACCGGGATCTGTACGAACGGCATGCAGCGAAGGTCTTACACGTCGGGATCGACGAGATCAGGTATTTTCCCGGCTTGCCGAGATACACGACCGCGGCGCCGGTATTCGACCGCCGGTACAACGGCTGGCCGTGTCAGCGCGGGCAGTTCACGCTGGCGTTCCCGGAGGCCAACTTCGACGGCGACGTCGTCCAGCTGTTGAATTCCCTGATCGGTGAGCCGCACCACTCGGCTTGGGTGTCGAGAATCAAGCTGCTCGACATTCAGGCGACGGATGCGTACCTCGCCCGATCGTTCACCGGCCCGAGATTCGGCGTCAGCGGCATCCGCAACCTGCTGGATGTGCGCAATCGGCCGCTCTTCTGCGGTCCGGTGAAGCCGTCAGTCGGCTGCGCTCCTGCGGAATTCGCGAAGCAGGCGTACCGGGCATGGATCGGGGGCGTCGATATCGTCAAGGACGATGAGCTGCTCGGCAACCCCGCGTATTGCCCGCTCGCCAAACGGCTGCCGCTCGTTATCCAGGCACGAAACCGAGCGCAGGACGAAACCGGCGAGCGCAAGCTGTTCGTCGCGCACGTCAGCGGGCAGGACATCGAACGCAACGCGGAGCTGGCGGTCAGGCACGGCGCGGACGGACTGATGGTCTGTCCGTTCCTGGTCGGTTGGCAGTGGTTGCCGAAGCTGACCGCGTATGGACGACCGGTGTTCTCGCACAATGCCGGGCTGACCACGACCTCGCGTGAACCCGACTTCGGCGTCGACTTCCCGCTCTGGTGCAAGCTGTCGCGCTGGCTGGGTGCGGACGTCGTCATCATGCCGAGTCCGGCCGGCTCGTTCGTCATGAGCCCTCGAGAATGCAAAGAGGCGACGAAGCGTTGCCTCAAGGACGGTCTGTTCCGGCCGAGTTTCCCGGCCTATGCGGGAAGCAAGACGGCCGCCCACCTGCCGATGTTCACGGAGATGGTCAGATCGACCGACTACATGATGATCGTCGGGGCAGCCCTGTTCGAACATCCGCTCGGGGTCGAAGCTGGCGCGAGGGCGCTGCGACAGGGATGGGACTCTCTGGCGCTCAACGCCGACATGGTTGAGTACGCTCATGCCCACCCGGAACTTCACCAGGCGCTTGCACAGATCGGACTCCATGTCTGGCACCTCCATGACTTCGAAACCGCGTAAGGAGGCGGTTCATCGAAGTGCGTTCGTCGAGCCCCTGGCAGCACCGCTGTCCAGGGGCTTTGACTTTGATTATCGCTTCGGTCTCTAACGTCGGGTCGTCCTTACGAGTGCGCTGACTGATCTAGCCAGTCTTTTCTTCAACAGCTTTTCACTGAACCGCCACCGCCAATTGCCTGTTCGCGTCCCGGGCGTATTCATCCGCGCCGCACTGCCGAGATTCAAAACATCCTGCAGCGGCACGATAACCGTGTTCGCCCGGTTTCTGTACGCCGCTCGCACCATGTGCCAGGCAACAGTCTTTTCGGTAGCGTGAAAATACTTCAATATGTTCCGGCGCTCGTGACGCTGCGCATCTTCGCCGAACCAGCCGCGCGTGGTGTTGTTATCATGAGTGCCGGTATAAAGCACCGACCGGCGGCTGATGTTTCCGAGCGCATGGACGCTTCCCAGATCGTCAAATCCGAACTGCAGCACGCGGACACCGGGCAAACCCAGTTCATTGCGCAACTTGACGACATCATCAGTAATCACGCCAAGATCTTCGGCGATGAAGCGAGCGTGGGGCAGGGCGTGTCGAACGGCGCGAAAGAGTTCACGACCGGGAACCTGATACCAAGCCCCGTGACGGGCCGTCGGACTCTTCGCTCTGATGCCCCAGGCGGCCACGTAGCCGCGGAAGTGGTCGAGTCGAACGATGTCGTAGAGCGCGAATGATCGCCGAAAACGTGCTAACCACCAGGCAAAACGCTGGCGACGGTACCGGGTCCAATCGTAGAGCGGATCGCCCCACACTTGCCCGCGGTGACTGAAGTAGTCCGGCGGCACGCCCGCCACCAGTCGCGGTCGACCCAGGTGGTCGAGCAGAAACCCGCGCGGGTTAGCCCAAGTATCGGCACTGTCGCGCGTCACAAACAGCGGGAGGTCGCCGATGATGTAAATACCTCGACTATTGGCGTGGCGTTTCAGTCTGGTCCACTGCTCGGCCACCACCCACTGAACGAACGTGTGCAAGGCGATCCTGTACTTAAGCCGTCGCTGCCAGGTTCGAATCGCGGCCGGCCGGCGTTGGCGGACGGGCCTCGGCCAGCGCGTCCACGGCACGGTTACGCCAAAATGCTCTTTCAGGGCGGCAAACAAGGCGTAAGCCTGGAGCCACTCGGCCTGCTGTTTTTGGAAACGCGCAAAACGACGAACCGACGTCCTACTGGCGTGTCGCCGGGACCGCTCGAAGGCGACAGCCAGCATCGCCGCCTTTCGGCGGGCGACCGCCTGGTAGTGAACTGGCGCGTCGGCACCGCTCCAGCCGGACACCGGACCTGGAAGCAAACCATCTTTATGTAACAGTTCGGGACTGACGAGCAGCCAGTTGCCAGCGAAAGCGGAAGATGAAGAATACGGCGACCCCACCACGTCCGGCATCATCAGCGGCAGCACCTGCCAATACCGCTGGCCAGCCCCAGCTAGCCAATCAACAAACCGATACGCCGCTGGTCCAAAATCGCCAATCCCAAAAACGCTGGGCAGCGACGTCGGATGCAACAGGATTCCGGCGTTTCGTTCGGTAAGCTTCGCTAATCTTATCATGACTCCAGCGTATCACTCTTTTCCCGAGCGATTCCATTGACCAAGCCGAGCGTTGCCAGCTCTATCAAGGTCAGCGCCAGCCGACTGACGACCGCCACCAGAATGGCTTGACCAGTACCGAGGTAGGGCGCAAAAAACCAGGTCAATAGCGCCTCTCGCACGCCGAGCCCGCTTGGCGTTATAAAACTGAGGTATCCCAACAACCAGCTGGCAATGAAGATTCCACTGAATATCAACCAATTCATTCCGTTTACCGCTAAGCCAAGACCGCGCATGATAAAAATTTGAAATACCGCGAACATAATCCAGGCCGCGGTCTTCGCGCCAAACGCCACAGTTAATCCCCGGACTAACGGAAATTCTTGCCCTCTGCGAAAAATCCTAAAAATCAAATGAACAAATTTTTTCGCCACCGTGTTGGTGCTAAGTACGACTGCCAGAAAAGCAATAAGCAGCAATAAATAACTTCTCCCCAGAAACATGTAGCGGGGATAACTAATAAGCAGGATGGCAGCCAGAGCGGTCGCGCTCATGACCATAACCAGTGCTTCCATCGCCATGCTCGCGCCGATAACGGTTTTTGAGGTTGCCAGCTTTTCCGCCTGAGCCATGCGTCCCAGGAACGACCATAAGTTACCGGGAACGTATCGGATGATTTCGCCATTCATCCAAACTTTTGCCGCCGTCCAGAAATGACTTGCTACACCGAGCGAGCGCAGAATCTCACGCCAGCCGATGATTTGCCACGCAAAATAAATGAAGCACGCAGCGAACGCGCCGGTCAGCCACGGCCATGAAAGGTTTCTCAGCATTGGTTGCACAACCGGCCAGTCGTGAGCAAGGCGACGGAACAAAAACCAAAAAACGACCGCGGCCACCAGCCACGATCCTATTCGTCGAATGGCGCCAAACTGACCGCTACCGATTGTGCTCGCGGTCATGATCGAGCTCCGTCCGTGTGGAATAATGACGCTCGGTTGAGCGACTGGTGATGAGTTCGGCCAGTAGGCCGGTGAAGACAAACTGGAGTCCGGTCAGCACGCCGAGTACGCCGAAGGTCAGCAGCGGTCGGTTGCCGATGGTTTGTCCTTGGAAGCGGAGGACGGATAGATAGACGAGAACGGCCAGACCAGCGATAGTGAAGACTGCGCCGATCCCGCCAAACAGATGGAGCGGCCGGTGCTGGAACCGCGCTAGGAAGGCAATGGTCAGGAGATCGAAGGCGCCGCGAAAAAACCTGTTCCATCCGTACTTTGACTGACCGTACTTGCGCTGGTGATGCACCACCGGCACTTCGCTGACGCGGAAACCGTTGAGCGAAGCAAGAATCGGGATGAAACGGTGGTGCTCGCCGTAGAGATCAAGCGAATCGGCCACCTCGCGTCGCATGACTTTCAAACCGCTGTTCAGATCGTGCAGTTTCACGCCGAACAACGTGCGCGCCAGGACGCTGTTAAAAACCCACGACGGGAAGGTTTTTGTCCAGGGATCGTGACGATGCTCCTTCCAGCCAGTTACCAAATCGTGATGATCCAGCGCCATAACCAATTTTTGAATTTCCGCTGGCTCGTCTTGCAGATCTGCATCAATCGTCGCCACAATTTCTCCGCCGGCCGCCTTAAAACCAACGGCTAACCCGGCTGATTTGCCAAAATTTTTCCGAAGCTGTAAAGCCCGAACTCGCTGGTCTTGGGTAAACAGCTGACGGACCACCTCAAAAGATCCGTCCGTGCTGCCGTCATCAACAAATATCATTTCAAACGGACCGAGCGGTTCCACCGCTTTCACCAATCGCTGATACAACTCAGTCAAACTCTGGCGCTCATTGTAAAACGGAATGACGATGGAATACTTGGGATTCATGGTTTTGTTGCAATATAGTCAAGCAGCACAAAATTCCCTTGCTGCAATATAGTACGCCCTTGACTGCGAATTGTCGAGGTATCATCAGCCGTGGTGGTCAGCACCAAGCCGCTTGACAGTTCATCAACTGTTCTGACTTCGCGCAATTTGAGGTCCGGAATACGCCGAAGATAAAAATATCCAGCTGGTTGCGTGGCCAGGTTTAGGCCGATCACTGACAACTCAGAGGCATCAGCACGGTCGACTCGTTCGGCCATGGTTTTGAATGCCGAGGCGGTGGGTAAATGCCTGAGGTACGAGCCGTACCAACCGAGGGCTATGACCAAAACGTAGCCCACGCCCAAGGCTCCGAGCAGGGATGGCGGACGAACTGTTGTCAATTTCCTGACAACGATGGTTAAGGCCGCGATCAACAAAACAACGCCAATTGCCACTAACACTCTACCGCCAACCGAACTGGCCGCTTCCGGAAGATAAGCATACGGCGTCATCTTCCAAAGTATGCCTTCCCTAGCCAAGCCGTCGGGCAAATAGAAGGCCGTGGCCGCGACGGCCAGAACGTAAACCCCGATCACCAGACGATCCCTGGCTTTTAAGAATAGCTCCTCAACTCCGCGAGCCAGAAGCAAGGCCAGCCCTGGGTACAGCGGCAGGATGTACCAATCGAACTTGGTTTGCACCAGCGTGAACAGCAGCCAAACCACGGCTATCCAGATGAGCAGCAGTCGGTCCAGGTCGCTGCTCTGCCACCAGGCCCGGCGCAGCGCCAGGATTCCGCCAGCCACCACTGCCGGCCCCCAAGGAAAAGTCCGCATGGCCATGACTTTAGCATACCAATACCACGGAACCTGATTTGCGTACAGCACTTCGCTGCTGCGTTCAAACACATTAAACCCAAAATAGCCGTTCCAAAACGATTTCCCATTAATGAACAATTGCGACAGATGCCATGGCACGGCAATGACCGCAGCCAAGCCGACTGCTTTGAATATTGTTTTCCAATCCAGTGTTGACCATCCTTTACGCCAGGTAATATCAATGGCCATGATTATCGCTGGCAGAGCGCCAGCCAACGATTTGGTCATGATTGCTAAGCCAACGGCTGCGCCAACTAAAAACCACCAGCGTTTGTCATCCCAGCTCTTCCAATAGGCGTACAGCGACACCACGAAAAACAACAGCAGCAACCCGTCAGTTTCACCAGTACGAAAGACATGGAACAGCGTAAACCGACCACTAACGAAAAACAGGCCGGTTAGCAAAGCCAGCCAACTGCTCTTCATCCACTGCCAGGCCCAAACTGTCAGTACTAGAGTTGTCAGCACGCCAGCTAACGCTGACCATAATCGAAAGGCCAGCTCGGTCTCACCAAGTACGGCGATGACTGGAGCCGTTAGCCAGAACTTCAGCGGCGGCTTTGCCGTATAGAGTTGATCGCGATACGTGAGTGTCAGCCAGTCGCCGCTCGCTCGCATCTCCCGGCTGACTTCGGCATGAATACCTTCATCCCAGTTCTCCAGCGGTTTCAGCCCGAGTTTCCAACCAAACAAAAAAACCGCCGCCAGCGTCACAATCGCCAGCACCAGCGCAAACCCACCGCTCCGCGGCCGCTGACTGAACAACGTCAGTTCACGCATACATACAAAGAAAATTTCATCTCGCACTTCAACCCTACCAAAGAACACCGTGGAAGTCTAGCGAAAATTTTTCCATTAAAAACACCGGGGCGAATCGTGAACGTCATTGCTGACATCCACGACCCGCACCCGGTTAAAACGAGCGGCTCGGCGTTCCTCCAAAACGCGCGAGCGTTACGAATGAGCTTGGGCTGCGGCCGCTTGGCCTTGCCCGTGTCTTGACTTCATCATCCAGAACATGATGGAGATCACGGTCAGGCTGATGAAGTACCTGGCCCAACTCCAGTCCGGGCCAGTCAGGATTGTCCCCGGTATGGCCAGAGCCAGGCATATTGGCCAAGGCCACCGCCGTGCGGCCCAGATCACTGCCCAGATGGTCGCTCCGAGCATGACCAGGTACAGCAGCAGGTTGAACCCCCGACCGTTCATCAGCCAGCTGAAGTAGTTCCTCCAGTTCTCGCTCCGGACGTAGGCAGTCTCCATCCGCCGCGCCTCTTCGTCGTTACGAGGACGAAGCGTCAGAGCAGTACCGCCGCCAAGAGGAATCTGCAGGACCTCGCCGTAGGCCGACGAACCCGGTGAATCGACGCCGACCATCCGACGAAACTCCGAGCTGGTCAGCCAGAACGCAAAGCTTGTCAGCCAGAGGCCGACGATGATCAGCCGCGAGATTGAGTTCAGCACGCGGTGACCACGCGGCATTTCCTGCTGGCCGTCGGCGTTGAGGATGGGCTGCCCCGAGATCGTCTTGAACCCGTGCTTGCTTGCGTTTTCCGCAAGCACGAGCATGATCGCCGGGAAAGTACCGATCAGCAGGAACGGCGCCGGAATGGCGTTGTGCGGGCCAGACGACATCCAGCCGCCGAATACCACCCACCAGTAGAACACGCCCCAGAACTTGGCGGAGAAATCGGCCAGCACCTTCCAGCCGCCCTGCACCCCGGTCGGGGCGAAAAGCTGCATGCTGGCCAGGAACGCTCCGATCACGCGGCTCGGGTCCCACCACTTGAGCTTAACCGCTTCAGCGGCTGCTCCGGCGGCGAACAGAATCCTCCACCGCCTGACCCAGAAGTACAGCGCGTACAGCCCCACCAGCAGCCAAATGGCGAACGTCTCGCCGATGTTGATCTTCCACGTCGTCAGGATGTTCGTGTGGAAGATCGGCCTGGTGAAGATGACGAGCAACAAGTTGACGAGAGGGGCGATGAACCAGTTGACCATGACGAAGACGCGACCTTCGTGAATGGCGTCCTCGACTTCGGTCTGAGTCCAGGTTTTCGCCACCCCCACGTACTCTCGACCGATGCTGAGAATCCGCCGGCCAGTTCCCCGGCCTTCGGGGTTGGCCACCACCGTGGCGGCCGCGCCCAGACCGACCACATTCTTCAGACCGCCGCGAAACAGCCGACCGAGTTGGTCGAGAACCGCTTCGAGGTCAACGAAGAACTTGTTCCAGCTCCCTGGCGTGACGCCGGGAGCCTGCAAGTTGCCTTGCTCTGCCATACGATTCACCTCCTAGGGTGTACGGCGCCGGATGCCGAGAAAGTTCCGCGGTTGACGACGAGCCAGCTCCATGCGTTGACGGAGCGCCCGGACGTTGTTGAGATGTCCGTCGAGAGCTGGGTTAACGTCATCGCGCAGAAAGTTGTTTATTGGCCCAGTCTCGTCAGCCAGGAACTTGAAGCCCTGACCGGTCCAGCCGAAGCCTTCGCGGATGCCTTCGGTGATCGTGGTGCGACCCCGGCGGTTGCCGAGAAGTGCCGTGAAAAACGCCGCTATTCCCGCAAACAATCCAGCCCGCTCGACATCGTCTGGGATTGCTCCCTCGGAACGCGGGTTCTGGCCCGGCGTCGGAGATGCGACGGGCGGTGCCGGCGACGGATCGGTTGCCGGCTCTGGCTCAGGCGTTCTGTCTTCCCGCCTGCCTCTTCTTGCCATGGTTGTTTCCTCCTATGTTGTGGCTGAACGACGGGCAGCCCGTCGTTCAGCACGTTTACGGTCCAACCGCTCACGCAGGTTCTTTGAGTCCTTCAGAATCGGATCGACGGCTTCGGAAAACCCTTCCACGAAACCTCCGACTGTCTCGCCGAATGTATCCTTGGCCAGCCGTCGGATGACCGCCACGCGGTCAGACTGCTCGGGGAGATCAAGAATACTCTCGATCACTCCCGGTTCGCACAACGCCGAATCGATCCGGCGCAGGTCGTCCTCGGCGTCTGCGGGCAGCTTGGCGACGAACTCCAACCACTTGCTCAGCAGCTCGCGGTTCCGGTCGGAAAGTGCCGACAGATGTTGCAGCCCCGCGCCCTTCTCCTGCCCACCAAACTTCTCGGCGATGGCGGAGAATATTCCCGATACCTGCGGCAGGCGGTCGCTGACCAGCGTCTCGATCCGCTTCGCCACATCCGCCGGAGCGGACTTGATGCCTTCAGCCAGCTTCCCGAAAATCTCCTTGGGGTCAAGTCCTTCGGGCGTGAACCCTTCGGGTAGTCGCTGCTTATTGGCGTACGTGAAGACTGAGTCCGGCATCTGCTCGACGCCCTCGGCCAACTCATCAAGGATGCGGTGGCTGAGTTTACCGACGTACGGAACCTTCTGGTACAGCTCGACCAGAGGGGCGAGGTGAATTGCAGAGTAGAGTGCCTGCCCCGCGATCAGGATCGATCCGCGAATAGCAGTCGGATCTCTCTGGCAGAGGTACATTCCCTTCTGCCAGGAATCGAGGTCTCTGCCCTTCCACCAGTCCATGGCCGCTTCGGCCGCTATGTTCCACAACCAGTTCCGCGCCCCCTCAACCAGTGGACGCTCACGCAACTCCGTCTTCTTGTGCGCCATATCGATCCTCTCTCTGCCAATGCCGAAACACCGCACTGGCGGGTGAACTGCGCTTCTTCGTAGAACAGCATTGACTCCACAATTCGTAGAGTGTTTTTCAAGTTACAAACGTTGCGGAAAGCAACGCACTAGCTTTACATAGAATCGGAAAAATGTCAAGGGCTTTTTGGTTTGGGGGGCAAAAAACGTTTGATAAAATCGACATTCGCCAATCGTACTTCGCCGATTTATCGGCGGTTGGTTCCAGGTCTATTTGAGAACATTAGCTGTCGGTTATAACCTTCCCCAAGCCGATTAATCGGCGATGGGATAAACGTCAAATAGTAAAATAAATCTTTGATTCAATAACATCAACTGATTTATCGGCGACTGGACCGACAAAAATGGCACATTCATTCTTAGATGCAATCAACATCAGCTAATTCATCAGCGATTAGGTGAAGGCCTTGATTTACGATTATGAATGATATATTGACGAATCCTATTTAATGACGCCTCATCACGGATTACATGTTCATAATAATTCGGCTGCCAAGCGTGAATACCGAATGACCGGGAAACCCTGGCCTTGAACTTCCTGACGACTTCGCCTAGTGGTATTGAACAATCCTGTAAGACCAGGATGACGTGAATGTGATTTGACATAACGATAAACGTATCAACGCTTACGCCACCGATTCCTTCAACCGTTTTAATCAGTTCTTTCTCTACCGCCGCTTCGCGGTTCTTGAAAATCATTTCTCTCCAATTCGAATCTATGGTCACGAAATAATATCCATCGGATCGATAATCGAATTTTTTCAGCCGCGGACGTTTAATGCCGTACATATTTTGACCTTTACCTAACGCCCATCAATGGGCGAACTATCGTGTCTGGTCAAATGTCAAACGTCAATTGTCAAATGTTATGCTTTTCCCATCACTCGATATCACCACGTCGCCATCTTCATCCGTCCGCCAAATCTTTACTCCGCGCTGCTCCAACCGCCTGACCACCACCGGGTGGGGGTGACCGAACTTGTTGTTCTTCCCAACGGAAATGACGGCGTACTCCGGCTTCACCGCCTCAATAAATTCCTGGCTCGACGACGAGATGCTGCCGTGATGCGGGACTTTCAGGACGTCAACGTCGGGCAGTGTTCCGCTGGCCACCAAGCGCTCCTCGACCTCTGACTCAATATCTCCGGTAAACAAAAACGACGTTGAGCCGTAGGTCAACTCCAGCACGACCGACGTGTTGTTTCGCTTTTTTACTTCGAGGTCAGCCTCAGTTTGCGGCCATAACACATCAAATCGAGTTCCGTCAATCACAAAAGTTGTTCCGGCCCGAACGGTGGTTACCTCAGTTTTTTGCTGCTTCATCGCTTCAACCCAGCGACGGTCAGCACCACTCCCGCTCCGCACCCCGGTTTCCAACACACGGTCAATGCGGTAGTGGCCGGCCACGTCGGCCAGGCCGCCGACGTGATCGAGGTCGGCATGCGTTGACACGACCAGCTCGATTGTCCGATCCGATGCTGGCAAGTTGGCGCTCAGTCTTTCCACCACCCGACTGTCCGGCCCGCCGTCAATCAGCACGTCTTCGCCGTTCGGCGTTCTGATCAAGATGGCGTCTCCCTGGCCAACATCAAGCGCGATCACTCGCAGTCCGTGGCCCGACTCCGGCACCGGTGGGCCGAGCCAAAAGAAGAGCGCCGCCGCGCAAACAATGCTAACGCCGCCAATCCGCCACGCCACGCTACGCCGGCTCATATCTCTTCCGCTCTGCAAAAGCGAAAAAAGCTGCCAAGGCTGCGAATCCGCCAGCCACCAGCAATGACCCGAGCGTTGGAATTTTCACCGCCGCCAACGGTAAACTAGCGCTCAATCGCACAATTCCGATAATCGCCGTGAGCGGCGCCCAAGCAATCCACCCGACCAACGGTCCAAGAACTGGAACAATACCGACCGTCATGGCTACGCTAAATCCGGTGGCCATGGCCAATGGAATTAGCGGCAATACCAGCAAATTCGTCATCGGCGCGACCAGTGACACCTGGCCGAAGTACAGGGAAATCAGCGGCTGGGTGACGAGAATGGCGGACAACGTTGACGCCAACGAACCGCGCAATCCAAAAACCTTCGGCACAAACGCCAGTCGTTCCTCAAATCTTTCGGAAAACAACATCAAGCCCGCGGTCGCCGCCACGGACAACTGAAACCCAATGCTCGCCAGCGTAGCCGGACTAACCAACACCATCGCGCTCGAGGCCACAATCAAACCATGTACTCCGTCGCTCAATCGGCCGACTTCTCGCGCCAGCACTACCAACGCGCCCATGATGCCAGCCCGCACCACTGACGGTGATCCGCCGGTCAGGATGACGAATCCGATAATCCCAGCAAACACCAAAATGGACCGCGTGACGCGCGGCAACGGCAGCGTCCGCAACGCCGCGGCAATCATGGTGATGACAATAGTCACGTTGTAGCCGGAAACCGCCACGATATGCGACGTTCCGGTTATCCGAAAGTCATTCCGAACTTCTGGCGGGATCTCTTCTCTGCTCCCCAGCAATAACCCGGCCAGAAACGGCGCTTCCGGCTGAGGCAAGCTGCGGTTGATTTGGCGCGTGGTCCAATCCCTGACCTGGCCGAGTGCTTCCACCACCACGTTCGGCCGAGCTGGGCCGTTGGAATTGACGTCCGGCGCTGCCAGCCATCCGCGCAGCAACCCCAAGCCAAAGCAGGCGGAAATCAGCCACAACGGTTTCCATCGCCACGAGCTTAATCCCAATCCAACCAACGCGCCCAAGCCAAACATCGGCGGCCAGAACGCTCCGATTACAGCGCCAATTCCTAAGGCCAGCGCGGCTAGCTGAATTGTTCGTTTTCGAGAAAACAATATCGGCGGCTCCATCGCCACCGATTGTCTGCTTACAAACTACACTAACAACACCAAGTCGTCAAGCGTCCCATCCTTTCCAAGGAGGGGTGCCCCGAGCATCCCCGACTCGATCGGGGACGAGGGGCGGAGTGGTCCTACTCCTCGTCCTTCCCTCTCCCCCGCTTGGGTCTGCCTTCTTTCACCCATCGCAAATATGCTTCGATGAAACCCTGTAGTTCGCCGTTCAGCACCGCGTCCACGTCACCGGTTTCCTCCTTCGTCCGATGATCCTTGACCATCCGGTACGGCTGCAGCACGTACGAACGAATCTGGTTGCCCCAGGCCGCCTCGGCATACTCGCCGCGGAGCTGCCGTTTTTCTTTCTGCAATTTTTCTTCTTCCAGCATTTGCAGCTTGGCCTGCAGGATTTTCATCGCCATTTCGCGATTCTGCTGCTGCGAGCGCTCGTTTTGCACGCTGACCATGATTTTTGTTGGCAAGTGGACGACACGCACCGCCGAGTACGTCGTCTGCACGCTCTGCCCGCCGTGACCGCCGGACAAGAAAGTATCCACGCGAATGTCTTTCGGATCGATCTTGACCGCCTCGGTTTCAGCAAACTCGGGAATTACTTCCACCAGCGCAAACGACGTGTGCCGCATCTTCTCCGCGTCAAACGGCGAAATCCGGACCAGCCGATGCACCCCGGCCTCGCTCTTCAAGTAGCCGTACGCAAACCGACCCTTCACTTCCACGGTCGCGCTTTTCACCCCTGCTTCCTGGCCTCTGGATTCGTCAATCAACCGAGTTTGCCAGCCCTGCTTTTCACAAAACCGCAAAATCATCCGTAGCAGCATTTCCGCCCAATCCTGCGCGTCTGTCCCGCCAGTTCCGGCATGCACCGCTACAATCGCATTCTTCTCATCATGCTTGTCAGACAGTAACATTCTAAATTCTAACTTCCGCATTCCATCTTCCAGTTCTCCCAACTGATGTTCAATGTCTTTTCGCAGTGATTCTGCCTCCGGCTCCTCCAGTACATGCACTAAATCGGCGGCCTGCTTTTTCAGCTGCCCCCAAATTGCAATATCGTCTTTGAGCTCGCTTAAATGTTTACTTTCTGCTTCGGCCTTTTTCCGATCATTCCAAAATCCCGGCTGTGCCATCCGCTCCTCAAGTTCGAGAACTTCTTGTTGTTTCTGGTCCAAGTCAAAGTAACCTCCGAGATGAAGACACTTTTTCCTGTAAGATTTGTAATCTATCTTTTAAGTCTTTCATGGCTTACTGAAGTATATCAACAACGGCGTTGCCCGTGAAGCAGCGCCTTGTATCAATAATTTCTCACTCCAGCGCGTAGCGGTATGCTCGGACATGTCCCAGGCCGGGTTCGCCGGGTGCGGCGTAGCGGAACGTGCCGCAGAGTGTCACCTCGCCGGTACACGTTTTCTCGCCTTCGGGCGTGCTGGTGCAGGTTAGCTGGCCGGCTGACGGCTCAATCGTCGTCCAAATCTGCAAGTCGTACACTGGGTTGCCGCCACTGTCAACTTTGCTTGATCCGCGCAAGGCCAGGTACTCGAACGAGGACTGGTAATTACCAGAAATACAGAGAGGTTGATCGTCATATGTTGTCGCGTTCGCCACGGCCGCCGCCACGCTGACCGTTTTCGGAGAGGCGTTGATGTTCGAGTTAACGTTCGTGTTGGTATTCGTGTTTGCGTTCAGATTTGCGTTCTGGTTCACGTTCTTGTTTTGGTTTGAACCGGAACCGTTCGTATTGGCAACCGGGATGCTGACGTTGGTGTTGACTGATACCGTAGCGTTATTTGCGGCGGTGCTGACGTTTTGATTACCAACCGGTTCTGGACAAGCGGCAAACTCGCAGTTCGGCGCTACACGGCCAACGTAGCTGCCGTCCGGACAGAGCTTAGCGTCTTGCGTACAGGCCACGGTATTCTCACTTCCATTGAGCGGCGGCGCCTTCTGGCCGGGGTTGAACACGATTAGCCCCAAACCAATGACTGCGGTCAAGGCAGCCACAATTATGAGCAGCGGAATTACAGCAAACCCACGCCGACCCATAATTCTTATTTCATCATTCATAATTCACTTTTTCCATCCTATCACCGTTTCACCCACCCTTTACCAATGATACCGCTGGCTCCGTAGCCATAGCCGTATTCGCCGTCGCCGTAGTACTGCGCAATATCCTCAGGCATGGCCATTTCCTTCTTGGTTTTAAGATTGTAGCTGTAGAGCTTACCGTCCTGCTTGGAGAACACTAACAGCGCGCTCGGTTCCCACAAAAAGCCGCTCTGTCCCTTTTCCAGTGTTGCCAGCACGCCTTGAGCCAAATCATAAATCACGCCACCCTTGTTTGTGTTGAAGAAAATCTTGCCCGAGTCGGCTGACCAGGAGACGGTCCCGCCGTAGGCCTGCTCTACCGCGGCGGTTGTCAGACGACCGGTGCTGACGTTCCGGAAAAACATCCGAGACTTGTTTTCGGCATAAGCATTGTAGGCGAATACCGCCAAATTGGGTGAGATGCCGTCCGAGGTTTGATAAACGTTAACCGGCGGCGTCAGTTTTGCTTCGTCGTAGACCAGCGTTGACTTAGCCACCTTCCCATCGGCCACGCGGATGTTCTCGAGATAACCCTTACCCACCGGCTTTTCCGATGCCTGGGTGTCGTCTTTGCGAAATACTTGAACCGCTGCGCCGTCGGACACGAATCCCACCAGTTCCGGCTGGGTGGTAAACGTCGCCACGTCTTTGACCGTCTTGTCTGCCAGGTTCACGACCTTGAGAAAGTTGTTTTCTTTGCCTTCGTTGCCGACGATCAAAAAAGCCACTTGATTAGAGGCGGCGTGGAAAACGAAATTCCGGATAGTCGGCACGTCCCCGCGGAACAGGTTCTTGCTGTCGTATTGAAAAACTCGCTCAATCTTTGTGGGTGTGGCAAAGCTGGTGCGATACAGGCCGACGTACAGCGGTCCGCTCTGACTAGACGATAGCAACACAACGCTATCCCCGTCCGCGCCAATTGCTGCTCGGCTCGGTGAGGTGGCCGTAACGTCACGGCCCAGGCCGATTGGGATATCCGAGGCATTAAGTTGCGCCTCAGCCACGACCTTGCCGGTTGCCGCATTGACCTTGGCCAGCCGGGTGATTAAGCGATCATTGGCCAGGCGATAGGGCACGGCAAAGGTAGTCGCATTGGTCAATGTAAACGGTCCAGTTGGCGCGGAGTAGCCCTCTCGTTCTGAAGCATTGACATTGGCGTTCGCGTTGGCGTTCGTGGTCGCAACATTGGTGTTGCCGTTCGCGTTCACCGGCGTATTCGTGCTGATCGCGTAGTTCGCGAAGGTTACGGTTGTTTCTTTTTTCGTCGTCAAAACCAAAAGGTACGACGCCAGCCCGAGCGCCAGGATGGCGAAGACAATAGCTATTATCGGCGTGGCGGCAACACCTTTATTTTTCATAATTCCTCCGTTAGATATTATTTCGCCTGCCCAGCACTACGACAACGTCGTTAGTGCTGGGTAAAGGTGAAGGTGGAATAAAAATCTGTAAACTTTGTATTCGCTACCGCGCCATTTGTGATGTGATAGACTTTGCGGTTCTTTTCAAATACTAAAGACAAAGAATCCCAATTGTTATACTGTTTGGTAGTGACTGTCACTTCCGTGGCGGTTATTCCGTTAAATGTAACAGTTTTTCGAGACTCCTTCCGATCGGAAAATTGGCTGCCAATACTGGCAATAACTTGCTCGATTGTTTTTTTCTGTCTATCGAAGACAAAGATACCCCAATCCGAATCACCAACCGTTGTTGGTGATTGAAAACCAACGTTATCAGCCTTTAGCGTGCCAGTCGATTCATTCGCTTTCCAGTCGCTCGGATATTTTATTGAATATCCAAATGTTGTGTTCGTATACGTCTTCCACCCGGCGGTGAGGTCGGTGGCAGTATTTGTATTCGAATTCGCATTTGTATTGTTATTTGCGTTGGCATTTGTGTTGGAGTTCTGATTCAAGTTTAAGTTGCCGTTCGCATTCCCGCTCACCGCTGCGTTCGTGTTCTTCACAATCACCGGCCCGGTAGAGGTAATCTCCTCATCCTTCGGCCACAGCATGTAGCCGAAAATGAGCACGACCACGGCTGCGCCGAATAAGAAAGCCACCACTGGAATAATGCTACCGCGTTGGTTGGTTATAGTTCCTCCATTTTGATATTCTGTGCACCTCCAGTATACCAGCAGCGGTTGCGGGATTCAACTATCACCTCCTGTCCTCCTCTTACCCGCAAGAGGAGGGACTTGCTAAAGGCCTGTTAACGAGTCCTCCCTCTTCAGGGAAGAGGGAGACAGAGGGTGATAGCCTTGACACTTCATAAAATGTCATCTACGCTGTAGTCCGGTGGCATAACCAGGAAACATGCCGCCACGTTTTTTATACAACGACCCGTCGTTTAAACGACGACGACAAAAGCTGCGAAACGAGTCAACACCGGCTGAACGAAAACTTTGGGGACATCTTCGAAAAAGTCAGTTTCTGGGCTTAAAGTTCCAGCGGCAGTATGGGATCGGACCGTACGTACTTGATTTCTTCTGCCCGGAAATGCGGCTGGCAATTGAAGTTGACGGCGACTCACATTTCAGGCCCGGGGCGCGTGCCTACGACCGTCAACGCCAGAAGTTCATCGAGAGCGAGGACATCACCGTAGTCAGGTTCCTGAATACTGACATTCACGAAAACATTGATGGGGTGTTGGAGCAATTGCACAAAGTAATTACCAACCTCTGTCTCCCTCCTACTTTAGGAGGGAGGACTCATGGAAAAAAGCCGTAAGCTAGTCTCCCCTCCTAAGGATAGGAGGGGAACAAGGGGTGGTACTGCTAGCTTTTATAAATCACCACGGGCGTCCCCACTTCCGCCCAATTAAACACCCACTCCGCTTCAACGAGCGGCTCACCAACGCAGCCGTGCGAGCGCGGACGAACGCCGAAATCGTTGTGCCAGTAGGCGCCGTGAATCGAGTAGTCGCCCTTGAACCACAAGATATTCGGCACATTCGGCAGATAATACCCCGGACCGGACATCTTCTGCTTCTTCGTCTTGGCGTAGATCTTGAACGTGCCGGTCGGCGTCCAATTGTTGATGCCAGGAGAAATCTTTGACGTATACGCAAGTTCGCCGTTCTCGTACAAGTACTCCATCATCTTGGTGAGATCAACGCTGATGACCTTGCCGTTCGGAATGGGGGCGGACGGAGCGTCAAGGAACACGGTCGGCGCCGGCACCTCGAGCATTGCCAGTTCTATCGGCGCACCTGAACCAGATTGCACAGCGTTTCGAATCAGTTCAATTGCCGCCGCTACGGCCACTATTTTTCCGGACCGGCCTTCATCCATCACCTCGACTTTATTCTTGCTCCGCAGCAACTTCTGCGGCTCGGCTGCCGTATCCACCTCGCGAGCAATAGAGGTAACGTAGTTCGTGAGCGCGGCTGCATCAATCCCCACTGTCACGCTCGGTCGCAATCGCGGAATAGCCGCAATTGTCGAGACTTCAGTCGAAGTCAACGGCTGGCTGGCTGCGAATTTCAACCACTGCCCAATCATCGCTCGATCAATGTTATACGATTTTTCTCTTGTCCTCAGTTCGAGTTTTTGTCCGAGCATCCCCTCGGCCTGCGTCAGTGCGTTTTCTAAATCGTCCTGGCTGATCATCGGCTCCCCAATCCGTGGCTTGATAAACACCGTTGGCTCATCGAGTCCCTGCAACCTCGCCGTAAACTCGGTCTTTACATCTTCGGCATCAATCACCACGCCGTCCTTCTCCGGCACCATTGCCAACTGACCGTCAGTTACCACCACGGTCGCATCTCGCGGCGGCTCACCAATCCGACTGGCCGCCAAACGGAGATACTCGGCCAATCTTTTTTCGTCCCAACTCACTTGGAGCGGCATTGGCCGGCCGAGCAAAACATTTGGTCCGAAAAAAGAAAACCCGCCGATCCGGCCAACCTGATACGCCCGACGAACTGTCGAACCAACATCCGCCTCCGCGCCCAGCTCGGTCAAGTCCGGCCGCCAAAATTTTTCTTCATAAACCAAGCGAATTGGTCTTTGCGCCAGTGTCTGGCGAATTTTCTGCTCGGCGCCAGCCATTGACAAACCGCCTACCGCGACTTTGCCAATGCGCACGCCGGGCAGTATTCGGCTGCTCCAAGCGTTCGCCACCACAAAAAAAGCAACGGCCATTGCCAGACCAATGGAATGAATTATTAAAAATTTTCGGCGGTTGCCTTTTTGTTTTATGAACATGATTTTGTTTTTGTTTTTTAATTATATCACATTTTTTTGCATTTGGCAAATAGCCGGACTTTAAAACATGCGCGGTTTATTTAGTTGAAAACTTATGCCGCTTCAGCCGTAACTTCCTGTTCAAAAAGTTCCGGCGCCTCGGTTTGCAACCTTTGCACCAATTCTTTCCATTGCTGATCGAAGTCCTGTTCCATCCGTCCCGTCATTTTTTTGCCGACCTTCCGCTCCAGCCGGTGCCGGAAGTTTTCCCTGCTCCAATATTCCAGCTGCAGTAATCCAATCATCGCCATGGCTTTGAATTTCTCGCTAACCGTTTGCGCGCCGGGCAGGTGAACCTCGCCGAGCAGGTGCTTGACCACGGCGAATTGCTCGCCCCGTTCGTTAAAAGACTGGGCCAGGTTGCTGGCTTCATCTTCGGCCAGCTCTTCGATCTCTTCCCGATTTCTGTTCCAGTCTAATTTCCGATCCTCCACCATGGCTTTAAGCCTGGACCGGCGATCTTTCACCATCTGCGTAAGTTTACCCATCGCTTTTTCATAAGCCGTCCGTTCCGCTTGCTCAGCTTTTCTCTCTTCATCCAATTTTCGATTGGCGGCACGCTGACGCGCTTCGCTTCCGCTAGCTGCTTTCCTGCTTTGCTCTATGATAACCGGTTGTTCTTGGCCAACAGTTTCCGCCACAACTTTTTCAGGTTCCGCTCCCACGCCCGTCGTCTCCGATTTTGCGGGTTTACGAACTTTTGGTTTTTTCTCTCCTTGATCTTCCGGCTGCTCGTCTGTTACGGCTTCCGGTGCGGCCTCTTCCTCGACGGCAAAATCCGCCGCGCTCCGGCCAGGGTCTTGAGGATATGGCGGAATCTCGGACGGCGGTTGACCGGGGTGATAGGTTCGCTGGTCCATATGTCCCAGCCTACACCTCGGCTATCATCGGCGCAAGGTGAAGCTCCACGGCCTCAGCCCTCTCCGCCGAAGTAGCTTCGGCTACGAAGGCCGGGCGACCGTGGTTTCTCTCGATACGTGGTTCCGTGGAGCGAAACCCCCGCCTGCCAAAGCCATGCGGCGGGCAGGCCGCATCCGTCCCGCACCAATTCGCACGCGATTGGTGCGGGGCTGGTGCGTGAACAACTGTCATGAAATTACACTGATGCTGCCCTGAAGCTGACCTATTCGGCGGGCCGGACTTCCAGCTTGACCTGCGCGGTTTTTTCTTTTCCCTTGGACAGGATTTTCAGCGTTACGGTGTCGCCGATTTTTTTGTCGAAGAGCGCCTGCGCCAGATCGTAATCGTCGCTAATCTTCCGGCCGTCCAGTTCCAAGATGATGTCGTTTTCCGCGATGCCGGCTTTGTCCGCTGGACTGCCGGGAATGACCGCCAGCTGGTTTTGGCTGCTGCCGCGCAGCACCAAGGCGCCGTAATCAACGGTCAGCTCGTTGGCCTGCTTCACCTGTTCGTTGATTATCACGTAGCGCACGCCCAGGTACGGCCGCTCGATCTTGCCGGTTTTTTTCAGACTGTCCAAGTCGCTCTTGGCAATGTTGATTGGCAATGCGAAACCGATCAGTTGTCCTTCCGAATCAATCGCCGTGTTAATGCCGATGGCTTGGCCGGCCAGGTTCAAAAGCGGGCCGCCCGAGTTTCCGTAGTTAATCGCCGCGTCGGTTTGAATGACGTTACGGAGCGTTTCGACGTTGCCGGAGCCGTCGCCGGCCTTGATGGTCCTAGCCAAGCCGGAGACAATCCCTTTGGTTACCGAATTGCGGTACTGCCCGAGCACGTTGCCGATGGCGATGACCGTATCGCCGGTTTGAATATCATCGGAATTGCCGAGTTCAACTGTCGGTAGGTCTTTAGCCTCAATCTTCATGACGGCGATATCAGTGGAGGGGTCGGTCGCCACCACCTTAGCATCGTAGTTCTTCTGGTTATTCATAATGACCGTGAATTCGTCCGCGCCCTCGATGGTGGCCACGTGCTTGTTGGTCAAAATCAGACCGTCGCTGGAAACGATAAACCCGGAACCGCTGCCGACCTGCCGCTTGCCTTGCGGTTGCGGTTGCTGGAAAAACGGAAGGCCGAATAAGTCAAGCGGTGTGCTCTGGTCCTCGTTACCGAAAACCTTGCTGAAATCCTTTTTGGCTATGATGCTGACCACGGCCGGACTAACCTTCTTCACCACCTCGACCGTAGCCGAATCTTCTTGCACTCTCAGCGTTCCAAGGTTTACGGAATTCACGCTGGTCGCGGTCTTGGTCGTTCGGCCGAGGAGATTCTTTAAGCCGCCGCCCGCCGCCAGCGTGCCGAAAAGACCGCCGGATAGAGCGCCCACCAGAAAGCTGATAAAGACGATTGTACCAATACCTGTTTTTTTCAGCGAATCGTTTGGTGGCGTCATTTGTGGAGTTTGCATGAAGTAAATGATTTATACACAACACTATCTACTACACAATGTAGTAGGTTGATTCTACCATGTCAAGGAGTGCCGTTGATATTAGCGTTTTTGTTAACGTTGGTCGTATTTGTTGCAATCGACTGCTGGCGTAGAAGGTCTTGTAGCTCAACCAGTTGCCAACCTTTGGCCCGGATTTGGTCTATCAGCGAACCGACCAGGTCAACGGCGATATCGCTGTTCGCCAACATCAGGATGATAGAGCCCGGCTTCAGGCTCTTCATCACTCGAGCGGCGCTACCATCCACCGTCGCCCCATTCTGAACGTCGAGCGCGTCAACGGTCCAGCCAATGGCGCAGTACCCTTGACGCCGGAGCTCAGCCACCGTGGCTTCGTTGGCCGCGCCGAAAGGCGGTCGGAAGTACGGCTTGGTCGGTTTGCCGGTGACGTCGGCGATGGCCGTCTCGGCCTTTTCCAGATCGGCGTCGATCTGGTCCGGCGTCAGCGTATCGTAAGAGATGCTGGCGTAACCGCGATTGTACACCCCGAAGTTCGCCTCGGCGTAAGCCTTCACAGTTTCCGCGTTGTCATCAGCCCACTTGCCGGTAACGAACAGCGCCGCCAGCGCCTGTTTCTGCTTCAAAACCTCGAGGACCTTCTGTGCATCACCAGGAATTCCGCCGGCGTTCAAGGTCAAGGCCACTACGTTCTGTTCGATCGCGGCCAGGGAGATCAGTTTCGGACAATCCTTAGTAGTGATGGCGCGTCCGGCGATAGTTGCGGTTGACGGTATTCCAGAATCATCGGCGGTGGTATTGATATTGGCGAGCGTAATCTCGGACTGGTCTTTGGACGCGGACTTCTTGCTATCAGAGGTACCGAACACGTTCTTAACCAGAATGAAAATGACGACTATCACCGCTCCCCAGCCGAGCAGCTTCCAGGCCCGGCGTTCAGGACCGTATGTTCTCCGGAATGGTTGATAACGGCGGTAGTTGCCCATTTGAATTAGACGATTTTGGCTGGAGCGACGCGATCCTTCCGCATCGAGATTATGAGCACGAGTTCGAACAGACCGAACATCAATCCGGTAAAGCCGAGGTCGCCGAGAACAGTATTACGGAAAAACGGCAATCCGGCAATGTAGGACTGCATCAACCCGCTGCCGGAGCGGCTATAAAGCGTTCCGAACGCCCAAACCGCGGCGTTCGTCAACAGGAAGAAAACGACCGAGCCGACCAACGATCCGACAACGACGTTTCCCAGATGCTTTCTCGATCGAAGCCAGAGTCCGATCAATCCGCTAATCGCGAAGCTCAAATAAACTGCCGCCATGATGCTCGGCGTGTAGAAACCAATCAGCGCGTCAGACACGAGCATCGCCATCAGCGGCAAAACAAAGGCGGACCGGCCCGGCAGGTAGGCCCCGCCGAACATGGCCAAGGCCGCAATCGGGGCAACGTTCGGCGGCAGGTGGATAAACCCGAAATGACGTAGCACCCGGACGGCGGCCGCGGCGCACACCAGGAAGACGGCGAAAACAATAGTCTGTTTCTTCATGGTTACTCTTTAAACTCTTCGTACTTCCATTCCAACGAATCGCTGGACTTCGTCACAGCGTCCTTCGCCCCGACCTCAGCCAGTTTGCCGTTGACATAGAGAAACCAGTAGAAGACCTTGGTGTTGGCGCGACCGTCAATGGAGTTGACAAAGCCGTCGGTTTCCACCACCTGGTGCTTCGCGGTCAACAGCTCCAACGCGTTCTTCCCGTCTTCACCTTGATAGGTGATCTTGGTTGGCAGCGTCTGGACCGCGTTGACGTTACGGTTGGCCGGCGTGGTCGTCTTGGCGGCCGGGTGGTACTGCGTGGAAAACCACCACGCACCGCCGCCGATCACCACGACCGCGAGGGCGCTGAGCAATGCTGACTGTCGCTTCATAGGAGTTCCTTTCCCTTAGAAATAATAAGCGTTTTAGGGTTTTCCCGCAATCCTCGTATGCCGGTCATCGCCAATATCAAACCGAGAGCGAAAGTAAGGATATCATCAGGCGATGACCCGGATGCCGGGAGACTGGTCGAGGCCCCGAGCACTTTTTTCACAGCGGCGGTGCGCCGCGTCGCCTTTGGCGGAGGCAAATACGTTTCCGCAACGGGAGTGGCCTGCTGGGTTGGCGGCTGGACAGCGGCAATGGGAGACGAAACAGCAGGCGAGGGCGGAGGCGACGGTTCAGTCGTTGGCAAAAATGAAGGTGGGAGCGGAGGTGGAGACGGCGCTGGAGATTCCTCAAGAGCAGGCGAGAGCGGAGGGGTCGGGTTGGTGGCGAGCGGAGATACGGGCGGAGGGGAAGGTGTTGGAGGAGGTTGCACGGGAGGGTCGGGCGGAGACGGAACAAAAGCCAGCGGCGGAGTCGCGAGGCTACGGTGCTCGAGGGCGATAACGGCGTAAGCCGTCAAGAGGGCCGTCGAAGTGGTTGAGGTCGCTTGCCAAAAGAATCCGCCGTCGGATCCCTGGTACGCCAGCAGAGCCTCGATCGGAGTAATGCCGTTGACCGACCATGATTCAGTCGACTCGCCGGTCGCCTCGAGTGCGTGGAGTGCCCAAGACGTCGACGCACTGTTCGAGACCGACGGCCGGCGGAACGGAAACCCGCCATCGCTATTCTGCTGCAAATGAAGGTATGATAGTGCTTGTCCGACGCTCGCATCGTGGCCGCCGACGCTCACCAAGGATTCGATCGCGGATGAAGTATCGTCAACATCGCTCTTTGAAGTCGTCGCGACACCCCAGCCGCCGTCGGCGCGCTGATTCGCCACAACGTAGGAAGTAATACTTGCTAGCGGTTCGCTCGACGATGACCGTCCAGCCGCACGGAGCGCGAGCAGGGCAAAGATATCGTCGTTCAGGAGTGAGTTCGTGCCGACATGCCCATCGACAACGGTGGCTTCAAGCGCGACGGCCAGGTCATCCGTGTTTCGTCCGATCGCATGGAGCGCCAGAATGCGGCGGGCCAGGTCGGTCGCAACTCCATCGGTACTGTCGCTTACCCCCCCTCCCGCCTGCAGCGCGATCGCCGACCAATCCGGGCTGTCGACGCTGTGGGCCGTCAAAAAACTCCTCGCTGCATCGAGTCCGCCGGACACTGATACTGCCAACATACCGATAGGCGCCGACCGGTACGTCTCGGCTTGAATGCCGTCGCCGGCCGCACAACAGTCTTGGGGACCGTCGATTACTTCGGTGCTGGCGACCAAAGCATGGATTGGAAACGCCAGCCAGAAGACGAATACGAAGGTAATGAAGTAACGCATTGAGAAAAAGTTGTGGGCAGAGACATCGCGCGAGCGACATCCCTGCCCGAAGTGAAGGTTCACAACGGCAGGCTCCAGCGGCAATCGACGGTTCCGTGACGGGGGCAGGTCGCGTGGTCGACCGACTGCGATGTGATGCTCACGAGGTCTTCCCACGATGGCTGATCCAGGCGATTTGGATCAGCGTAGATGGCGTACTGCCATCCCCAATCCGCCCCCGGTTGTGCGGTCCGTCCCCACAGAGTCGTAAGGTACTCTTCTCCCATTCCGGGATACGAGACGGTGGCGAATGGAATGCCGTGGAACTGCTGACGGATGTAGGCCAGAACCGATGGAATGGTGTACGTCGCCTTCCACGGCACGAAGAAATTCGGTGTCGATCCGGGCGCGCCGAGTCCGTTATCGATCCGGAGCACCGCGAAATCATAATCGCCGTCGGCACCAACGGTGAAATCTCCGCTGGCGGTACCGATGTGATCGATGAACCGGCCGAGTCCCTCGTAGTCAATCTTGCTCGCAGAAACCCGCGACGCGACGGGCGGCGCGATCACCCGACCGCATCCCGCCACGATCATGCCGACTGCGGCCGCTGCCGAAAATTGAATGAACGATCTCCTGTTCATTGAGAACACCTCCCTGGCGGAGAACCGAAAAAGCCGCACTCCGAGAACGAGTGCGGCCACATCATAATCATGCCGAACCTCTCCCCGGAGGGCCTATGCACACAATGGCGCAGGGCTTCTTTGTCTTTACCCAGCACCTTTTAAGAAAGGTGCTGGGAAGGGGTCGGGCTCGCCTCACCCCCCTACCCCCTCTCCATAATTTCCCTTGAAAAAACAATGAGAAATTATGGAGAGGGGTTGGGGTGAGGTCACCGTGGCGGGACCGCGCTGGATTCACACCAGCTTCCCTACAACTTTTTAACGAAGTCTTTTCTTAAAACCATCTGTCGCGTCCGCCGGAGCGAGGATCAGCCCCGCAC
>JACQKH010000022.1 GCA_016204585.1 Candidatus Kerfeldbacteria bacterium
ATTGTATTCTCCCCGTTCGAGCCGTGAGATGGCTGACTGTTTTGTGCCGATGCGACGAGCGAGAGCTTCTTGAGTGAGACCTTTTCGGATTCGTTTTTCCATGAGTTTTTCGACCAGCACAAACTCCGGGCCCAATTCTTCGTAGGCTTCTTTAACTCGCCTGTCACGAAGCAATCGCTTTTTGATACTTTTATAGGATTTCATAGATAATGACAGCATAACGTATATGTTATATCACGTCAAGCCCCCCTCCCCCGCTTCTAATCCTACTCCCGGGTCAACCGTGTGACAAGATTCCCGAAAGAATCGGGTGTCTCATCTTTTTGGCTCTTAACTTGCGCCCCGGTTATTGCTTTAAAATCTCCCCCAAGCGTCTGATGGCGTCTCCGTAAGCCGCCCAGTTTCCGTCCCGTTGCGCAGCCAGCGCTTCCTGATAGACCTCGCTCGCCCTTTTAATCAGCTCTTGAGCGTCCTGGGTCGGTGCCGACGGCGTGACGGCCGCCGGTCTTTTTTGATCATCCGGCTTGGATGAAGCGCCAAACAGTTTCGACAGGCCCAGTTCCAGCGTGGCCTCCATCGCAATCCTGTTTTCGTAGGCCACAATCACCCGTTTCAACTCAGGGATTTTTCCGGCTTCGGCTTTCAGGTAGAGCGGCCGGACGTACAGCAGGGATTCTTCGATCGGAATGACGAGCAGCGGCCCCTGGATGACCTGCGACCCGCCTTGATCCCAGAGCGAAATCTGACGGCTAATGTCCGGATCCTGGTTGATGCGGCCGATGATCTGTTTCGGCCCGAATACCAGTTTGTCCTTCGGAAAACGGTAAATTACCACCTTGCCGTAGTTATCCCCGTCGTTGCGGGCGACCATCCAGGCGGACAGGTTGTCTTTTCCCCGCGGCGTGAACGGCAGCATCAAAATGAATTCTTCCTGCTTCTCGCCGGGCAACTTCATAATAATATGCCGGGGCGACATGCCGGCCACGGTACTGGCCGACGCTCCTTCGCCTTCCGATGGAATCGCCGGAATCTCCCACTGGTCTTCTTTGTTGTAGAAGATTTGGGGGTCATCCATGTGGTAGGTGGAGTAGACGGCCGTCTGCAGCGTAAAAATGTCTTCCGGGTACCGCAGATGAGAGGCCAAGCTCGGCGGCATATCTGATAACGGCCGGAAGGCGTTGGGATAGATCTTGGCGTACGTCTTGATGACGGGATCGACCGCGTCGGCTTGGTAAAGGGTGACACGACCATCATACGCGTCAACCACCACCTTGACCGAGTTCCGGATGTAATTGACCATTCGTCCGTTCAGCAGCGACGGCTGGGCATACGGGTAGCGATCGCTGGTCGTATAGGCGTCGGCAATCCAGTAGACCTTGCCGTCGGCGATGACGATGTACGGATCCCGGTCAAAGGTCAAGAACGGCGCGATCTTCGCCACCCGCTCCCGAATCTTGCGATAGTACATAATACGGCTTTCACCGGTCACATCATTGGACAGGAACAGTTTCAGCGATTGAAATCGCAGCGCGAACAACGCCCGCTTGAGCAAAGAGTCGATCTTAACGCCGCCTTGGCCGGCATAGGTCGCGTACACGTTTTCCTCGCCCTTGGGATAGTCGAACTCGCGCGATTTCGTGTTCGTGACCACATAGTCGTTCGCCAGGGCGCCGTAGTAGATTTCCGGGCGCGTCACCTCCAGTTCCTTGACGTCCGATTTGGGGGGCAAATCCTTGACGAACAAGACCGGTAAGCCCTCCGGCGTGACCTGATTGACCGGACCGGCGGCCAGGCCGTACCCGTGCGTGAAAGTCAGCCGTTCGTTGATCCAGTTCTTATTCGGCAAGCTGTCCGAGGCCAACTCGCGCGGCGACAGCATGATTTGGCGGATTTTCCCGTCAATCACGTAGCGGTCATTATCAACTTCGGTAAACTCGTAGTAGGTGCGAATTTCCTGAATCTGTGAAAAGGTCGAGAGCAGCGGTTGCCGATCCCAGAGGCGAACGTTCTTGATCGTCAGATCGTTGGCCGCAATGTCGGCCGCGGTGATCGGTTTATCCCCCGAGATATCCCGCTCCTCGATTGCCTCCAGGGCATAGGCCTGACGCGTGGCGGCGATATTCCGCTTGATGTAAGGTGTCTCCTTGACCAACTCGTTCGGGTCGACCATCAGTTTTTGGACTGCCAGCGGCACCAGCCCGGACGCCACACCGACGACCAAGTACAATCCGAACGCCGCAATGACCGGCGACGCCTTGCCCCGCACCGCCCAGACCGCCGCCGCAACCGCCGCCAGGCCGGCGGTGATGACCGACGCCCACAGCATGGGTATGCGAATCGCGATATCCGTGTACGCCGCTCCGGCCACCGGACCCGTCTGACTAATGAGCACTCGAAAGAGCGACAGATACGCTCCGGCCGCGACCGTGGCCATGAACAACGCCAGCAAGGCACCCAGATGGGTTTTCACTCGCCCTTCCAATTTCAACTGTTTGAGCGCCCGCAGTCCCGGGAGGTTCAGACTGCCCCGTAGGGCATAGACCAGGGCGCAGCCGATGAACGTCAACACAATCAGCGCCTTGATCAGACCCAGACCCAACTGCCAGATGGGCAGCGTGAACACGTAAAAGCTGATGTCTTTGCCGAAGACCGGGTCGGCTGCGCCGAAATTTGTCTGCGCGAAGAAATTCAGCACCGCCTGCCAGTTCCCTGCAGCCACCAACCCGAAAATGAGCGCGATCACGAAACTGATAGCCGCCATTAACTTTCTAACCAGGCGACCGTCAAGACTCACCGGCTTGCCGAATAACGACGTGGGCAGGGTAATTATCCACGGAACAGCTGAGCGGGTTGCCACCGAGAAATTGGCGAGCAGCCAGGCAGCCGCCACGACCGCCACGACCGCCGTCAGCAGTATTTTTGCGACCAGGGATTTAACGAAAATCTGGGTGTATCCGACTTCGGAGAACCACCACCAGTCAGTTACCATGGAGGTCGCGTTCGAAAAAACTACCAGCACCACAAACGCGACCAGAATGAACTTCCTGACGGGGTACTTTTTTCTGGTCATGGGATTCTAATAGCGGCCATACTGTCGACGGCATTGTATCAAAAAGAAGGGCAAAAATCAAGCCTGCCCCGTTAGAGGCGTCCCGTTAGAGTCGGAGATTTCGTTGTTACTCAAGAACAATAACACTCGGTTCTTAGTTTTCAAGATAAATATTATCTTATCCGACTCTAACGGGATAACGGGGTCAGCGGCCAGCAAAACGGCGTGACGGCGGCGGGACTGGTCACCTGGCAATTTTGTGGGTTGGCTCTCGGTTTATGAAAAAATTCGAGGGAAATTTCACATATCCCCGACAGCCAAGAAGTGCGGAGAAGCTACGTAACCGTGATCTTTAATCTTGCGTTCAGGCCGGCAGCCACTTTTCTCAAGAACGCAAGCGTCGGATTGTATTCTCCCCGCTCGAGCCGGGAGATGGCTGACTGTTTTGTGCCGATGCGACGAGCGAGAGCTTCTTGAGTGAGACCTTTTCGGATTCGTTTTTCCATGAGTTTTTCGACCAGCATAAACTCTGGACCCAATTCTTCGTAGACTTCTTTAACTCGCCTGTCGCGAAGCAATCGCTTTTTGATACTTCTGTAGGATTTCATAGATAATGACATCATAACGTATATGTTATACTATGTCAAGTTCCTCATTCTGAGTAATCCAAGCTGCCGGGCAAACCGGACAATGGACCGGTCGCCTGACAACTTCTCCACTTGGCAAAAAAATATTGCGGCAGGAACCATGAGGTCCCTGCCGGTGAATGTTCTCCGTGACCATCGACTTGGTGCTACTACCCATAGATTCGAAGGTCACGGTCTCGCTTCGCAATCCGGTACCCCAGGATACGGCTGGGGTCAAAGTTCCCCTCCTGTCGCCAGGTGTACTCCTTCCCGGCTTGACCTTCGCGCCAGCCATACTCCCAGGCCTGCATCGCCCGGGTCGTTCCGACGGCGACTGGGCAGGCCGAGTTGTGCTCCTGGCCCGCTGACCGACGACAGTAGTTACACTGCTTGCCTCCGACGGTGGTGGCCATGGCCATCCTCCTGCGCTCTCGCACAGAAGGATCGCCTGACCGGTCTGGTCAACGCTCTCTCCGTGCAGTGGGTGAAGCGACGGCAGGTTAGGGCAACATGCGAATTTTGTCAAGTCACGAAGAATTTTCGAACCACCTCAAAACCCCCTCACAAGTCGGGGTTTTGGCAGGTACTGATACAACACCTGGCGTGGCAAAGTTGAGATCGCTGGAACCTCGCCCCGAACCCAACGTGGTTCGGGGGACAACCATCGCCTTAATCACACACCAAAATACGTCATTTAAACACGAAGCTCGCCACTCCGGTCTGGATTTGGAACCTTACAAGGAGTTTAGCGGGTTTTGGCGTATTCTGGCAACTTTCGAAGGGTCAATGAGACAAATGAGACAGTACTTAAGGGGTCGTGTATCGTGTCTCATTTTACCCTTTCTAAATTGATCAGGAATAAAAAGAGGGCTCAAACTATAGAAGCTTTGAGCCCTTTAACGATCATCTCGACCCCTTTCATCGGTAACCGGGCAGATCAACGATCTTTGGTAGGGCGGCATCGGCGATGAAAATTCTCTCAGGAGAGATGTCTCCTCCGCCATTAATCACGGCGTTGAATACCTGCACGTACTGCCCCACCGCGACATTGAGTGATAGACGTTTGTACTTCTCCGCGAGATGCAGGAGGGTGTACAGAATGTTGCTCGCCATCTTGCCAAGTGATGACACATCTTGGAGGGGATGGAACCGCTGGTCCAGAAAGACTTGAGCAACTTTATCGTCTCCGCACTCTAGGATCGCCTGAAGCAGCAAGGCTACTTCGATGCTGTACCCAGAGTAGAAGCTAGCTTGCTCAAGAAATTCCCGTCTTCCTGCATACTCGCCCGATAACGGCTGAATGAATCCAGCTGTCTCGGGAAAGAGCATGTTGAGAAACGGTCTCGCCAGGATCTCGGTTACTCGCGCATCGCCCTTAGGTCTCCTGTAGTACCCCTTGGCAAACTGTACATCGGAGAACATGAGGAAAGGAGCAACGATACCGAGAATGAAACGAGGGTGAATGTTCTCTATGTCCGTGTCGATCCAGGCAACAACGTCTCCTTTCGTGAGGTAAACGCTGCTCCACAGATTCCACCCCTTACCTCTAGACAAAGCGACGGCTAGATCACGAGCCGTATCTTCGTCAGAGACGAACCGCACATTATAACCGGCGCAGACACGCAGCGTGTTATCAGTTGAGCCGCTATCAAGAACGATTATCTCGTCGATAAGCGGCTGGCAGCTGAGTGCACATTCGATCACTCGTCCAACGGTCGCTTCTTCGTTCAGAACCGGTAGTGCCAGGCTAAGGGTAATGCCTCGCTTTCTTTTGAGGGAAAGGAGGTTGCCCATGTCCTGCGCTTCAAGATGTGACAGGTATTTCATCCTGACACCTCCTGGGAGGCGAGGCAGACTTTGCGGATTGCCGCACAACAGGTTTCAACAAAATGGGCAGTAATGTCCGGATTGGTGTACAGATTGAAGACCGAAGATGCCACTGCGCCAGACGTCGCCGGCCTGTCTTCTGCTCCGGAGCACAGCTTGGTTCCGGAGAGCGCCTTTGGGTATAGACAATTCACTAGAATACCTTCTGCTCTCACTGCCTCCAGAAAGCGATCCCGTTCACCGGCCAAGTTACCCCGCAAGACTGCGGTCAGGCAGTAGTTTACGTGGCCGGAGCAGTCTTCCTGGAAACGAATCATGGGCAGTCCGCTCAGATGCAAACGGTAGAGCTTAGCATTACGGCGACGAACCTGGTTGAGCCGGTCAAGCTTGGCAAGCTGTACCAAGCCGATGGCAGCCTGAAGCTCAGTCATTGAGTAGTTAAAACCAAGCTTGTCGTAGTCGTAAGCGGACAGATCATCACCGACGAGACCGTGTCTGGTAAGGGATTTGCACCGTCTCGCCAGTGTCTCGTTGTTGGTAATGACCATACCACCTTCGCCACAACTCATGTTCTTGGTTTGGTAAAAGCTGAAGCAACCCAAGTCGCCAAACGTACCAACCTTCTGACCCCCGATCGTGGCTCCATGGGCTTGCGCACAGTCTTCCACCACAGCAATTCCTCGCGGCTTAGTGATTTCCAGAATCTCCTGCATGTTTGCAGGACGGCCATACAGGTGTACGACCATAACAGCCTTTGTCCTGGAGTTGACCTTTCGCAGAAGGTCGCCGGTGGAGATCGTAAGCGTGCGTTCGTCGATGTCGCAGAGCACAACCTTGGCGCCATTCTGCAGGACCACCGAGGCGGTCGAAATGAAAGTCAGGTCAGGCACGATTACTTCGTCGCCAGGACCGATTTCAAGTGCAGATACGGCGATATGGAGTGCTGTCGTTCCGGATGTGGTAGCAATCGCGAAAGGCATCCCATGAAATCCAGCAAATTCCCTTTCGAATCGCTGAACCATGGGACCACTTCCCGCTTTTGATACGACACCAGATCTCATGACATCGCTGACCACTTGCCCCTCTTCTTCTCCAAAGACCTTACCCCTCTTCAAACCTCCCGGATAAACGGCTGGTCCGCCGTTTATTGCCAGAGATGCTGAACTGAACATCGTTGCCTCCTCAGAGTTGAGAAGCGAAGCTGGTACCGACTTCGATCGGTTCGGCGCCAACGAGATCGCAGATCGTTTGACCGAGATCGGCAAACGTGTGGCGGGTGCCAAGATCACTTCCGGTACGATGGTTTCCATTGAGCACCAGGAGTGGGACATATTCTCTTGTGTGCCCTCGGATGGGAAGCACCGGATCACAGCCGTGATCGGCTGTGATGAGCAGTAAGTCATCCTTTCCGATTCTCTTCAGAGTTCCCCCCAACATGGTGTCGAATGCGACGATGTCTTTGCCATATCCGACGGCATCACGCTTGTGACCGGACATGTCGAAGTCAGGAACCACGAACATGGAGACTCCCGGCTCATCTGTATCGAGCAGGTCATTCACCCATGCCATGACTCCAGTCGAATCCTTGATGCCCTTCAGAATGCGAGTCGGGAACTCTTCACCGATGATGGAAGCGAGATGCTCTGTCACCGTGAAGCCGGTCCCTCGTTCACGCAGGCGCCGGTAGAGATGAACCTGATTCTTGTCGAGAGGAACGGCAATGTCGATCCGGTTTTCGGTCCGGATGAAATTGCCTTTCGTGCCGACAAAGGCTCTACCGATGATTCGCGTGATCCTCTTTCCCGTAAAGAAACGGGTCATCTGCCTGGCAATCTCGTGCATTTTGGCCGGGGGTATCACGTCCTCGTGAGCTCCGATCAAAACAACACCGTCGTCGTTGGTGTATATGATCGGCTTCCTTGTCTCGAAATGCTCATCGGCATACATATCGTACACCCTGAAGCCCGAGACATAAGCATTGCATAGGGTGCCCATACCAATGGAATCCTGAAGCTGTTGAACCACATCGGAAGGGATGCCGGGATTGTAGGACTCGAAGCGTTCGGTGAAGATCACACCACCCATTTCCCAAATACCGGCGAAGGTATCGTTTCCGGAAGTGGTTTCGACCATTCTTCCGAAATGGGCTAAGGGAGTTGGGGTGCTCGGCACATCCACCACTCCTGGTATGTTGCCCAGGCCCAGCCTCTGGAGGTTAGGAACACTAAAGCCTGTGACAGCTGAAGCAGCGTGACGAAAGGTATTGGCACCCTGGCTGATGTACTGGACGGCGTCAGGCTGTTCGCCGATACCAACGCTGTCCATGACCAGAACAACAATTCTCCTAAACATCGCTATGTCTCCTTTCTCAGCTCCTAGCCGAAGTGATGGCTGTCTTGGTTTTGGCGGATAAGTATACTGCATCGACGATTTGCATCAGTCGGAGAGCTTGAGCAGGTGTTGCTAGCTGAACGTTCTTACCTTCGACTGATTCAACGAAATTAGCAGCAACACTCACCCGCCCCATTGTGCGATCGTAAGGAACAGTAACCTTGGTGTTGATAGGTTTTCCGTCCTCTTGCGTGTAGATTTCGCAGGTGTCGGCGGTGGTGTCTCCTTCATATTCTTGGCCGAAGAGACGCAGCACTTTTCCGCCTGCTTTCTGCCCCTGGATGGTCACGAAACACTGCTCTTCCTTAACCATTTCAGCCCAGGAGCTTCGCAGGAAAAGGATCTGCCCTGTCCGAAATGTGACGAGAGCATGAGCCGACGATTCAACATCACTTATGCCCCGGTCACCAACCTGACCATAGGCGCCCCGACGCGTTTGATCCTCCATGAAGTCAGAGAACGTCTGCCCTAAAACGCAGATCGGTTCGGGGTAACCCATGAAGTACAGCGCCAGGTCAACCATATGTAGCAGATCAATAAGCGCACCTCCGCCGGAAACTTGGCGATTTGTGAACCAGCTCCCGTAACCCGGGATACCAGAGCGACGAATCCAAATTGCTTGAGCCGAATTGATTTGGCCAAAGGATCCATTAGAAATCCTCCGTGCCAACTCAACCGACTCCGGGCGCAGGCGGTTGTTGAAGTCGAAGGCCAGAACTTTGCCGACCTTCTCCGCTGCACGTTTCATCTCAGCTACCTCTTGAGCGTTCAACGCCGGGGGTTTTTCGCACAAGACATGCTTTCCGGCTAGAAGCGCCTGGATCGACAGCTCCTTATGAAACGCCGGCGGAACGAGTACGCTGACCGCATCGACGTTATCGGGCGCTTTGACAAGCATCTCCTCCAAGCTTCCGTAGATCTGAGGAATATTGTAGGTCGCGGCGGCTTTGTGAGCCGCTTCTGGATTCGTTTCAGCAAGACAAGTTAGCTCGGCTCCGGCTGAGAGAAAGCCCTCAGCCTGGTATTTGAGCATAACACCCGCGCCGACGATACCGATTTTCAATGGCATTACTCTCTCCTCTCTGGTTCTTGGTGCGGACAGTGGATTTACGTATCCTGCTTTAACACGGTAGATAATTTGTCAAAGTACGGTGTCAAAAATGAATTTGACTTTACAAATTACCATTAAGTGACTATGGTGTCAATGGTGAAGCATACGGCCGACAAAACACAAAGAACGGTAAAAGCATTATTTGAGAGGGACAAAAAAATCCTTCTGGTTAAGGATCAAAAGGGTGTCTGGGAATTACCCGGTGGAAGGATAAACCCTGGCGAAAAACCACAACAAACTTTACGCAGGGAGCTCCAAGAGGAGCTGGGTTGGAACCGGGTGGATATTAAGAGTACGGTTGATTATTGGTCTTTTGCTGCAGATGTTCGTGGAGCAGCCCGTACGTTTTTAGTTACGGTATATTTTTGTGAAACTGACGAAGAAACAATCAAAGAAAACGAAGAATATACCGAGTTCAGATGGGTACCGGTTTCTGAGCTAGAAAATCTCAATATGAGAGATGGGTACAAAAACAGTATCAAGAAATTTCTAAGTAGGAGAATGTAATAATAATGCTCCTCCCCCGTTATTTTTAATCTTGTTTTTTTGGCGAGTATCCTGACCCATCACCCACTTCACAACCGATCGCCGTATCGGATTTCACATGAGGATCAAGGTAGATTTTATTTTCCCGTCTAACGGCAACTCCTCGCAATCCTTCCTTCAATTTCTTCCATCTCACAACAGGACACTTATGAGAAAAGTAAGAAGACGTGAATTCTTGCAACTCTCTTAAAGTCGGTTTCCTGTTCACCCCATGAATTCTACCACAAAAGCCCAGCCGCTCCGGAGGTCGAACCTTATTCAGTGGCGTATCTACTCTTCTCCGCTCCGGCGGCAGGATTCGTCCAGTCATACGACTGGACGCCAGGTCGAACCTGTCCCGTCGAATGACGGGATGACCTGACGAACTCACAACCAATGGATAATCACGCACCAAAATACGTTATTTAAAACACGGAGCTCCGGGGGCGAGATTCGAACTCGCAACCAATGGATTAACAGTCCACTGCTCTACCGTTGAGCTACCCCGGAACTCCGTGTTCTCGAAACATTTATTTGGTGCGGAACTCTACCGCCCACCGCCGGAGGCGGGGTCCCGCCACAGGCGGTGATGAGCCTTGCCCCGTACCGGACGAGCGAAGTGAGTCCTGGTGCGGGGTACCCCGGAACACGACTGACGTACAAACACGAACGTGCGCATTGTATCAAGCCGCCCTATCTTTGGGAAGCCCGCCGGCGCGGGCCTGGCGGCGCACTCGCAGAAAGCGTCCAATGATCCTGCCCGACCGGAGTCGACGTAAAATCTCCGGATGGAGTTCAGGAATCGCCGCCACCACTCCGTGATCGACATTCAGCCGACCCCAACGATAGCGCAGTGGTAAGCCCGACAATGTGCTCATGATTCCTCCGGCTTCTTCGAGAATAATCTGTCCGGGCACGTAGTCCCAGACCTTCGTAATCAGCGACGTCCGAATGTCCGCGTCGGCTCGTCCCTCGGCAATCGTCGTGAGTGGTAACCCGATGCTGCCGATCTCAATCCGTCGGGCCGGGTGGAGTAAATCGCGGGCGGCTTGTCCGATGGCTGATCCATGGCGCGGACGAAACGGAACGACCAGCGTAGCTTGCTCGATCGCTGCACGGTGTCGAACACACAACCGACGGCGACGGCCACCGCGAGTCACAAAGCTTCCATGACCGTGCGCACCGTAAAAGGTTTTACCAAGCGCCGGCGCGGCGATCACGCCGAGGACCGAACGTCCGCCGACGACCAGCCCAATCATGACGCAAAAATGGTCGGTCTTCTGGACAAACTGATTAGTGCCATCGATCGGATCAATCGTCCAGAACCGACCCTGAACACCAGTCGTAGTGCCAAATTCTTCGCCGACGATTCGATCACGAGGAAATCGCCGCAACAATCCTTCGACGATGACACGCTCAATCCGCTGATCGGCCGCGGTCACCGACGTTTGATCCCGTTTCGTTCTGACGCGACTGCGGCGCTTGTAATAGCGACGCGCGATCTTGTCCGCTCGCCGCGCGAGAGTAAGCGCCACCTGGAGCTCTCGCTGGTACACGATCAGTAGTCCTTCAACTTCCTCATGTGCTCATGCTCTTTGATTTTCTCCAGCGCCTTGGCTTCGATCTGACGGATGCGTTCACGCGTGACGCCGAATTCCTGGC
>JACQKH010000008.1 GCA_016204585.1 Candidatus Kerfeldbacteria bacterium
AGCGTTGTTTTTTCTCTTAAATTAGCAAATAAATATTCAATAATCTTAGCCATAATTTTCCTTGTGGATATCTTTTTGGCTTGGCTAAGCCAAGCTCCGGCTGGAAAGCCGGAGCTTTGGTCTTGACAAGGGAATCGGCCTGCTTTATGATGTCCTGTTAATCAGTCGAAGCGCGCACATCTACACAACCATCATTGAGTGAGGAGTATGAGGAGAGAGTCCTCGCTGTATTCAGCGGGGTTTGGATCAGGCGTGAGAAACCTGTTCCGCCATCACAACTACATATCCCGAAACGGGGTGGGTTGTGCTGAAGAGTCTCTCTTCGGTACGATCCACCTCGTTTTGTGTCTCGGCGAGGCAACCTGGTTTTCCACCCGAGGCATCCGGAAATATGGAGGGGAGAGGGGCGGTCGGCAGCGGTCATGTCGCGCGGTGAATAACTGAGCAGCACGGCCAAGCCGCATCGGTCTGCTGGACTTCGGCCCAAAAGCAGACATCCTTCACCTCCAGATTTCCGGAAATGATTGGATCGTGAGTTGTCCGCCCAGCACCACGTCGGGTGCTGGGCCCCGAACCCCACGTGGTTCGGGGGAGCGTTCGGAGATGGCATGTTGCATCTGTAGCATGTCTCCCGAGCGGTCTGGGATAAATTGTTCCAGCTCGTTCTACTCCAGGCTCGCGCTTGGCCCACGCTTTGCGGGAAGCAAAGCAAGGAGAACCTCCGGTGCTGAACATCGTCCTGTACCTCGGCATTACTGCCCTATCGGCTTTCTTCGCCTTCGGTTCCGCGCTGGCGTATCTCAACGATACGCGGCTGATGGGACCGATGGTCGGGGACGCGTGGGCAGCGACGCTCTTCCTGTTTTCGCTCGCAGTCTCCGCGGCAACGATGATCACCGTCAAGGACGAACGGGTCTTCACCTGCGGGGTTACGTTCTTCGGGAACGTCTTCCTGATCCTCGGGCTGACGGCTGCTTCGATGGTTCCTTACTACCTGGCGCTGTTCTGCTACCTGATGGGACTGTCTCTGGCCATCACCGAGCGCGTGGTGGAGCGGAGGCACGGCAAGCTCGTCAGGTCGTAGCGCTCGTTCACACAATCCCTGTTCGTAAGAACAGGTCGGGATGGAGATGGCCTTACTAAGGTTACGCTCCACTGGGGAATGCCTATGACAAGAATTTTCCCCGCAGTTCCGAGCCAACGGTGTGAGAAAAGCATGGATGGTTCAGAACTGCTGTACCAGATAGATCATTGATTCATACGTTCACGCAGAACCCATACCCACAGATTTTCATGGAGGGAATCGTATGCGGTTCATTATGCGTCACGGGAGGTTGATGCGCAGCTCGAATCGGTTCGGCGGAGACCGGCGCAAGGAGACTCTGGACTCGAGTTGTTTTCCTCGGGTCGTAAACTTCCTGCGTTTGAATGGTCGGGTGTTGGCGCGGGAATTGGTTGAGGAGGCCGTTCTGGACCTCGAGTTGCTCTTGAGCACCGACGACCTGGCGGATCTCGTGATTGAGTTCTGCCACAGCCGGAGGTTCACCGTCGACCTGACTCCCGAACGGCGCTTGCTGGTCAATCACCAGCCGAGCGCCAACGGTGCGGTGATGCCGGTGAGTCCGAACGGCCGTCGGCGTGAGCCGATCATCGGTCGCTGGCAGTATCGTTGCGGCCCGGCCACGCCGAGCTGGCTCTGAAGACGAGCAGTACGAAACGTTCACGCCAACCACTGGAGGAAGAACATGCGGAAGTTCTTGGCCGCCCTCGTCAGGATGTTCATCCACAACGTGCCAGGTCGGAGGCCGCTCAAGCATCATTCGGACCCGCGAGTTCGGAGGTTCTTCAGACGGCGCTCGGCTCGGATTCGGGTGTAGCAGTCCACGGTGGCATCTGCCACTCCCCACGGTCAGGCTATGACCGGAACAAGGAGGTTCGTTCCATGTCCGCTGCACTTGTCGTCGCCGCCGGTAGGATGAACGGAGCGGTTCACCCGGAGATCATGATGGCTTCGATGCGTCGCCATCACTCCGAAGATCGCCCACTTCCTCGTCCCAAGCGGTTCCGGCTCGCGCGCTGGGTGGTCAACCAGACCATCCGCAACTGCATCCATCGGCAGTAGTTCTGCTTGAGTGGATGCAGCGGGTGGACGACATGACCTCAGCCTGTCGTCCACCTCCCATCTCCGATTTTAATGATACGTGAAGTCGGAGATGGGAAGACATCGAAAGCACATTGCATCAACGTTCACCCAGCCCCACGTGGGCCGTGGAGCTGGGTTCACCTCAACGCCCAACGCTTTCATTGAAAAGCGGGGCAGGAGATTAGCCATGTCTGAAATGAGTCTGGAGCAGCTGCTGACGCAGATCGCGGAGCGAGAGGGAAGGCTTATCCGTTTCGAGTCCGCGCGGAAGCAGGCGGTCAGGGCATTCGAGGAGATCGGCGCCAATCTTCGGAAGATCAACGCTATGATGGAGGCCGAAGACAAGGCGGTTCAGGGACTGTATGACGCCCGGAACGCCGCCCTCCTCAAGCGCAAGTTCGAGCAGACTGCAAACGGCGTCGCCGCACCGGTCAACGGGACGTACAGAATCCCGACCCTGGTCGGCGTCGAGCGTTCGGCCCGGCGCAAGCACCGCGGGCCGCGTCGGTACGTGGCCAAGGGCGAGCGCGTCAAGCCGCCCGCGGCCGCGAAGCACGGCAAGCGCGACAAGGGCCACAAGCCCCAGCGCGGCGGGAAGCGCGAGATTGCCGCCTAGCTGCTAATCATTCCATTCAAGGGAGGTGAACGGATTGACCTGACGCTCGTTTGAAAATCCCTGCTCACAAAGCAGGTCAGGTGGATCAGACTACGCAAACATCGATCCAAATTGGGGAAAAACCTAGGAACAGAATTTTCCCCGCAGTTCCGAGTCACTGTTGAGACTGGATGCCGGATCTCCCCGACTTGATCGGGGACCGGCATGACAGCAAGGAACAATGATTCAGCACTGAATGCTCATTACAATATCAGGCTAGGAATCATCGGATGGTGGCGAATGGTATGTCGCAGCGACGCATCAGTATATCGTATTACGATATATCGCTCACCATCATTCGATGGGCTGCAAGTCAACGCAAAGCGCGTTCCGAATGGATCGGGACGTACTGCCATACGGCGGCGTTGACGAAGCAGCGTGGAGGAGAGAAGTGAAGCGGATCAGCATCTTTTTCGGCCTGGCCGTGATCCTCGTGGCCGCAGTATTAACCCTGGGCTGCGGATCGCAGACGCCGCCAGCCAGTGATCAGGTGACCACCGAACAGGCGGCCGCCGCCGAGCCGACGCCCGAAGCGACCCAGTCGAGGGCCGCCCAGGACTCGATCAAGGAAGCCCGAGCACGGGAAGACCATCAGAACAGGGTCGCCACGTACCGCGAGGCCTTTGCCACCAACGACACCTGGCACGAACAGCTCGGATCATCGCCGTACCCGTTCGCTCAGGCCTGCGCCATGATGCTCCGGGCCGACGGGATGAAGTTCTCGATCGACATGGTCAAGGGTGGCCAGATCACCTGGAGCGAGCTCGGGCTGACCGAGGTTCAGGCCGAGGAAAAGCTCAAGGCCACGGCCAAGACGGCGGCGCAGAGTCTCTTCAAGGGCTGGAAGCAGCCGTCGGCAATTCGGGCTCAGGCGCGGACATGCGATCAGGGCGAGGGTCAATACGAGTGGACCGAGTCGCTTCGCCTGCTGCGGGACATCAAGCGCGTGCTCGACCTCGGACAGCTCTCGCCCGCTGACATCGGCACGTCGCCGGCCGAACTCCGCAGCATGCTTATTGCCGACCTGAAGATCGAGCTCGAGCAGGCCCGGCAGGGAGGCAGCGACAAGCTAGGGTGGTTTCTGCACACTTTTAACGACGCGCAGGATGAATACAACATCCTGCCGGTCGAGATCGGCCTGAAGCCCGAAGAGCTCTCCGAGCTCAGCCCCGGCTAGTTTCATCCCTAGCGCAACGCTAGGGTCGCTCATTAGGAGGCAGGATACAATGGACACGCGTCTATTGCCCTGCCTCCCGAATCCTGTATCCTGTGAGTTTCACGGGGTACGAGAATCGGAAGGCTCGTTACAACACCAACATCCACTTCAACCGGAGACGATTATGTTCTGCTTCGTGCCAATGCACCAAAACGGCTGTCCGACAGCCAAGGAGCTGGAAGAGTTCTCCGATGGTGAACTCGCGTGGTTCAAGGATCGGAGAATCAAAAAACACCTGGAGCAGTGTACAGATTGTCAGAGGGCGCTCCGCGAAGCTCAACTTCTCGGTTGACCAAAGGAGGACGCATGAAAAAGATGTGGTGGTTCGAAATTGTCGGGATGGTTGTGGTGGGCGTTACCATTCTGACCTTCGCCGTTTTCACTCCGGTTCTCGGAGGCAGGTCGTTTTTCGACCTGACGGTGGGACGGTGAAACGGGATCGTTGCAAAGAAGTGGTCGCGATAGATTGACTTCGCGACCACTTCACTCCTGAACCGATTAGTGCTAGGTTCTAGTTAGTTCAGGAGTGATCGCTCATTAATAATTCGGGTTTGCGCACTGTCGGCAGCAACTGACGTAGGGCTTTAATTTGCCGTACCTCGATTGCTGCTGACAGATCAAAGAAGTCTACCCCAACAAGGAGGTTGCCGGTGAATTTCGGTCCGTTATTCTGGCAGACGTTTCTTCCCGGTCTCATCGGCCTGGCGATGTTCTTCATTTCCGCCATGCTGTTCGCGGTTTTCATCGTCAGCTTGCGGCTGCCTTATGATGAATGGCCGCCGGTCACTTGGGTGATGAAGTTCCGCACGAGCGTGACGGTGCTGATGGTTGGCGGAGCAATCCTCCGATTCATCATCAACAACCATCCGTGGTGGGGCTTGCTCCAGGTTTCCGCCTACCTCTTCGCGGTCTACGCCTATGTTCCGTGGGAACGTAGATGGAATGTGAGGTACTGGCAGCGTTCCACCAGCGCCTGAACGGAAAGGAGGATGCGTTCTGTAAGACCCCCCAATCTTTCCCCCAGCAGTACCCTAACCCTGGGGTCGTCAGGGAAGCTCTCAACACACAGAGGAGGTGTGTCGTGAGAGTGGTAATTCTTAGTGGTTCAGAAGCGCTTCAAGCATTTGGCTGGGAGCCGGCTCTCGATGAGGATGAAGTTATCATCGAGAGATGCGGCCACAGCGGAACCGTGTCCGCATGGTGCAGCGATGTAATGACGGACTTCGATCCGTTAGACCTGGTTGCGCCAGTCGCGTTAGCGGTGCAGGAAGGTGAAGAGTGCCGAATTGTCTCGTCCGAGCTTCTTGGCAGCTTCCAGATTCATGGAAGTGATGAAGAGTTCGACGACGACGGTCAGCCGACCGGCGAAGGGCCTCGTGCAGCGTCGCTGCCGCGCGCGTACTGCGCTCAGTGCCGAACCGAGGAATGTCCCCTCGGATGCTCGGGTACGCTGGACAAGGCCGGTAGCTGCAGTGAGTGTGGTTATCAGGCAGTGGGCGGTCGAGCGGGACTGTTTTTTCTCAAGGCCGAACTTGCCTCACGTCGAGGCGTCAGCGGGCCGATCAACGGTTACTTTCCGGTCGACCGTTCCGTGGACTAGCGCTCGAACACCCGAAGTAGTTCTCTGATTGAAGGTCGCGGATGACGGATTTCCCCCATCCGCGACCTTCCAACCTATCTTTGAAAAATAGTTTAGTTGCTAATATATTACTGGTCTTCGAAAACCCGGTCGGAACCGGTCCACACTTAACTAGTCGCAAACGTTGTCTCGCCTTCGGGCGGACTAAATCTCTCTCCTCACGTTGCCACAGTTAAGCCTGGGACCGCGCGTCCGGCCGGTTCTTCGAGGGTCAGACCTCGCCCGTAACCGCTTAAGCGGAGGGGGAGGGGTAACAACGGAATGAAGGTTGGCGTCCTGACTGGAAAAACAGCCAATTTTGTGTTAAAATAAAGTTCGTTTTTATATATGGCGAAACTCTGGAACAAGTTGCAGACTACGGTTACTGGCGGAGCGATTTTGGTTTCCAGCTCGTGGTTCCTCTCCAAACTACTCGGTTTTTTCCGTGAGCGCTTGATTCTTAGCCGATTCGGCGCCTCGGCGGAGACCGACGCTTATAACGCCGCCTTCGGCGTGCCGGATTTCGTTTACGGCACGCTGATTTTGGGTTCGTTGCTCTCGGTTTTCATTCCGGTGTTCATTCGTTATCGCGAAAAAAATCAGGCCGAAGCATTCGGCGTGGCCAACTCAATTTTAAACTTAATCGTCTTGGTGTTTTTAGGTTTCGGCGTGGTATTGTTTGTTTTCGCACCGCTGACGATCAAACTAGTCGCCCCCGGTTTTGATTTGGAACGATCGCAATTAGCCGTGTTGCTGACCAGGATCATCTCTTTAAACATCGTCCTGTTTGGAATTTCCAATGTCCTGTCCGGGATACTAAATGCGGCCAAGCGGTTCCTGGCATTTTCCCTGGCGCCGGTTTTGTACAACTTGGGAATTTTAGGCGGCATTATTTTTTTAGTCCCGACTTTTGGCATTGTCGGAGTGGCGGTCGGCGCGGTGTTCGGTGCCTTTCTGCATGTGGGTATTCAAATCCCGGCCGTCATCAGAACCGGCTATCGCTACCGGGGAAAGCTTGATTTGCAGCACCCCGGCGTGCGGGAAATCGGCCGTTTGATCTTGCCCCGCGCCTTCGGCCAATCGGTGACCCAGCTCGATCAGCTGGTGAATATCATCATCGGCTCAACGCTGGCCGTTGGCAGCGTCACGATTTTCAAAGCCGCCAACAACGTCCAGGACTTGCCAATCACACTGATCGGCGTGTCCCTGGCCACCGTCGTATTTCCGGTTTTCAGCGAGGCCTTGGCGCGGAATGACCGCGGACAGTTCGTTCAGCATTTTTCCCGCGTGGTCCGGCAGATTCTGTTCCTAGTCATTCCGATTTCCGTCCTGTTTTTGATTCTGCGGGCGCAGTCGGTGCGTGTCATTTACGGCGCCGGACAGTTTGATTGGACGGCCACAATTTTGACGGCCAACACGCTGGGCTTTTTCGCCCTGTCGTTTTTTGCACAGTCGCTGATTCCGGTTTTGGCCCGCTCGTTTTACGCCCTCCGCGACACCGCCACGCCGGTCAAGATTACGGTCCTGGCCGTCCTGGTTGACATTATCGGATCGTTTCTTTTGAGCCGTGGATTTTCACTCGGCTCGTTCCACTTCGCCGGCTTAGGCGTTCGCGGACTGGCGCTGTCGTACTCAATTTCCAGCATCATCGGCATGTTGCTGATGTACCTGACCCTTCGCCTGCGACTCGGCGACCTCGATGACGAAAGGATCATCAGCACGATATTCCGCGTGCTGATAGCCAGCGCCCTGATGACGCTGCTGGTGCAAGGAGTGAAAGAGACGGTCGTCCGTTTCGGCGTGACGCTGGAAACCGGCGTGGGAGTGCTAACTCAGCTGCTGGTGGCCGGCGGTATCGGGGCGGTGGGATATTTGGCCTTTGCCGTGGTTCTCCGACTTGAGGAGGTGGCCTTGCTTCGACAGTGGCTGGTTAAGGTGAAACTGCAACTTCTCAACGGCCGTAATAGCGGTCCAAATAATGGGAGTTGATCCTTCACAAATCCGCAATTTCTGCATCACCCCGCACCATCACTCGTCATGCTCGTCAGGTGCTGGGCAGGTTGCTCTCAGCATATGACTTTCTCAGCCGAGAAGATCCGAAACTTCTGTATTATTGCTCATATTGACCACGGCAAGTCAACCCTGGCTGACCGGTTTCTTGAACTGACCGGCACTGTCCCGAAGCGCGAAATGCAGCCGCAGCTCTTAGATCAGATGGAAATTGAACGGGAGCGCGGGATCACGGTAAAACTCGCTCCAGTCAGGATGTGGTGGAAGGGGTATGAGTTGAATCTCATTGACACGCCCGGGCATGTTGATTTCAGCTATGAGGTATCCCGCTCATTAGCCGCGGTTGAAGGAGCGATTCTAGTGGTGGACGCCACTCAAGGCGTGGAGGCTCAAACCATGGCCAACCTGAATCAAGCGGTGGCCGCTAAGCTTCGCATCATTCCGGTTATCAACAAGATTGATCTGCCAAATGCTGATATTGACCGCGTCCAGAGGGAAATCGTCGGACTGATTGGTTGCCAACCGCATGAAGTGTTGAAAGTTTCGGCCAAGGTCGGCACCGGCGTAGCGGACCTACTCGACCGAGTGGTGGAGAAGGTGCCGGCGCCCGGCCGCGCGACCGCCAACCAAACGCGGGCGCTCATTTTTGATTCAGTCTTCGATGAATACCAAGGCGTGGTAGCGTACGTCAGGATGTTCGCTGGATCATTCAAACGACATGACCCTATCCATTTTCTCGGCACCGGCAAGTCCAGCGAGGTGCTAGACGTCGGCCGTTTCAGTCCGCAGCGAGTGGGACAAGACGAGCTGGCGGTTGGCGAGATCGGCTATGTGGTTACCGGGCTCAAAGACTTAAGGGCGGTTCGCGTCGGTGACACGCTGGCGGACTCAGCCGAGGCGGCGCCACTTCCAGGTTACCGCCAAGTTCAGCCGATGGTCTTCGCCGGTCTATTTACGCAAGAAGGCGATGACTACTCGAAACTCCGCGATGCCATAGACAAGCTACACCTGAATGATGCCTCGCTGACATTTGAACCAGAGCACTCGCCGGCGCTCGGTTATGGATTTCGTTGTGGATTCCTCGGCCTTCTCCACCTCGACATTGTCCAGGAGCGATTGGCGCGCGAGTACGGTTTGCGCCTGATCGTGACCGTTCCGTCAGTGGCCTATCTCGTCACTACCACGGACGGCCAGCAGAAAACTATTCATTCTCCGCTGGAAGTGCCAGATCAGAGTCGGTTGAGGGAGATCAGGGAGCCGATCATGCGGCTCGACGTCGTTTGCCCGGCCGATCGGCTTGGCCCGATAATGCAGTTCATCAGCCAACGTCGCGGCCGGTACCTCACCACCGAGTACCTCGATGAGCACCGCGCTGTCCTTCACTATGCCATCCCCCTAACGTCGCTGCTGGTTGATTTCTATGATACACTAAAGAGTGCCAGCGCCGGCTACGCCTCGATGAATTACGACTTCTTGCGCTACGATCCAGCTGATGTGGTCAGGCTGGATTTACTGGTGGCCGGCGAGCGGATTGACTCTTTGGCCACATTGGTTTATCGGGATGAGGCGTATTCACGAGGACGATCAGTGACCGAACGGCTGAAAGCCATCTTGCCGCGCCAGATGTTTGAGGTCAAAATCCAAGCCGCGCTGGGCGGCAAGGTAATTGCGGCGGAAACGCTGCCCGCCATGAGAAAGGATGTGACGGCGAAACTTTATGGCGGCGACGTAACCAGGAAACGCAAACTACTAGAGAAACAGAAGAAAGGGAAGAAACGCATGAAGCTCTTCGGTAAGGTCGACATTCCGTCCGAAGCGTTTATGGCGATTCTACGTCGCTGATGAACTAGATCCCTCTGGCCGTGATCAACGGATAGATGGTGAAGATAAGCATGCCGGCAATCATGATGATCGATACCACGATCCAGAATACACGAATTTTAAGACTTCGTTTCATGGTTTTGAGGTTGTATGCTCCATCAACAGCTTAGCAAAAATCTGAAGGAAGGTGAAACCCTGGTCCGCCTGGTGCGGCGGGATCTGCTAGCTAGTGCGGGAAGCCTGGTTGGCAGCGGGGGCATGATCCTCCTCGACTTTTTTCTTTTGACCTGGTGGCTCAAGCACGGATACTGGGGTTTGCTGGGGTTCGGTCTGCTTTTCGGCAGCGGCGCACTCTTCGGGCTACGGGCCTTGGTGGAATGGCGGCTGAACGCTTTCCTCCTTACGAATCAGCGCGTGATTCAGGTTTGGCAGCGCGGGTTTTTCACGCGGAGCGTATCGGCCACTACCTACGAACAAGTGACCGATGTTCGCTTTAACGTGAAAGGACCGGTCCAAACGATCTTCGGACTGGGGGCGGTCGAGGTGCAAACCGCTGGCGAGGGCGAGAATTTGCGCCTGGCCGGGGTGCGCCATCCAGCTCAACTTCAAGCCTTTATTACCGATGTTCTCCACGCCACGCGGCAAGACCGCGGTAAATCACTGACCGCCGTCGAGTTGGTGTCGGCTTTGACCAAAATGAAGAAAGACCTCGGACCCCAAAAGTTCAACGAGCTGTTATCTCGGGTGGAGCCCGCGGCCCGAGGGAAAGTGGATAATTCGGACGAGCGTTCTCGACACCGACATTAAACTCTTATATACTAGTTTCTAACGGTGTATGCCCCGCCTGAGGTCGCGCCAACGATCCCGTTCGTTTCTCCGCTCCCGCGCTATCACCGTGGGCCTGCTGGTGGTGACTGGCGCGATCAGTCTGGCGGTCGGTCGCGAAATCGCCAGGCAAGTCAGCATCCAGCAGGAGTTGCAGCGCCTCAAGGCGGAGATCGCACGGTCTGAACAGTCAACCCAGAACATCGAACGACTGATCACGACGCTTAAGAGTCAGACTTATCAAGAGGGGGAGGCCCGAACCAGATTGAACCTCCAGAAACCCGGCGAGAACGTTTTGATCATCCCGAATCTCTCAGTCAACGAGAACTCAAATCGCCAAGCCAGCGGGGAACAAGCGCCTGAATCCACCTCGCCCAAGACAAACCCGAATCGCTGGTGGAATTTCCTCTTCGCTCAGCCACAGTCCTAAACGAACCACCGATGCCTTCAACGTCAACTAACCAGAGGTCCGACAAACCGTCCGGCCAGCCGAGCGAACGATTACTATCGTCACCACGTCACTTGTTCGTGATCATGGCGATTAGCGCTGCGGCCATTGTCATAGTCGGATTGGTGGTCCTGGCGATTGGGGTATACTCAGCGCACTGGCGTTCGCCAACCGTCAAAACAGTCAGCCGTCTGGTGCCCTTGCCCACCGCCACCGTAAACGGACAGTGGCTGTCCTACTATAACTTTTTAGATGCGATTGACACACTCAACATTTCTCTCAGCAAGCCCGAGGTTCTCCGGGCCAGTGGTTTTTCGACGAAGCCGACTCTCGGGCAACTCCAAACACTGGTGCTGGAGCGGATGGTCAAAGACGCGATAGTTGAACAACTGGCCGCCAAGCGTGGAGTGGTGGTTACGCCGGCCGCCTTGGATGCCGAAATTAAAAAACTGACGTCACAAACCGGCAGCCCGGCCGATGTCGAACAGCAAATTAGGGCGCTCTACGGTTGGGACTTAAATACTTTCAGCCAGCGGGTGGTCAAGCCCTTCCTGATTCGCCAGCGCTTACAGGAAAGTATTTCGGCTGATGACAAAATCAACGCCGATCAGATCAAAGCAGCCGAGTCGGCCTGGCAGCGGGTGAAGGCAGGCAAAGAAGACTTCAAGGTCCTGGCCGCGGAACTTAACCAAGATTCGACTAAGAATACCGAGGGGGACCTGGGCATTTTCGGCCGCGGCGAACGGGTGCAAGCGCTTGAGGATGCGGTCTTTGCGCTCGAGGTAGGTCAAACCAGCGGCATTGTTCGGACGGTTGAGGGATTTCACATCCTCAAGTTGCTGGAGAAGATCCCGGCTGATCCCGCTTCAGATCAGGGTGAACGCGTCCACGCCGCCCATATTTTCATTCTGGCTAAGCAGCTTGACCAATGGCTCTTCGAGCAAACCAAGCAGCAGCGGGTGACCATTCTTCTCTCGGGTTATCAGTGGGATTCTGCCAACGCCCGAGTGATCGCGTCAAAAGCGCCACTCCCCGAATCTTCAACACCATAATGAAGGCGCCGCGAGATTAGTTGACAATTGCTAAATTCGATTTTTGCTCGTCTGTCCACCGGAGCCCCCGACCGAATTCGAATCCCTGACGAAGGGATTGCCCCGCCTGCCAAAGTGCCATGGAGCCAGCGGTGGGATTCGAACCCACGACCTCTGCTTTACGAAAGCATTGCTCTACCAACTGAGCTACGCTGGCACGGCGGGCAGGTCTGCCAGTTGCCCGCTCGCCATCGCTCCCGCTCAGGCGCTAGCGGGCGAGAGCTACAGCGGCGCTTGGGCTAAGGCCGGCGGGCGAATGCGTTGCTCCCTGCCCCGTACCACGCGAACTTTGTGAGCGTCGGTGCGGGGTATCAACTGAGCTGCCCGGGCAGCGATGGCTGCATCGTCAACAAGGCTATCATGCACTGTCAAGCTGGTCAACGACTATGATGGAGAAAAAAATTGACCGAACCGCGCCGCCGGCGCGTGCGTTTGCGTGGCCGGGCGGACCAATCGGCGTGATTTTGATCCATGGTTTTGCCAGTAGTCTGGCCTTCTTGAGCGACCTCGGCCGGACCCTCGCGGCCAAGGGGTATTCAGTGGTGGGAGTCCGGCTGGCCGGTCACGGCACCGATCTATTAGACCTCCAGCAATCGACGGCCGAGGATTGGTCGGCCAGTGCCCGCTCGAGCCTAGGGCTTTTTCCAACCAACGTTCAGAAAATCGTGGTTGTTGGAGAATCGATGGGGGCGTTGCTTGGTCTTCGGCTGGCGCGCGAATGGCCGTCGCGAATTCGCGGGCTGGTGCTGCTGGCCCCGCCCTTACGACAACGCAATGAAATGGGGCGACGGATCCTCAGCCGACTGCTGCCGCCGCGGATGCGCTGGAAGAAACGATGGGTTAACAAAGTCAATCGGGCTGATTACCTGAAGGCCGGGTCACTGCTCGAAGTGACGGCCCAGAGCTACCGAGAATTTCTCCGCCTGGTAGACGAGGAACGTCGCCACCTCCGTCAGCTCGGCGTACCGATCCTAGCCTTTTTCGGCGACCGTGACTACGCGACTGATCCGAAGTCCATTGATGACCTTCGGGCCGTCCTTCCAGCCGGTCAGTTTAGGGTAAAATTAATTCCTGGAGCGTCGCACCACCTGGCACACTTAACACAGCAGGGTGAGGTTGAGAATTCGATTATTGACTTTATTGAGGAACTGCCTTGAGATATTTTTATTTTCGATTTTTTGGTTTTCATGTTATAATGTACGCGCCTGAACAACAGGCTTTCTTCATCAATAATCATTAAAGCTAACACATTGAATTCGGCCAAACAGTTTCGTGATGGAGCGGGAAACCCAGCTATCCGGAGGAGCGACCTTCGACCCCGCCGGCCAAAGCCGCCGAAGATGCGCGTGGACGACTGGAGCGGGAAACGGGACTCGAACCCGCGACCTTCTGCTTGGGAAGCAGACGTTCTACCACTGAACTATTCCCGCAAGTTGATAAGCGGCGTGGCACTCGGTCTGGAAATGGCGGCGGGCCACGTACAGACGCCTTCGGCGTTCTACGTGGCGGGCAGGTCTACCACTGCCGGCCCCGCATACAGCGAGCAGGGCGAGCTGTTGTGCGGGGAACTACTCTCGCCCTCATTCTTAGTTAAACCGCCACCGCCCCGATTATACTCCGCTGTTACGACGCTGCCAATAGTGAAATTACTGCTGGTCTGTTCTATTGTTTTCGCGTTTAACGTCGCTCGAGTTGCTCCCGCCGAAGCCCAATCAGAATCTTGGTCTGTCCGTTTTTCCGAACAGACGCTGGAAAGAGGATACACTTTACACACCGACCAGAACGATGTCCGCGTCATTATCAAGCCGCAGACTTTCACTGTTCCAGGGATTGTTAGACTGACCAGGAATGACGCCAGCTTATTTCCCGAATGGAAGGGATACGAGAGAATCAGCGATATTTTTACCGTCACCGTCGAGGGAGCGGACGGGATGATTCTAGCGCAGCCGCTGGGAATAGAATTTGCCGTGTCCGAGACAGGTTTCGTCTCCCGCATCGCAAAATTCGATCAGGCCACCCAGCTCTGGCATGAGCTCGGATCAGCTACCGCGCCGGACGGCACGCGCGTGCGCGCCGCCGACGACAAGTTGGAATTCACGATTGCGGCCTGGCGGAAGCCCGGAGTGCAAGAAGGAATTGCCTCCTACTACGGCACCTACACCCGGCAGACTAACCTGACCATGGTAGCGGCGTCCAACCACTTTCCGAAAGGGCAGCTTCTCCGCGTTACCAATCTCGACAATGGCAAGACGGTGACAGTGAAGGTCGTTGATAGCGGAGCTTTTCGGTTGCCGCGAGTAATCGACTTGTCCACCCCAGCCTTTGCCCGGATTCAACCAACCTGGAAGGGCGTGGCTAGGGTGGTGGTCGTCAAAGCGACTCCTTGGAACAAGCCGCCGGACGAACCGACTGATCCGGACGTAATTCAGGGAGGGCCTGTTTCGGATGGAGCGATACCGCCGACCACTCCGGCCACGGCCTCAATTGTGGTTGATGCGGCGACTGGTAAAAAATTGCTCGGTAAAAAGACTTCCGTATCTTTGCCGATTGCCAGCCTGACTAAGCTGGTGACGGCCGCGGTTTTCATGGATACTAAACCGGATCTCAACCGGGTGGTCGCCTATGACCCGGCGGACAATGCCGAGTGCAGCTGTTTGCGCCTGGCGCCGGGCGAGGAGGTCACCCTCAAGGATTTGCTGTTCGCCTCGCTCGTCGGTTCAGCCAACAACGCCACCTTGGCGCTGGCCCGGGTGACCGGCGTCGATCGACCGGAATTCGTCAACCGGATGAACGCTAAAGCTCAGGAGCTTGGATTGAAGCAGACGTCGTTCGTCGAGCCGACCGGCTTGGACTCCGGTAACGTCAGTACGGCCGAGGACCTGGCGGTAATTGGCCGGCTGGTGCCGGAGAGCAACTCGACCTTGCGTCGCGTACTGACTACTGGATCGTACCGTTTTACCTCAAAAAATAACCTTTGTCACGAGGCCTACCGTCAATCAGACGCGACTTGCGTCCATTCTTTCCAAACCACGAACAAGCTTTTTGGCAAGACTTCCTTTACCATTACGGCGGCCAAAACGGGATTCATCAATGAGAGTCGCCATACTTTTTTGCTTCGGGGGAAAAACAAGGATGGACGAGAGCTAATCGTCGTCCTCCTAAAGGTCTACCGCAAGCCAGATATTTTCTCGTCCGCCGAGAGGCTTATGAATTGGTCGTTCGAGCATTACCGTTGGACATAAGAGCGGGCGACTCATAATGATAACCTTTGCTAATGTCACGAAGTTGTACCCCAAGGAGGTAGTTGGGGTGCAAGACGTTTCGTTGAGTATCGAGCCGGGGGAATTCGTCTCTATCGTCGGACAGTCCGGCTGCGGGAAGACGACGATAGCCAAGTTGATCATCGCGGAAGAGCGCTTGACCAAAGGGCGTGTCATAATCGGTGACTGGGACATAACGAACGTAAGTCAACGCGATGTCCCCATCCTCCGACGCCAAATCGGTGTGGTTTTTCAAGATTTCAAACTGCTGGCTAGGAAGACAGTCTTTGAAAACGTTGCCTTTGCTCTGGAAGTGAGCGGGGCGCCGAATGACCAGATCACGACGGTGGTGCCTCAGGTGTTGAAGATCGTCGGACTTGAAACGAAACATGATCGCTTTCCGAATCAGCTTTCCGGCGGCGAACAGCAGCGCGTGGTCATTGCTCGATCCTTGGTGCACCGACCGAAAATCCTAGTCGCGGACGAGCCGACCGGAAATCTCGATTCAATTAATGCGCAGGAGATTATAGATCTATTAAAGCGAATTAATTCCTTCGGCACGACCGTGGTACTCGTCACCCACAACCGGGACATCGTCAATACCCTTCGCAAGCGGGTCATCACGCTCGACCACGGTCGGGTCATCTCCGATCAACGAAGCGGTAAGTACTTGCTCTAATACGCTTATGTTCATATCATTTCTTAGAATTACTCGGTTTGCGGCGCGAAACTTCTGGCGTGATATCTGGCTGTCGTCAATCACGATTTTCATTTTTGTCCTGGCCATCACGCTAGTCGGTGTATTGTCAGGGGTGCGGGTTGTAACGACGCAGGCGATTAATGTTCTGAAGTCCAAGGCGGACGTGGTGGTGACGTTCAAGGTTGGCACGCCGGAGAAACTCGTCGCCGAGCTCAAGGCTAAACTGGAATCCTTACCGGAGACTGGTTCGGTGACTTTTGTGACGGCGGCGGAGAACCTCAGGCGGTTTAAGGAGCTCCATGTCGATGACTCGACCGTCATCCAGGGTGCTGATGCGGTCGGCCAGAACCCCTTCGGCCCTTCCCTAAAGATTCAAGCTCGCCGATTGGACGAGTATCCGAAAATTTCGAAGGTGCTTGAAGACGAGGCTTACGCCGAGGCCATCGAGAGTGGCGGCAAATCATCCGAGTCCAACCAACTGGCGATTCAGAAACTCTCGAACTTCACGCGGAATGTCGATCGCTTTAGCGCCGTCTTAACGATTATCTTCTCTGTCATTGCGGTGCTGGTGGTCCTCAACACGATGCGCATTGCCATGTACACGCATCGCGAGGAGATCGGCATCATGAAACTTGTTGGCGCATCCAATGCCTTTGTCCGAGGACCGTTCCTGGCGGAAAGTGTTTTTATCGGCGCCTTGGCCGCCATCCTAGCCTCGGTTTTGTTGTTGGCGGGAATTTCCTTGCTGGCTAGCTGGTTTAATTCCCTATTTCAGGGTTACGACGTGAACATGGCCGAATATTTCCGCGCCAATTTCTTTGCCATATTTTGGCTGCCCTTGGTTGGCGCTATCGTACTGTCAGTGGCCAGCGCTGGCATCGCGGTCGGACGGTACTTAAGGGTATAGGATTTAGGTTTGCCGATTAAAGATTTAGGTTGGGTGAGGCTTGGGCTTGGCAGACAGCAATAAACATTTTCGACTTCAGGACGCCCGGCAGAGCATTGGCCAGGACGTGACTATCCGTGGTTGGGCTTACAACGTCCGTTCGTCCGGCAGTATTGTATTCCTTCAACTGCGCGACGGCAGCGGCACGATTCAGGCGGTGGTGGCCAAAGACAAAGTGGGTGGACCGTCTTGGAAAGCGGCCCAGGAGGTGACGATCGAGTCGAGCGTGATAACCAGCGGAACTTTGCGGGTGGACCGACGTAGCCCGGTGGGTGTCGAGCTCGAGTGTACCGAACTCCGTCTGCTTCACCGAGCCGATGAGTACCCGATCGGCAAGAAAGAACACGGCGTTGACTTTCTGATGGATTACCGACATCTGTGGATTCGCTCGCCCCGACAGACTGCCATTCTCCGCATACGGGATACCGTCGTTCGAGCGATGCGTCAGGCCATGCACGAGATGGGGTTCGTGCTGACGGATTCGCCAATCCTCACCCCCACCGCGGCGGAGGGCACCAGCACGCTTTTTAGGACCGACTACTTCGGCGAAAATGCCTACCTGGCCCAGACCGGCCAGCTCTACCTCGAGGCCACGGCCGCCGCCCTCGGTCGCGTCTATGATTTTGGCCCCACCTTTCGCGCGGAAAAATCCAAAACCAGGCGGCACCTAACGGAATTCTGGATGCTTGATGCGGAGGCGGCCTTTGTTGATTTCGAACAAAATCTGATAATCCAAGAGCAACTGGTCATGAAGATTCTCGAGCGGGTGCTTGATGAATGTCGTGAAGAATTGAAAATTTTGGAGCGGGATTTGAAGCCACTAGAGAATATCACCAGGCCCTTCCCGCGACTGCGCTATGCCGAGGCCGTAGCCAAGCTCAGGCGCACCGGGGCGCCAATTAAGGACGGCGACGATTTCGGCGGCGACGAAGAAACGATTATCTCTAAATCGAACAGTCAACCACAGTTTATCACTCACTACCCAGCGGCCATCAAAGCTTTTTATATGAAAGAAGATTCAGATGATCAGCGATACGTTCTGAACGACGATTTGATCGCGCCGGAAGGTTACGGCGAGATTATTGGCGGATCGCAGCGGATTGATGATCTGCAAACCCTTCAGCAAAAGATTAAGGCCGCCGGCTTGCCGCTGGCAGACTACCAGTGGTACCTTGACCTTCGGCGCTACGGCAGCTTCCCGCACTCGGGTTTTGGCCTGGGCCTGGAGCGGACGATCGCCTGGATCTGTCGGCTCGACCACGTGCGCGAGAGCATCCCATTCCCACGGCTGATTAATCGTTTACGGCCATGATTAAACGAACACGATCGTGGTTCGCCACCCCGATTGCCCTGCTGGTGGTTGGGGTCGTGCTGGCCGGCAGCGCCTTGTGGCGAATCGTCAATCGTTTTCCTGGCCCCTCTGGCCGGCAGAATTCTAACACCGCCTCGCGCAACGCCTGGCCCGATAGTCTGTCCCAATGCGGTGACGGCGTCTGCCAGAACGTCGTGTGTTTGTCCACTAATTGTCCGTCACCCGAGACTCCGGCCAACTGCCCGGCCGATTGCCCTAATGAGTCAACCGCCCAGAATGAAGCTGGTGAAAGCAGCCAGAACAATACGAATGTATCGTCAGGAGAATCGGCCGGGTTGAATTTTTCCATCAGCCCCCAAACACCCCAGCAGGAGAAAGACTGCGGAATTGGCGAGGCGAACATGACGCCAGCCGATGCGGTGGCCGCCGCGGCCGCCGCCGGGCTCAGACAGGGGACTGGGGACGTGGCGGTTAAACTCATCAAGTACACCCCGCCGCTCGATCGGTGCGTCTGGGCGGTGACCGGCTTTGAGGCCAGCGATCGGGGACTGACATATTTGATTATTGATGCCACTCAAGAGGTCTGGCAAAAATTGTCGTGGACAAAGCAGCCGCCCGTCTAGCAGATTGCCGATGAGTACGGAAACCCTCATTTTTAACTTTATCGTGAACAGCGGGTTTTCGAAAATCGCTTTTGGCTTGTTGTTTCTGATTTTTGGTTATTTTGTCTATCAAAAAAAGCAATTTCATGCTACCGATGGACGGCGACTTTTCGGCTGGTACTTTTGTCTTCAGATTATCGTGTGGCTGTTTGTTTTTTCCGTGACTTGGGTGGAATGGCGGCGGGCCAGCTGCGGAGCGATCTGTCAATATTTTTTGCCGCCCTATTCTAACTACTATTTTAACGAGGTGCTGGTGCGCTGGATCAGTACGGTCGCCTTCAACGCTGGCGTCGGCCTGCTCGGCGGAATAATTTTTTCGGTTTTCCGAAGGCTTACTAACAATCGGGTCATTGACCAACTTGACGTTGATTTGCTGACGGTCGGCGGGATGGTGGCCGGCTGGCCGAACATCTTGATTTTCTACGGCTTGGTGTTCGTCTTGACGATGATAGTGACCGTTGGTCGGGCGGTGGCGGAACGCTCGGCCGCGATCCGCATGATTGTCACCCCGGTCTTGCCGCTGGCCGCCGCCGCGGTGGCGGTGTTCGGCGACAAGCTGGCCCGTCTGGCAAAGCTCTACGAGATCGGACTGACCTTAGTGTCGTGAGTTAGCAATGCCCAGGCTCATTATCCCTTCAACCAGACATCGCCAGGTGCTTGATATCACTGTCAATATTGAACAAGAAATTAAGCGGGCAAAATTTACTAACGGCCTCTGTCACCTCTTTCTATTGCACACCACCGCCGCCTTGACCACCGCCGATTTAGACCCGGGCACCGACCTCGACATGCTTGACGTTTTCCAGGTGATTATCCCGCCGCTCAAGTTTCGACATCCCCACGATCCAGAGCCACGTGCCGGACCACATCCTGTCGTCATTAATCGGCACTTCGTTACTGTTGCCGATAAAGCACGGCCAAATCGTTCGCGGGGCGTGGCAACGAGTAGTTCTGGTGGAGTTCAACGGTCCGAGAAATCGTGAGATTGAACTTTCCAACGTGACTCTTGAATGATGAAGTACTTTGTTTGCCGCCGATTTTGATCGGGCACGAGGATGTCGTGAGATCGGGTATTGGCACAGCCGTACTGGCGGTTTAAGCCCGTAAACTTGAGGTTCGTCACGTTGCGCAAAGCCCCTGTTTTTCGTATAATCAGGGCATGGTTCGAGTAGGCGTCAGGGAAAGAATAGCGGCGGCCGAAACACCAGAATTGGTTGGTCAGGAGATCATGCTGGCCGGCTGGGTTCAGGCCCGACGGAACATGGGAAAAATCGTTTTTATTGACCTCCGAGACAGTTCCGGCGTGGTCCAGATCGTTTTTGGTTCCGCCTTGAAGCGCGGCTCCGAACTGCTTAAAACCTTGCGACCAGAATATGTCGTTCGGGTGATCGGTCTGGTCACAAAGCGCCAGTCCGGACAGGAGAATCCTGACCTGGCCACTGGCACCGTGGAAGTGCAAGCTCAGATTTTGGAGATTCTCAATCAGGCGGAGACGCCGCCGTTCGAGATCGGCCACGACCGCCCGGTCGGGGAGGATATCCGCCTGCGCTTCCGTTACCTTGACCTGCGAAATCGGCGGATGCTGAACAATCTCACTCTCCGGCATAAGGTTTGGCAATTCATCAGAAACTATCTGACTGATCGGCGATTCCTTGAGGTGGAAACTCCGTTTCTCACCAAAGGCACGCCGGAGGGCGCGCGCGAGTACATCGTCCCGGCGCGACATTATCCCGGCAAGTTTTATATCCTGCCGCAGAGCCCGCAGCAATTCAAGCAGCTGCTGATGGTGGCCGGTATTGAACGGTATTTCCAGATTGTGCGGTGTTTCCGCGATGAAGACACGCGGGGAGACCGACAGCCCGAGTTCACTCAGCTTGACCTGGAGATGAGTTTTATCGAGCAGGCCGACGTGCTTAACCTGCTGGAAAGCCTGCTGGTGGCGTTAATCAAAGCGGTTACCCCGGAAAAAACCATCAGCCACCTGCCGTTTCCGCGCATTACTTACGCCGAGGCCATCAAGAAATATCAAACCGACAAGCCGGACCTTCGCCGGGATAAAACTAATTCGAACGAGCTGGCCTTCGCTTTTATCGTTGATTGGCCGCTGTTTGAATTTTCCGCCACTGAAGGAAAATTAGTGCCGATGCATCATCTCTTCACCAGTCCTCGCGATGAGGACGTGAAGTTGCTTACCAGATCGCCGGACAAAGCACGATCGAAACAACACGACCTGGTGCTGAACGGATTTGAAATCGGCGGTGGCTCGATTCGCATCCATCAGGCCGATGTTCAGCGCCAGGTGTTCGAGGCGCTCAAACTTTCAGCGACTGAGGTGGAAAAACGTTTCGGCCATATGCTTGAAGCCTTCCGCTACGGCGCTCCGCCGCACGGCGGCATCGCTCTCGGACTGGACCGGTTGCTGGCTATTTTGGCGAATGAGCCGAACATTCGCGAGGTCATCGCTTTCCCGAAAACCGGAGACGGCCGGGATCTGATGATGGGGGCGCCGAGTGAACTGCCCGACCAGCAGCTGCGTGAAGCGCACATCACCATCCGAAAGGCGCCATCATGAGACTTTCCGGCCTTCAGCGTTTTGCCTTGGCTGAATGCTACACGCGTCGGAAATCTCTCCTGCCTAGAAAAACCGTGCACTCGTTCTATAACAGTATGCCAAAAGCACCGCAGAACATTCAGGACGTGGTGACAAAATCGCTCGAAAGTTTGATTGATAAAGGGCTGATGGTCGGCTACGGACGACGAACGCCGAAAAAATGGTTTATTGACGAAATCCGCTTGACCCCGAGCGGCCGGAAACTGGCCCGTAAATTCTTAGGCGAACAGCTGGCCTTGCCACTCAATAAATCGCGCAAGAAAAATTCATCTAAGGAAAAGGAGAAGAAACTATGAACATTCCCAAGAACATTGTGGCGCACCTAAAAGCCGCTAAGGCAAAATTTGAAGTGATTCCTCATAAAACAGTTTTTACCGCCTACGACCTTGGACAGACGCTGAAGGCGCGGCTGGAGGAGATTGCCAAGACGCTGTTGGTTAAAGCGGACAACGCTTACCATCTGGTTGTCCTCCGCGCCAGCGACCGCCTGGATTTGACCAAACTCAAGAAATTTTTGGGCGCCAAGTCACTCCGTATCGCCACCGAGAAGGACATGGCCAGGGAATTAAAAGTCAAGCCCGGCGCGATCACGCCCTTCGGCAAAGTCCATAAACTGACGGTCGTGGTTGACCGTGGACTGGCCAAAGTCAAGCAGGCGCTTTTCGGCAGCGGCAGCTTTCAGCACGCCATTCGGATGAAAGTTGCGCATTATCTGAAACTTGAGGAACCGCGGGTGGGAGCGTTCGGTAAAAAGACCGGACTGAAGCTGCAAGCCAAACCGGTGGCCACGAGCAAACGAGCGATCTCGCCGAAGAGCCGATGATCGAAATTAAAATCAAACAGTTCGAAGGCCCGCTTGATCTCCTGTTGCAATTAATCGAGCAGCACCAGCTCGATATCTCGACCGTGGCGCTGGCGGATGTGACGGATCAGTACCTGGGGACGCTCGAACGGGTCGAGCGTCTTCATCCGGACGAGCTGGCTGATTTTCTGGTGGTGGCCGCCAAGCTGCTGTTGATTAAGTCTCGCATCCTGTTACCGCAGCTAGATTTCCCGGCCGAGGAGGGTTTAAGTCTGGCCGATCAGCTCAAGCTCTATCAGACGTTCGTTGGTGCAGCCGATAATATCAGGCGGATATTCCATCGACGACGGGTGATGTACGGACGCGAGCACCCGGCCTTACTTGAGCCAATGTTCAGTCCGCCGGTTAGCTTCAGCCCGGACGATCTACACCAGATGTTCCAGCGTGTAGTGTCGTCTTTGCAGCCGTTGATGATCGTAAGCGAAACGACCATTTCGCGGGCGCTGTCTCTTCAAGAAAAAATCCAGGCGGTCCGTGAAGCCATCAGACAACGAACGGTCTTGAGTTTTCGTGAACTACTGGCCAGCGCCACCTCACGAATGGACGTGATCGTCACGTTCTTGGCGTTGCTGGAATTGGTCAAGCAACGTACGGCCGCGGTTGTGCAGGATCGAAACTTCGAAGAAATCCAGATCGCCCAGGCGTTAGAAAGCGGGGCGGCGCCACTGAACTCTGAGACACCATCCGTATGAATCTAGATGGCCAAGTGGAGAGTTTGCTATTCGTCGCTTCGCGGCCGATGAGTTTTTCCAAAATAGCCTCGTTGCTCAAGGTTGAAGTCGCGGCGGTGCAGGCCGCCGTCGACCGACTCAAGCAATTCTACAACACCGCCGAGCGGGGGATTCAAATCTCACAGCACGCCTCGAGCGCGCAGATGGTAACCAGCTCGCTCCACGCCAAGATCGTAAGCGATTTTTTAAAAGAAGAGCGGAGTGGTGAGCTGACCCGACCGTCGCTGGAAACGCTGGCCATCATCGCCTATCGCGGTCCGCTGCCAAAGTCAGAGATCGACCTTATCCGCGGGGTCAACTGTAGTTTAATCCTACGTCATCTGATGATCCGCGGTCTGATAACCTCGAGGGAAGACCGGCACAAGATGACGACGCTCTATGAAATCTCTTTTGACTTTCTTCGGCATCTCGGGATCCGCCAGGTCGGCGAACTGCCTGACTACGTCAATCTTAACCACGACCAGACGCTGGACAAGTTTCTGCATACATCAGAACGGACGACCGGCAGTCCAGGGGCAGCGGCTTCCGCTAAACCGGCCGCTTCTCTTCCCCGCACTGATTCGGATTCATAACGTGCTATACTGGAAAGGTGAAACGTCGTTCGGCACGAATTCGAAAGAATCTCACGACGCGTCGTATCAACCGAGCGCACCAGTCATCCCGGCTGAGGACGTTGGTGGTCGGGAATTGGAAGATGGCTCTTCGCCCGTCGCAAGCTCATCGGCTGGCCCAAGAACTGGCGGTTCAGCGCTTGCCGGTTTCTTGTGATATCGTCGTTTGTCCAAGTTTCACGGCCTTGTCGCTTGTCCGCCATTCGCTCGGTTCATCTCGTTTGATACTCGGCGCCCAGGACGTTTTCGGTGAGGTCCGCGGAGAACACACCGGTGCGGTGGCGGTCGGAGACCTTAGAGAATTTGGTTGTCGCTACGTTATTCTTGGACATTCTGAACGGCGGCGCGACGTTAATGAGACTGACGCTGAGGTGAACAAAAAATGTCTGGTGGCGATCGGTCATGGACTGTCGCCGATCGTCTGCGTCGGCGAGAGTCGCGTCGAGCGACAGCGCAATATCCAGACCGGGGTAGTGGCCCGGCAAGTTCTCCGCGCTCTGCACAACCTGCCGCCGCCGAGGCACGGCCAGGAAATCGTGATAGCTTATGAGCCGATCTGGGCGGTGGGGGCGGAAGAACCGGCGGAACCCGAGGAAGTCATGACGATGGCGGCGGTCGTTCACCAGGCCCTAGTTGATGCCTTGGGCGAGCGATTGACCGATAAACACACGCGCATCGTCTATGGCGGTAGCGTCTTTCCTGACAATGTCAGGTCATTCATTGACCGCCAGAACATTCACGGCGTGCTACTCGGCCGCGCTAGCCAGAACGTTACCACCTTAGTGAATCTTCTTAAAGTATTAGGCTAATACCGATGCTTGTCACCGTTCGCCAACTCCTCGCTCACGCTCAGCACCACGGGTACGCGGTCGGCGCTTTCAATACCGTCAATTTGGAGATGACGCTCGGCATTATCCGCGGTGCGGTTGACGCGAATGCCCCGGTCGTTATCCAGGTGACGGAAACGACCATTCAGTACGCCGGCTTGAAGCCAATCACGCACATCGTCGAGACCATTGCGAAAAATGCCGCGGTCAACGTGCCGGTCGCGCTTCATCTTGATCATGGCAGAAATTTCCGTTCGATCGCCGAATGCATCAACGCCGGTTTCTCGTCGATCATGATCGATGCCTCGGATCTGCCGTATGACGAGAATGTCGTTCTGACTAAGCAGGCCGTTGACTACGCGCACAAACACGGAGTCCAGGCGCAGGGCGAAATCGGGCAGTTGAAAAAAGCCGACGACAGCATTGCCGCCTTGGTTCGCGAGAAGTATATGACCGACCCGATTGAGGCCGAATCCTTCGTGAAAGCCACAGGCGTTGATTCGCTGGCCGTGGCAATCGGCAATGTCTACGGCATCGCTAAGATGGAACGCGGCGCGCCGCCCTTAGACCTGGATCGACTCAATCACATCCACGGCCGGATCCCCAGTGTTCCGCTGGTACTTCATGGCGCCTCAGCCCTCAAACCGGAAGCCATCCGGCTGGCGGTTAACGGCGGGATTCGGGTCATCAACATCGTGACCGAAATCGAGCATGCCTTTACCAGCCGGTTGCGGCATACCCTGCAGGCCTACGCCGAAGAGTATGATCCGCGGATCATCCTCGAACCGTCAATTGAATCAGTCCAACGCCTCGTCGCTCAGAAGTTGCGCGACTTCGGGTCGAGCGGGGCGGCCAAGGATTTTCTAACCGGCCAAGCCGCCAAAGGGTAACAAGGCCACAAGGAGAATTGACCATGACCAAAAAAGTGACAAACCAGCCCATCCGCGTCGCTATCAACGGTTTCGGTCGGATCGGCCGAACGGCCTTCAAAATCGCGGTAACCAAGCCGGCGCTAGAAGTCGTGGCCATCAATGACCTGGGAAGTCTTGAGGTGATGGCCCATCTTCTCCAGTTCGATTCAGTTTATGGACGATGGGACCATCAGGTCAAGGCACGAGGGACTAGCTTAGTGGTGGACGGCAGATCGGTTCGTTTTATGTCGGAAAAAGATCCGAAGAAGTTACCCTGGAAGAAGTTGAAAATAGACGTGGTCTTGGAATCAACCGGTCGGTTTGTGACCGACGGCGCGGCCGGCGTTCACCTCAAGGCCGGGGCCAAGCGAGTAATCGTGTCGGCGCCGGTTAAGGGGGCCGGCGACATTCGGACGTACATCCTCGGCGTCAACGATCGGTCGAACCGGGGCGATCAGGTGTTTTCTAACTCCTCCTGCACCACCAACTGCGTGGCCCCGGTGACCAGCGTCATGGTCGACAGTTTCGGCGTTCGCAAAGCGACCATGACGACCATCCATTCATATACAGCCGAGCAGAACCTGGTTGACGGACCGGTGCCGCCGCTTCACCCAGATCTTAGGCGCGCCCGGGCGGCCGCCATCAACATCGTTCCGACCACTTCCGGCGCGGCCATTTCGACCACCGCCACGTTGCCGGAACTCAAGGGAAAGTTCGACGGTTTCGCTTTCCGGGTGCCGACCGCGTGCGTTTCAGTCACGGATTTTACTTTCGTCACCAAGCGCCGGACGACCGCGGCCGAAGTCAACGCGGCCTTCCGACGGGCGGCTAGACAGCCGCGTTGGCAAGGCATACTAGGCGTGACCGATCTCCCGCTCGTTTCCACCGACTTCCTCCAAGACCCACATTCAGCTATAGTTGACTTGCGACTGACCAACGTTGTGGATAACGACCTGGTCAAAGTCGTGGCCTGGTACGATAATGAATGGGGGTATTCTAATCGTTACGTGGAACAAGCTATTAAGGCTGGCCGCCAAGTAAAGCTGGCCAGCTAAAAAAAGCGCCGCGAAAGGAGGTGATAGCATGTACATGAAGTTCAATAACAAAGTTATGGCCCAGACATTCTATTGGTTCGGTCTGGTGATGGGGGTGTTCGCCTTCTTTACCGAGATCTCTGGGCAACAGATCTATTTGAGTTCAGCCTTCTATTTCAACATGTCCGTGATTTCCCTCCTGGCCGCCATCGCACTGGCTCACGTGGATGGGATGCAGGGGTAGCCGGTGGTGATAGGCGTGGCAACTTAGGTTTTGATCAAACGTTAATTTTTGCTACGCTCTGAGACCGTCGCCACCAGGGCCCTATCGTCTAGCTTGG
>JACQKH010000023.1 GCA_016204585.1 Candidatus Kerfeldbacteria bacterium
GAGCAACGCCAGCGCGGCCCACAAAGTCAGCCATGGGTACATGCGAAACTCTCCGGCTTGGGCTACCACCATCCCGGAAACGCTTGTCAGAATGACGCTTAGCGCGGCAATATGTGAACCGGCCAGTTTGTTCGCGAGACTCCTAATAACAGCAAGAAGGCCGATGGTTGGGGCCAAGGTAAGGATTCGAAGCGCCACCTCATTACTACCAACCGCACGCTGCCAGATGTTGGCAAGAAAAAAGAACAGTGGCGGGTTGTTTTCATACCGCAACAGATCAAACATCTCCGGCCATTTCATCCGGCTGACGACCTGAACAAATCGTTCGTCAAACCAGAGTTCTCTGCCGGCGCCAACTGACCACCAAAACGCGAGGATGGCGGTCGCCGCCGCTAGCGCCAGGATGTCTGGCCGCAGCCAAAGACGAGTCTTCATCGCCGATCGCGCCAGAGGTCCCAAATCATGCGGAAGTACTGTCCGGCGATTACGCCAGTCAGCTTGCTCTCGCCCTTTTGACGGCTGCGAAACAGGTATCCCACCTCGACCACTCGCTCTGGCCGCAAACGCACCAGTATGTCGAGTAGTATCTTGAACCCCTTCGGCTTCAACTTTGGAACGAGATTGTTAAACGCGTCACGACGCATGGCGAAAAAGCCGCTCATTGGATCCTGCACGCGAACGCCGAGCAACAATCGTGCTACTTGTTTTGCGCCCCAGCTGAAGAATCGCCGAGTCCTCGAGTCTTCGGTTGAACCGCCTGAGGCGAAACGCGATCCGATCGCCACATCGGCGCCGGCCTCAACGCTCGCCACCAGCTCGGGAATGATTCGTTCGTCGTGCGAAAGGTCGGCGTCCATTACCACCACGATCGGCGCGCGGGCGAGCTTGACCACTCCGTCAATAACCGCCGAGGCCAATCCCAGTTTTCCGTTACGCTCCAGCAGTTTCACCGGGTAACTTTGCGCGAGCTCACGCACCCGGTCGGCCGTCCCGTCAGGTGAATGATCATCGATGAGGATAACCTCATAATGACGATCTATGTCCGATAATCTGGGTATTAGAATTGCCACGTTTTCGATTTCTTTGTAGGTCGGCAAAATAATGGCCGCGCGTGGCATCATAGGGATTTGTTAGTTCTTTCGACCTCACCGATCAGAAAGGACAGCGTGATAAGTATGATGATAACACTCATGTGCGCCGGTAAGAAATAGCGTGAAAAAAACCACGCCGCCGACAAGGCCAGGGCCGAGAAAAAGAAGTACTTCTGTGTCGAAGGGCGTATCCGCGACCTCCATAGCAGCGTGACCACGATCGGCAGAGAGAAAAATACCTGCCATGTCCAAAACGGAAACGGCCCTGGAGAGTTCGGGCTGATAGCGCGCAATAGTCCGCTTATCCCCTCGCCCGCGTTTGAAAATGGGCTGCCCGAAGTGAAATACCGGATTGTGTCGTCATAAAAATCCGCCGGCGACCAGATGACAAATGGCAGCAAGACGAGCAAGGCAACGCCGACGGTGATCGCCACGCACCGGAGCGTGGAAGACCATTTAGATTGGCCGGCCTGATGTAGGGCGAGCAGGAAGAACGGCGCTAAGACCCAGGCGCTTTGCTTGGTGGCAATGGCCAGGCCGAGAATGACCGCCGCTGCGGATAACCGCCGCGTCGCCATCGCGAACCCAGCAACCGACAACAAACTCAACACCAGAAGATCGTTGAAACCATTGAAAACGAAAAAGAGGAAAGGGTTAAGCGCTAGACTCAAGACAAGCGGGTCGCGTAGCGGAGAGACGCGAAGCGACCACCATGATAACCCCACTAGCATCAGATAGGCCGCAAGGTAAACAACCCGCTGATCGTACCAGCCGGAAATTTTTTTTAAGATAACGTAAAACGGCATGCTTAAAACCAAATGTCCAGGCAAGTAGATGTAGCGTGTGGCGACGGGGTGGACGCCGCCAAACTCCCGCAGATCTCCCACCCATGTATCTAGCTGGGTTCCGCGGTAATCTCGCGAATATGGATTGATTCCTTGCGTCATGCCTTGGAGCGCGACTTCGGTCAGCAGCGCTTCGTCCGAGTTGCGCTTCGGTAGTCGCGCCAAGCTGATGCTCACCAGCATGACCATCCATCCAATGGCCAGCGCTACAATCCAAGCGTGAGATCGCGGCTGACCGCTGTAATCGCTGATCACGGAAACCATCAACGCTACCATCAGGGGAAGCGACAAGGCGATCATGCTGAACGCTGCCACGCGGAGAAACGGAAATGCCAACCAAGCCATGAGTGAACCAAAAAAGAAGAGTACCCACGTCCGGGCGCTAGTCGGCGCCAAGACCTCCTTAAGTGGATTGAGAAACGTCCATCGCGGGTGATTCGAGTCTGGCATCGTGATCATGCTGGTGATCGGCAGCAAAGGAAATAAGAAAAATCACGGAAAGGGCGCCAAGGTGGCTGTCATTGAAATACCTAGAAATAAAAATGAGGGCCAGGGAAAATATTCCGTACGCGGCAATCATCCGACTGACCGTCAGTTTTGACTTCAGCCACCGTAGTAAAATCACCATCAACGGAATGCCGACGACCGCTTGAATGATCCAAAACGGGTAATAATCCCACATCGAATGAATGACCCCGGCCGATAGCAGAAGTTGACTCAATCCCATACCGGAAATCGGATAGCTGAGTGCGGCCGCTCCGGAAGGATACTGCCAGATATCGTCAAAAAAATCCGGCGGCGACCAAACAATAAACGGCGCGAGTACGGCCACCGCCACCAGCAAGGCCGGCCATGCCTGTCGAGCGACTGCTTGCCACCGTTTCCCGGGAGAAGCTCTAAACGCCAGATACCCGAGGTAAAACGGAATCAAGAACCAAGCCGACTGCTTGCTCGCAAAGGCCGCCCCAAAGGCAAATCCGGCCCACAAAGTCTTCTGCCGCTGAAGCAACAATGCGCCAAGCGCGATCCACCCGAGGAAGAAAACGTCGTTAAAGCCGCTCACAAAAAAACCAGCAAAGATCGGATTGAAGAACAAGAATATCGTCGCTAGAATCTTGCGCTCTCGAGACTGACAGAGCCTCAGCACGGCCATCGACATTATCACGAATGACAATGCGTACATCAACCTAACGTCGAACCACCCGAACAGCCGATCACTTGACGCGGCGAACGGCACGCCAGCCACGAACTGCATAGGCAAATACACATAATGCGTCCAGGCCGGGTTAGGCCTGGTGGCTTCAGAGAATCCGTCTACGAATGCTCCGAATGTTCGATGCGAATAATCAATCGCATAGGGATTCTGGCCATGGCGCAGCGCCGCTATCGCGTCTTCGGTTTGCACCGCGCCGTCGTGGATGAATAAGTAGGGTCGCGTTTGTTGTCTGACCGCGATCTGAATAGCCAGCAGCGATCCGACCAGGAAAACTCCCAAAAGTCCGACCAATATCAGACGGGTGTTGGCGTTCGTCGTCGTTCTCCGCCCGAGGCTAACGCCGAGATAAATGCCAAGGACGATAAGCGTGATAATCGGAAACACCAAAAACCTTTCCTCTGTCGCAAACTGATAGACCGAGGAACGGCTCTGAAACAGCGCCACGAACTTGAGCGCCAGCGGGAAGAGCAGCAGTGCGTCAAGACCGATCATCCCGTTAGAAAGTCAGCATATAAAGTGTTCGTAAGGATATTTTTCTGGTAACGGATGATTAGCGGTCTTTCTAACGGGATCACGTCGACTTGGTCAAATCAATACGCTAACCATACGCTGCGTTGGTTCACTGAACAGTATAAATTTTTGCATCAGGACCGTCGAATGCCAAGGTAAAGCGTTCGTCGTTCTTGATGAGCGAGTCCATGGCGGTGTGGTCGCGCTCCACCAAGACAAAATCGGCGTTGAAAGTTCCTCTCACGATCTGGTAAACATCGCCCGTCTCTCTTCCCATGGTCACGTTCGCCCACTGCCAGTATCGGTCTTTGTTTTCCAGGTACAGAAAGGTTGGATCAAGTCCGGCAATGTACCGACTCGAACTGTTGTAGTAGTAAAGAATTGGAAATTCGTCCCAGTCGCTGTGAAAGACAACGGCTCCAGGATTGCCGTGGTCGACGATCCACCGGCTCTCCTGCTCAAACAGGCCCAGTCGGAATCCGTTCGCCAAGTCATGACGCTGACTGATAAAATCTCTTATAACAACGGTTGGCAAGAGGATGGCGGCGTAAGTCGCGATTGCGGCGGCCCCCGCCACTCCCGCCCATCGCCGAAAATATTTTTGCCTGGTCTCGCGCCAGAACTGGCGCCAGTGAAAACCTTGAAGCGAGTCATTTAGAGAAAAGGCGGAGAACAAAAGTCCGAATGGCACTTCATACTCAATGTAGCGCCGCGACTTCAAAGTCAGAACGAAGAAAAACAACCACAGCACGAATAGCGTCATCGAACGCGACGATTGCTTCCGGAAGTAAAGGATGAAAAGCACCAAGGCCACAACTAGAGGAATTGCCACGATCACCGTGTTTGCCACTAGTTCGATGAATTTGTACGGATACCACTCGCCCCCGACACCAATCGCCTTCTGATAGTTCACCAAGCCGATCCGCACGGCCTGATCGAAGTAGAAACGAATGTTGGAAGGAAAGAATGGATTAACTATTAGACCAACTATTGTGCCAATGACCGCGGCCGCGGCCAGCTGAAAGTTCAATTGCCGCACGCGTCCGTGACGAAATGCTCGACCGAGCAACGCGCGTACCCGCTGGAGAAAAGTATTGCCGTCTTCCCGACGTAGATATCGTCGGTGCAACGCGCTGATGACGGCAAAAACTAGTACGCTGAGCAGCAGCAGCGAGAAACCACCGTAAAACCAAACGTAAGCAAAGGCAATCACGGCCAGAAGCTTCGGACGATAAGAAAAGGCGGTGGCCAAGCCGATCAGCAACAGCGCGATAGACAAACTCGAGGCCTTGGCCAGATTCATCCGGAACATGAACGGGTTTACCAGCAGCAGAAGGATGGTGGTCACGAACGCCCAGCGGACGTTCCAGCGTCGGAGGAACCAGTAGAAAATCAGCGCCATCAACGAACCGAGAACGACGGTCGCCAGTTTCAGTCCAATCAATGGATCGATAACTGACACGAATGGCACCAGCAGCAGGTGATAGAGGAAGTGCTGGTCAGCGTATGAGTGGGCCAGGGTGGTAAACGGCAACGCCGCGAACGTCGTGGTGAAACGGCCATCGCGAAGGAGAACGGCCGCTTTGGCGTGGTAGAACGAGTCGGGATCGGCGAAAATCGGTTGGTACTGGGAATACGCAAACAACAGAAAGGCCAAAGAAAAAATCCCTAAATAGCCGAGCCAGCCGCGGTGTAGGCGGTACCACGCGACCAGTCGGGCGGCGGACGTTCGCGACTGATTCATATAGAAGAAGTATACCCAGGACAATAGCTCAAAGACAACTCAATCTCTCCTTCCGAAAAACCGAACGGCCGGCATGAAAATTAAACGTCGACCTCCTGTCCAAGCATGGGTGACCGGAGGCCGACGTCGCACTCGAACAAACTGCTCAACCAGACCGTCCGAGCCGTCGCTTAAATTCGTCAACAGTGGGAATCGCCAGCGGATCAACGTGATTGAGAATAGACAAGTAGAAGCTGACAAATCCGCCGAGCGTCAGTACGTCAAACGCCTCTTCCAGAAGAGTCTGGCCGTGCACCCGCTGGACGACAGTCGAGATGTGGCGGCGGTCCACCAGCTGACTAGTAATCCGCAATCGCGATCGAAGTTTTTGACTTAAGCTAGACGAATCGGCAAACACGAAGTTCAGTTGTCTGGTAGATCCCGGGTAGCGAAGGCCCTCGAGCAGATGATGGTTTAATTCAGGGAGCGGGAACGACGCGGCCAAGGTCTTGGCTGTCTCATTGAGCATGTTTGCCCAGGCGTGCATGCTGCCGACCAGATGTTCACCGCTCACCAGCACCGGGATCGTCCCGTATAAACGTTCGGCCAGCTGCTTGGCCGCATTGCTCTTCCGCGGGACGCCGGAATCGCGCTCACGGATTTGCTCCTCGACCGCGGCGGTGAGAGCCAGAACTTCCGACTGTGACACGCGCATCAGTCCAAGGGCGGTCAGCAGGCCGAGCTGTCCCATGATACTGTATCCGAGTCCCATCCGCGGCTGGCCAGAGGGGTTGGCGCTACCGTCAATCTGATACCAGGGGACACGGTACTGACGGAGCAGCGTCGCCAGCGCTCCCCCCTGGGTCAGCCCGGTGATGAGGCATTTGCGCCGGCGCGCCTCCTGGCTGGCGGCCAGGACTTCCTCCGTGCTACCAGAGTAACTGGAGAGCACCACCAGCGTCTGACGACGAGCGGCAGCTGGCAGGGTGTAATCGTTGACGATCGTCAGGGGGACTCTTAACTCACGCGCGTAGACCGAGCGCAGGACATCAGTACCTAGAGCCGAACCGCCCATGCCACAGACTACCACCCCTTCAATTGACCGATACTGGCGCGGAAAGGCCACCCGCCGGGCATCCTGAAATCCCCTCCGGCACTGTTTAGCCAGCGAGCGCAAAGATGAGAGAACCAGCAATCGCGAGGTTGTCAGGTAATGTCTTTCTTCCTCAAGCGCGCTCTTCATAGCATGACACGATCATAATTTTGCACTGTTGTACTCTAGCAAACCAACAGCAGTTTGCAACTCAAATAAAGATTTTTTGCTTTGTTTGGGTAATGTAACCCTGGTGGTCCAGATCCAAGGAGTATCCTATGGACATGTACCACCTCAAACAGATACCATCAGAGGCGCAGATCAGGAAGTTCCTGCGCCGCGTGCTCTTTGGCAA
>JACQKH010000032.1 GCA_016204585.1 Candidatus Kerfeldbacteria bacterium
ATTGCCTTGGACATCGATGCCGAAAACACAACAGCGGATATTGTAAACATTTCTGCTGCTCTCTTAACCACCGGCCGCGCCATTGATATCCCTGACCTTGATGCCCTCACCACCGGCACTGGCGTAAACGTCGTCAGCAACTCCTCCAACACCTCCGAGCGTTACCTCGTCAACATCGTCAACGATAACACCCTCGCCACCTCTGCCACCGCGCTCCGCATCCAGCAGGATGCCGCTGCTGCTAATGCCCTCATCACCACCGGCGGCCTGGTCGGCTTCGGCACCACTGCTCCTATCCAAGAGTTTCACCTCGTCGGCCAGTGCGTGACGGGAGACACGCGCTTACGGCGCCGGCGCCGCCGAAAGAACAAAAAAGGCGAGTGGACAGAGAAGTGGGAGAACGTCCCCATCACCGACATCCAGTCCGGCGACGAAATCCTCTCCCTTAATGAAAAAACCGGCCGCTTCGTCTGGCGCCGCGTCAAAAATCTCATGGCCATGGGGGTAAAGCCAATTTATCATCTGACCACTGAAGATGGCCGCTCCATCCGCACCACCGGTAATCATCCGTACCTGGTCCAAAAACCCTCGGGCCGTGCCGTCAAACATACCTCGCCTCTTCCACACGCTGGCTGGATAACTGCTGACGATCTGAAGCCAGGTGATCATATTGCTGCGCCCAAGCCGAAAATTGGTCTCTTTGTCGATGACGCCAATCTCTATCACGCGCAAAAGAAAGCCGGCTGGCGCCTCGATTACCATAAGATCAGGCAACAGCTAGCTAAGCATTTCGACGTACGGTTCGTTAATTACTACGCGGCCGAGCCGGCCCCCTGTGATACTAATCGGGCAAAATCGCTCCGGTACTTCGGCAAAATTCGTTCCGCCGTCACCCTCAAACTGAAGCAGCTCAAATACATCAAGGCCGGCAGCCGCCTTATTCCGAAAGGAGATGTCGACGTGGACATTGCTATGGATGTTGCCCGTCGGATCAACAATCTTGATGTGGTAGCCATCATGAGCGGCGACAGTGACTACATTCCAGTGCGCGATTACGCCCTCAGCCAAGGCAAGAAAGTCATTTTCCTGGCCTACAACAGTACGATGGCTTGGGAACTACGCCAGGGAAAATATGTGTCGCTTGATACTGTCCGCGCCCATGTCGAGCTGGGGAGTAACAAAAAAACAACTCCCGAGTATGACCTCGGGAGACTGTTGCTGTCTTTACTATATGGCAGCCAAGATAGCCTGTCAAGCTCGAAATCTACCGGGTTCATGTGGGTTAAGATTGCTGCCATCACGCAACAAAGCCCTGAACAAGTCTATGACATCGAAGTAGAGCACACCCACAACTTTGTCGGCAACGACATCGTCGCCCACAACACCTTCATCGACTCCAACGCCAGCGACACCGTCGCCATCGACGTTGACGCCGAGAACACCACTACAGACGTCCTTAACATCGCCGCCACCGTCCTCACCACCGGCCGTGCTATTGATCTTCCAGACCTGGATGCACTAACCACCGGCACTGGCATAAACGTCGTCAGCAACTCCTCTGACACATCAGAGCGCTATCTGGTCAACATTGACCAAGACAACAGCTCAGCCTCTGGCGCCAGAGCGCTCCGCATCAAACAGGATGCCGCCCAAACTGCTCAATTCATCGATCAGAACGGCAACGGCCTCTCTCTTGAGATTGACTCTGAAGCCACTACCGCTGACATCGTCAGCCTCGACGGCTCCGCCTTAACCTCTGGCAACCTCATCCAGGCTACCGTCGCTGACACCCTCGCTACCGATACTGCCCTCATCAACATTACTGGTACTGCCCTCAATACCGCCACGCTCGTCAAGATGCTTGAATTGTCCGCCACCGCCGCCAACGACGTCGACATCGCCCTCGTCCACCTGGAGCGGGGAGCGAACGACGCCCGCATCGTCTACGACGAAGGCGACGACGTCTGGAAGCTCGACCAGGGCACCGGCAGCGGCCTGGTCAACATCGCCACCGGCACCACCGTCACCCTCCAGCAGGCCTACGACAATGACGCTGACGGCTCGGATGCCACCATCGCCTTAACCAGCGCTGACGACTCCCTCATCATCAGCAACCCCAGCTCATCCGGCACTGACTCATCCTTCGCCTTCCAGATTAATCAGGACGCTACCGGCGTCATTGCCTTGGACATCGATGCCGAAAACACAACAGCGGATATTGTAAACATTTCTGCTGCTCTCTTAACCACCGGCCGCGCCATTGATATCCCTGACCTTGATGCCCTCACCACCGGCACCGGCATCAACGTCGTCTCCAACTCCTCCAACACCTCCGAGCGTTACCTCGTCAACATCGTCAACGATAACAC
>JACQKH010000002.1 GCA_016204585.1 Candidatus Kerfeldbacteria bacterium
AACCATCAGCTCGCTACCGAGATGCTTGAGCAGGCGCTGGGTGCTCTTCATAATCCACTCTGGAAGGGGTTTGGCCCCCAGTTCGCGACAGAAAAGCTGGAGGTGTTGCACGGCATACGGGTGAGCACCTGGACGGTGCGCAAGCTCATGATCAAAAGCGAACTCTGGCGTCGGGCTAGACCGGGCAAGAAGCACCGGTCTTGGCGGCCACGGCGGCTGTGTATGGGGATGCTGACGCAACTCGACGGCTCCGAGCACGATTGGCTAGAGGGCCGCGGACCACGCTGCGTGCTGCTCATCTATATCGACGACGCCACATCGCAGATCCTCTACGGCGAGTTCGTCAAGGTCGAAGACACGCTAACGCTGATGCGTGCCACAAAGACCTATCTCGAGAAATGGGGCAGACCTGTCGCTTTTTACGTTGATAAGGACTCGATTTACCGGGTCAATCGTCAGGCCTCGATCGACGAACAACTACGAGACGAGTACCCGATGACACAGTTTGCACGGGCCATGAGCGAGCTCGATGTTGACGTAATCGCCGCCGATAGCCCGCAGGCCAAGGGGCGAGTCGAGCGCAGTTTCGACACGCATCAGGACCGCCTGGTCAAAGAGCTGCGGCTACGGGGCATATCGACGATGGAGGCAGCCAATCGCTACCTCTGGGACCAGTACATCCCCGAGCACAACGCACGTTTCGCCATTGAGCCGGCTAATGCAAGCAACATGCATAGGCCGCTGCTGCCTAGCCACGATCTCAATGAAATTCTCTCCTTGCGCACGGAGCGTACCGTATTCAATGACTTCACAGTGCGATTCAAAAGCCGCTTCTTGCAGGTCTTGCCCGACCAACCGGTGCGAGTGCGGCCCAAGGACAAAGTCCTCGTCGAAGTCCGGCTTGACGCTTCGATGCACCTGCGCCTCAAGGATTGCTACCTGGCCTTCAAGACTCTCGCCAAACGCCCAGAACGGCCTCCAGAGCGATCAAGCCTGCCGGGCCCAGGTTCACCCATTCGCCGCTACTACAAGCCCGCTAAGGATCATCCTTGGCGGCGTTATGGCATGCAAGTCTGGCAACCGGCCCTGCACGAATTCATTCCCACGCCAACAACGAAATGAACGACAACGGCAAGGCAAAGACGTCTCCCTCGAAAAAAAGGCTTCTCTTCGAGGAACCAAAACGGCTAAGGCAAGGAAATAACTCTCAAAGCAACACACAACAGCAAACAACAAAACCGGACACTTCTATTCTCCTTATCTACCGGACATTTCTATTCTCGGTTGACATCCACTTTAGTTAGCCTTGACAACTTTGTAAAGAGCACTATACTTCCCAGGTGGAAGATGAAATGCAATCCTACGGCCAGGCATCCCTGCCAGGCGACGTTTATTCCCCATCACCACAAGTCTTGATGCGGGAGCGTATCATATATGTCTTTGCCCTGATCTTGCCTTTCTTAGGAGCCATAGCCGCGTGCTGGCTTGCCTGGAACTGCGGCCTGGGCGTAGTTGACGCCGGACTCTTTCTTATCCTCTATGTACTCAGTAGCCTTGGGATTGAGATGGGTTACCATCGCCTATTTTCGCACAGGGCTTTTAAGACCACTTCCGTCATTAGGTTTCTACTAGCGTTGTTTGGAGCCTGGGCGGTACAAGGGCCCATTACCTACTGGGTAGCTTTTCATCGGCGGCATCATCAGTTTTCAGATATGGAGGGCGATCCACACTCGCCTAATTTGTCCGGCTCTGGCATTCGCAATCGTTTGGCGGGTCTTGTTTTCGCGCATATCGGATGGTTCTTTTATCCGGAGCGGCCCAACCCTGCCCGTTATGCGAAGGACATCTATGAAGATCCAATAGTCATTTTTACGACAAAACATTACTTTCTATTGCAATTATCTAATCTGGCACTGCCTGCTTTGATCGGAGGTCTGGCCAGCGGGTCGTTATGGGGAGCCCTGAGTGGTATGATTTGGGGTGGGTTGGCGCGCATATTCTTAGTGCAACATATGACATACGCTATCAATTCCATTTGTCATGTCTTCGGCGCGAGGCCTTTTAGGATCGATGACAAGGCAACGAACAATTACTGGCTGATGTTGCCTTCATTGGGCGGGTCTCTTCACAATAGCCACCATGCCTTTGCCAGCACCGCGAAGAATAGCCTGAGTCATTGGTGGGAGCTCGACATCGCTTGGGGGGTCATTAGTTTTCTCTCCAAATTCGGCCTTGTTTGGGACGCCAAGGTTCCCTCCAAACCGGTACTTGCCTCAAAACGAGCTGTCTGACTGTAGATAGTTAAGGGATCAGAGTTCCTTCGCGGAAGATGGCCAAGCCGCTAATACTTCTAATTGACCAGAGATAAAGAGCTCCCGGCAAAGCCTCCGCTGAATCTTCCCGCTGGATGTTTTGGGCAGGGATCCAGCCTTGAGCAGTGCGATCGCATGGACCTGAAGGTTGTGTTGGTCGGAAACGGCTGTTCTAATTGCGGAGAAGATGCTGTGCGGATCGAAACCCCGCTGGACCGCGCCCTGGCTGGTTGGGGCCAATTTAGGGCGTCTTTCGACGTCGGCCGCGATGACCAGGCGTTCCTCTACTTCAATGATGACGGCGAATGTCGCTTCCGTCTTTCCCATGAAAGG
>JACQKH010000025.1 GCA_016204585.1 Candidatus Kerfeldbacteria bacterium
CCGTAGGCGTACGCACCGAGCTGGCTGCCGGTATTGGAAGCTATGAACACGTGGCCGTCTTCGGTCACCGCATGAACGCTGCCAACGGTCCAATCAGGCACCGCGCCCAAAGCGTTCATGTCCTTAGCCTGCGTTTTTCGATCCATGGCCGTGAGTCTCTCCCGCACGGAAACATACTGACCAGACTCGTTCAGTTCCTTTGCCAAGCCAACCTGCTCGATGGTCTGTGAGGTCATGGTAAATACCTCGGCCCCGGCTGGAATCAGCTCGAGCGCTTTCTGCTTGGCCGCCTGGCCGTTCGCCACGACCATGGCGTTTAGGCCGTTGGCTTGAAGCGCCGCCACGGTTTTCTCTAATCGCGCGTCGTCAGCGAGTTGGGCAAACCGTTCGTTAGACTTCATCGCTTCTTTGATGAAATCCGGGGGCCACACCAGATTCGCCTGCCCTCTTCCCAAATCGCCCCCAACAAGCGAGTCAGTGTTTTGCGCAAAGCCTCTTGCTCGGCTTGATTCAGCACGCCGTAGAGCTTGGCAAACGTTGCATGCAGCACCCGGTGCGCCTTGGCCGAGCGAGCGTCACCCTGTTTCGTCATTGTCAAAATGTGTTCTCGCCGATTAGTCGGATTTTGGACACGGGCGACCAGCTTCTGCTCCACCAGCTCCTCAATTTTCCGACTAACCGCGCCGGCGGTCAGACCGTGAAAAGCGGCTAACCGATTCTGCGGAATCGCGCCGAAGCGCTGCAAAGCCATTAACATCCGGTACTGGGCAAAGGTCAAATCAGCCCCTTCCCGCAAGGTTTGCTCGGCCAGCCGATCCATTAAAAAGGTAAGCTTATGCAGCCGAATACTGATGTCTTTGGTCGAGTTTTCCACAGGTTTTGCCATCACCACAAAGTTTACAGCTCAATTGTTTACATGTCAAGTACTTAGACGGTACCCGCCCCGCCGGACCAAGACGTATATGACGACGCCCTGGACCGGTGTTCCAATCCAGGGCGCCTTACGCATGCGACGAACATTCCTCCGCTCACGTGTCGACGCGCCACGATAGCAGTTCGCCGGCTTTGAAAGGCACGATGCCAGCCAGCGTTTCGGGCACCGTCCACGGTTCGCGAACCAATTCCAGTTGACCCTCGTTTTTCGGCAACCCGTAGAAGTCAGCACCGAACTCTGAAGTGAACGGTGCCAGCCACTGCAGCCGGCCTTCTTCTTCGAAGATGGTGGCCAGCAGCGGCATGGCCACTGGTGCGGTGAAGATGCCGGCCGCGCCCGCCGCATACTCCTTCTGCTCGCGCGTATGCGGCGCCGAGTCGGTTCCCAAGAAAAACTTGGGACTGCCGCTGGTGGCCGCGTGAATCAGCGCCGACCGATCGGCCGGCGACTTCGGCATGGGGTTGCAGAAGTGGTGCGGCCGAAGCCGGTCGCCAACGACGTCGTCGAGCGTCAGCACCAGGTGATGAACGGTGATGGTGGCGGCAACGCTCTCCGACGCATTTTGAATGAACGCCACGGTATCCCGACAAGTGATATGCTCAAGCACGATCTTGAGGCGGGGAAACGTCCGCGCCAGCCAGCTGACCACGTCGAGGTAGGCGGTCTCGCGATCCAGGCAGTACGTATTCGGCCGCTCGCCGTGAATGCACAGCACCATTCCGATCTGCTCCATCGCCGCGAACACCGGGTACAGATCGTGTTCATCAACCACACCATCTTCAGCATTGGTGGTGACGCCGACCGGGTACAACTTGGCCGCGATCGCACCATGCTCGAAAGCGTGGCTGATCGAGGTCGGTGTGGTCTGAGCCGTCAGCTTGACCGTCATTAACGGCAGGAAACCCGGCGGCGCCGCAATCTCGCGGCGGTACCGTTGCACGTCGTCGGCTGTCAGAATCGGCGGGTCGGTGTTGGGCATGACCAGCGCCCGGGCAAACTGCTGCGTCGTATACGGCAAGACCGCTCGCAGTACCTCGCCTCGCCGCAGGTGAACGTGCCAATCGTCCGGTCGTCGGATCCGTAGCTTTTCCATGAGACTCCTCCGTTCCGTATGTCGACTTTGAAATGATCGTTCCGGGCAACAACGTCAACGTCTGTCCCGCCCGCATCCTACTCGGTACTCAACCGGCTGTCAATTTGAGAATTCATAGAGCCTATCCTAAAAATCGCTTTCGAGCCGAGGGGCGGAATTTCGTGGCGAGGCGCGAGCCACCGCCGAGGCGGGGTCCCGCTGAGCGGTGATCGGAAGACGAGGAATATTCGCAATATTTTGAGTCTGAGACGAAGCGCCGTAGCCCGAAATTGCGGCCCGCAGCGCCGGAATGGGTTTTTAGGATAGGCTCTACGCAAAAAACGCCCCGGACTGTTGTGTAAACCAGTCCGAGGCGCTCGTAGCTACCGAACAACCCCCGCTTGTAGTTGTTTTTCCCGAAGAAGCCTGGCTTGCCGTTGTTTTTCCTTCCACTTCCAGACCGCCGGCTTGATCATGTCCCGAGTCCACGCTCCCCAGGCGTAGAAGATAATCGAGAGCATCACCACGAACAGCCAGGGAGCGAACGGCAGCGGCGGATGGCTGGCGGAAAACGCCAGGCCGGCGTACCCGACGACGAAGGTCCACATGCTGACGTAGACGCTGAACCGGCTGTTGCGGTAGCCGCGGTCAAGATCACCGAACTCACCATCGAAACCGTACCGGGCGGCCCGCGCCAGAAACACCAGCCAGATTACCCCGGCGACGATGGATGTGGCCAGGGCTAACAGCAGGTTTATTTCCCTAGGCATGCCTTCCTCCTTGTTTAGGCAGCGATCCGCAGTCCATGACCTGACGGCGGTGTCCAGCTCGGCCCTGACCGCGGCAGGGACAACCACATCGGCGTGTAGCAGACCGTCACCAGGACGACGGCGAAAAAATAGTGCACGGTCCCTCCTCGCTCACATCAAGATACTGACGCCGGCACCGAACGTGCGATCGAGAACCAGGGCGATAGCCGCGATGGTGAACCCAGCTCCACGGCTTTACCCTGCACCAAAATCATGGTGCTGGGTTTACAGCCGTGGCCTCGGGGTGGTTGCACTTCGGGATTACTTCTCCACTTCCTCCACGGGTTAACACCCGTGGCTTCCGTGGGGCTGGGTGAAGCCGGCGATAATCCCGACCGCGCTGACGCGACCGACCGGGCGCCGCAACTTCGGCGAAACGAAGCCGGTGCAAAACACGCCGATCACGCTGGAGACGATCAGCAGAGATCCGATGCCATACCCCGCAGACACCGCGTCCATGACATTCATGCCCACCCTCCTTTGTTGCCGAAGGCGCCCTCGCACAGTTCGTACAAAGCGCGATCGAGCCACGTACGCAGGAAACGCCGGAACGCTCCCTCCTGTTTTCGAGAAACCAGCTGCAGGTGCATGCACTACCCCCTTTTTCGAGCGTGGTTTACGGCGGATGTCAACGATCGAGCTAAACAGCGGGCCCAACCGAACCGAGTCGTTGCTATCCTACTGATTGAGCTGCCTGTTGTCAATTGACCCCGTTAGCAAGGAGCGCGTATGGGCCAACTTGAAAGACCGAAGACTCATGAACGGCTCACTTTCAAATGACCTTCTAACGGGGTTGACAAGCTTCGGTAGCGAGCGTAAGGTACAGCCAATTTGGCTGCCAAAAAGGAGGGTCTGTGGAACACAGCAACGCAGCAGCTGTTCGTGAACAACAAAAAACCGTCTCTAGTATGGGCAGGCGGCTGATTGCGAGCTACACCGAAATTCCCGTGGATCAGATCGGGAACTGGACCAAGCTCGGCCCTGGATTTCGCAACATCATCGCGAAGATGCAGCTCGCGCTCAACCGGGAGCCGATGCCTGACCGACCGCCGTCGCCGGAGACCACGTTGGCCGAGCTGGTCGGCATGTTTACCCCGTTAGAACCGTCAGAATCAAGAACGCCACGGGAGACGCAATAAGCTTTCAAGGTTCTAACGGGGTTCACCGCGTCAGCGGAGGAGTAGCCATGGCTCGTCTAACAAAACGGCAAAAGCGCCGTCGCCGCCTTGGCGACGAACTCAGGCAGGCCATCGCCAACCAGTATGGAATCGTCGGCGTGGACATCGCCGATTCGGCCGAACTCGGCGGCGACTACACCGCCGTCCTCAGCCGCGTGGCGCGAACCATGCATCTGAGGGTCGATTCGTTCGACGGCCTGACCGCCAGTTCCACAGTCGAGCAAGCCGTCAACGTCCTGATGGCTGGCTGACTGCATCGCACCGTCAACTTCCCACCCCGGGTCTCTCGCGAGATCTGGGGTGGAAGCATATCTATGTGAAAAGCCCGCCCAGGAGAAATCCCAGGCGGGCTCGGTTTTGACGCTTGATGCGTCAGAGAAAAACGAATATGAACGATGTGATCAGCCTTCGGCCGTGGTCCCCGACCCCGTTCGCACGACTTCGGTATCCGGCTCTACAGTCTCCGGCAGTCCGAACTTGCCGCGAATGTGATCGATCCAGCACTGCGGAGCAAGCGGGCGACCGGTCGCCTCGATGATCAGGTCGTCCAGCATGGCCGTGTGGCCAAACGGATAGACACGCTGACCCAAAAACTCCTTCAGGTGTCCGAACACTCCCCGCCTGAACTGCTTCTGCCACTGCGGTTCGACCTGGGTGAAGGCCGCGAACTGTTGCGCCGCACCGAGGTTGCCGAGCGTGTAGGTCCCAAAGTAACCGAGACTGCCGCTCGACCAGTGGACATCCTGGAGAACGCCCTCGGCGTCGTTCGCCGGCCGAATGCCGAGCAACTCTTCGTAGCTGTCGTTCCACGCCTGCGGCAGATCCTTGACCGATAGCTGTCCCGATAGGAGCCGGATCTCCAGCCGCACCCGGATCAGGATATGCAGGTTGTAGGTCAGCTCGTCCGCGTCGACCCGAATCAGGCTCGGCCGCACCATGTTGACCGCCCGGTAGAAATACTCCGGAGCGATGTCGTGGTGCTGCGGATCGTGATCGCGGACCTCGGCGGAGAAGTACTCCCAGAACGCCCGGCTGCCAAAAACATGATTCTGCCACAGCCGTGACTGCGTCTCGTGGATGCCCAGCGAGTAGATGAACCCACTCGGCATTCCCCACGCGAGCAGCTCTGGCTTGGCCTGGTCGAACAGGCCGTGTCCGCACTCATGGGCCGTCGCCGACAGCGCCTTGAGAACGGCCGTTGGCGCGAACCGGGTCGTCAGCTGGACGTCGTCCGGCCCGACCGTTGAACAGAACGGGTGGACCGTCGTGTCGAAACCGCCAGCCGCGAAGTCGAATCCGAACGACTCGAGCAGTTTCCGACAGAGGGCTTGCTGCGCCCAGACTGGCCAGGGACCCATCGCCGCCCGAAGGTCATCCCGATCGTCCGGCCGAACTGTCCGGAGGAAATCGGGCAGCCAGCTCGTCGCCCGCTCGAGAACGTTGATCAGGCGCGTCGTGGTGAACTCCGGCTCGTAACTCTGGAGCAGTGCATCGTACAGCGAGTATGGATCGCCTGCCACGCCGCCGTACGCCAGCGCTTCAGCCTGAACCAACTCGATGACGCCCTTGAGGTGCGGCGCGAACATCGAGAAGTCGCTGGCCGCCCGAGCTGCCTGCCAAGCGGCCTGGGCTTCCGTCGTTACGGCCGCCCGACGCTGAACCAATTCTCGGGGAAGCCGCGTCGCCCGACGGTAGCTGAACACCAACCGCCGGATGTACGCCGTCTCATCCGGACCGAACTCATCGATCCGGCGCTCAAGCTCGTCGAGCTCACCGTGGCTGATGCCGTTGACGAAAGCCTCATGCGCCTCCACCGCCATCAGGCTTCGAAGGTATCCCCGGGCGACCGCTCCCTTCGCGGAACCGTGCGTTCGGCTGAACCAGTCGTCCCGTTCGAGCAGATACATCCACCCGGATGATGCTTGCAACCGCTGCATCGCGCTGTCAAAGATCTCTCGCGCGCTCATGGCCCGTTCCTCCTTAGTAGTTGAGGGCCAACCAGAAACAACCGTTTACAACAACGGCAGAACCTTAGCAGGGCGTTCAAAAAACGTCAATGATTATACATTGACGAAAAAGAAAGTGTGGAGTTAAATATCTCCAGCCCTCTGTCAGTACCGTCAACCGCTCGTTCCATTATGCATAACTACAACCCTCACGGAGGAGGTGTCCGGTGTCCGCCAAGAGCATACTCTATGGCTGGGCGCCTGGCGCCCGAACCTTTGCAGAGAGCGTGCGATGCCTGCCGGAAATCACCGACGTTCAGGTCGGACCGATCGTCACGGACGGCTATCAGCCCTGCGGAACTGTCATCTGCGTTCCAGGCCGCCGCGATCTGCGGGTCACCATCCGGTACCCGGCTGATGGTGCGGATCAGATCATCTTCGCCCGTCGGCGCATCAACGCCGATCCGGTCACGCTTGCGGCGACTATCACACGGCTTTGGGAAGGCCACCGTTCCGCGTCACTATACGGAAGCGTCGTATTCAGCCCACGGAAGGAGATTGCGATGCCACTCACCACGAGGGAGGACGTCCACCCGGATACGATCAGGGCGGCAATGCTGTTCGAGCGACTCTCGTCAGTCCGTTCGGTTTCGGTCGGTGCACGAAAGCGGCGGTACGGAAAAGACCGCCTCACCGAGCCGTTACCCGTCAAACCGGACTCCGAAGCAAAAAAGGTGCTCGTCATCAGCTCGACCGGCGACGGCTTCTACGACGAGATCTTCCTGTTCCCGCGAAACGGTAGCATGACCGGCGTCGTCTACCACGACGCTCTCGCCGCAGTCAAAGACCTCGGGAGAGGACCTCCGCCGACGGGAACAGCGCTCTTCAACCGGCAACCGGCAGTATCCGATCGTCGATCAGGCCACCACGAAACGGCGACGCACGTCACGGAGGAAGAAGCCCTGTGCGAAAAGATCGATGCCCTTCGATGCGTCGAAAGTGCCTCACTCGGTCCGGCCGAACCGCGTTCGCATCCCGGGCCACCGCCGCCGCCGTCAATCAAGAAACTTGACCGCGGCGACACCATCATCACGGTCATGGTCTTCAGCGAAACGCACTACCGCAAAATCCATGTCCGTCCATTGGTCGCGGACGAAATCCAGGTGGTCCACGGTCTGGTCGAACAGAAGTTGCCCAAGATCGAGAAGGAGCCTGACGCTATTCCGCGGCGTACCGTTTCTGCAAACGCCGATGGAGCGACGAAACCGGATGCAACGCTCGATGGCAGCATGAAAGTAGTCCCAACCGGAAGGAAGGAACCTATGCCGCGCGGTCAGAAGTCCCCGAAGAAATCGGAGCTCTCTCCCAGAGAAGCAGAGGTCTATGCGTTCCTCAAGGGCGAACAGAAGGGCGGGCCAGACCACGAACTGCTGGCCAAAGCCCAGAAGAAGTTCGGGAAAAGCGTCGTGAATCAGTGGTACGCGCTCCGCCAGAAGGGCCTGATCGAGAAGACCGCGGATGGCTACCTCGTGCACAAGGCCAAGGTCGCCATCAAGCAGCGCGGCGACGCGGGCGCGAAGAAGCTCGCCAAGAAGAGGCCGGTTGCTGCAAAAGCCGCCCGAACCCCGAAGACCACGGTCGGCTCGTCAGATCCCCTGCACGCGGCAGTTACGTTCTTCACCAAGCATCCGGAACTCCTGGAGGGCAAGCTGTTCGAGGAAGCCGGAAGACACCTGTCGTACCTGGACAAGCACGGCTGGAAGCTCGAGCTGCAGGAAGGCAAGATCCACCTCGTTCCCGCTTCCTAGGAGGGAAGCACCGTCTCAGACAGAACGAACCCCGGCATCACGGACGATGACCGGGGTTCAACTATACCTGACGACCGCCACTGTTTACTTCAACAAGCCATTGACGTCCAGCGACTGCAAAAACTTCGGCAGCTCGGAAAACTTCCCAATGGTTACATCCGGGCCCGGCAGCGGCTGGGCAGCGTAGAGGATCATCCGCATATCGGCGGCCTTGGCCGCTTCAATGTCCGTAGCCGCGTCACCAACGTATACGACCTGCGATACTGGCAAACCGAGCTTCTTAGCTCCAAACAGCAACGGCGCCGGATGCGGCTTGTGCTCTTCCGTATCTTCAAATCCGACGCGGACTGGGAACAATTGGTTTAAACTGAAGTACTCCAGTAAGCTGCCAATTGACGCATGGAGCCGACTGGAAACAACGCCGAGCGCATATTGTTTCTCCAATTGCTCGAGTGTTTCTTTAACGCCATCCATCAACTCGAGCATATCGTGGCTATGGGGTAGCGCTACGCCGTAGTCGAAAATTTTCCTAATCAACTCCTCGCTGGCGCCGGGCGCATACAGGCGGATGTTGTCTATAAACGTCCGGTGGTTGTGCTTGGCCTGTTCGGCGTCAGTTGGACCGGGAAAACCAAAATGTCCCAGCACGTCGCGATAAAACCGCGCGTTCGCCTTGACCGAATCCACCAGCACGCCGTCAATGTCGAAGAGAATGGCTTTGATCAAGGCTTTAAATATTCAAATTCTACACCCTGCGATTCACTATGTTCAATAAACGCCCCGGCCACGCCGAAGGTTAGGTCAAAGGATTGGTACGCATCAGATTTATTTCAATTCTTATAGCCGATCTTTAAAATCGTCCTCTGAACAAATTCCCCATGTTACTAGCTTTACTGCTAAAGATTTAAGAATGTGTTTATTGATTTCTTTGTGAGCAGTCGGCACAGGATACGTTTCGCCGTTGTAAACATATTTAATAAGCGTATGTTTGTGCCCCTCTATAACAACGATGCCGGGCTTATTGCCCAGCCACGCTAATGCACTCCTAAACTTTTTTCTTTTTACATTAGCGAACTCCGCCATACTATTGCCGTCATGCTCTTTGCGGAATGGCTTTATGCGTGCTGAATCTGGATCGAGTCACCGCCACGCTTTCTAACTTTTCTTTCTCTTCCGGTTTTGGAAAATACGGTCGTAATTGGCTTACCACCTCTATATAATCATTTGGAATTTCGTAGGCTGAATATACGGCGTCATTAACCATTTCGATAAAATCATCCGAATCAATGCCCTGCGTTAAAAATTCTTTATCATCAGTTTTAATCCTTCCGATAATATACTGACCGTCTTTTTCCCAGCTTACTTCTATTTTTTCTGGTAATCGATAAAAATAAGCCAAAAGTGCTTCTGGTTCAATCTGTCTTTTCCCAAAAAACTTTCTTAAGACTTCAAACATTAGCTCTATGGTTAGCAGATTTTTGCAACTCTATTGAATTATATCACAAGTTGCAACCTCGAGCTGCAACATTACAAAGAGCCCATTAAGAAGTCAAGTCGTGCTAGATGTCCAGGTTTTGGACGCTCCCGGCATGCATTTCGTCGACTTTCTTCGTCAGTTCCTCGAGTTTCTTGTCTATGTCTTGATTCATAGAGACTATAGTTTGGGTGTTTTAATGACCTGAACTACTTTTCCGTTGATAATGTACTCATCTTCTTGATGAATAAATATCGGTGCGTAGTCCTTTGTGGATTCTGAAAGCAATACAACTTGATCATTTATCTTATCAAGATGAATTTTTTTTATGTTCGCCATGTCCCCTATAACTGACAGGACGTAATCACCTTCAGCAGGGGCACGATATGCTGGATCAACAAGGACATAATCCCCGTCATCTATTGTTTTACCTTCGACATCTGCAGCATTCATTGAGTCTCCGGAAATGCGGATGGCAAAAATGTCTTTCTTGCTCCGACTCAAAAGCTTCTTAGAGACCATGAGATACCCCTGAAGATTCTGGCGAGCTACAATACTGGCTGGACCAGCATTTGCGGCGCCGTAAATTGGTATTGCTATCACACCAGAGTCGCTTACTGACCCTGGCTGAATAACTCTCGACCCTCCTCCCCTATTGTAACGAAGAAAACCTTTTTTTTGTAACTGAAGAAGGTGGTGCCGCATCTTTTCGGGGAAGCGGTCGTCTTCTCCGATCGCGAGCGCGACGTCACGTAGACTCATGGATTCCATGTTCTTTTTTCTACTCAGTTCAAGAATTTTTTTCTGAATTTCGTGCATTTGGTGCCTGTGGATATTATAGCACGGGAATACGCAGTCGTCAAGACAAATCCTGAACTTCTTGACACTCCTGAAGGTTCATGTACACTAACTGCTGAGAGTCCGGTGTTCGCAACAACAAAGGTCGCCCGGACTAGATAACATAACAAGGAGAACAATGACACACGAAGCGGTACAGAAAGCAAACATCATCCTCGGCTATGTAAAGGGACATAATCTTCCCTACTCAGCATGGTACGCAGGAATCGCAGAAGATCCAAAAAAGCGTCTCTTCGAGGAACACGGAGTTAACCAGACGTCTGACACTTGGGTGTACACGACGTATCCGTGTAGCAACTCATCTGTTGCTCGAGAAGCGGAGCAATACCTCATTAACCTAGGATTTGACGGAGGTTCAGGTGGAGGCGACAACAAGACAACTTACTTGTATGCGTACCATAAAAACCAGCATACAACTGACCATAGCTAAAAAACAAAAGAAGCCACCAGGTTCCCAAACAGGGAACCTGGTTTTAAATATCCAAATTCTGCACGGACTTTGCGTGGGTTTGAATGAATCTTTTTCTCGGGGCGACTTCGGCGCCCATCAGGATGTCGAAAATCTCATCGGCCTTTTCCGCGTCATCAATCGTCACCTGCTTCATGATGCGCGTCCCTGGATTCATGGTCGTTTCCCAAAGCTGCTCAGCGTTCATTTCGCCCAGGCCTTTGTAACGCTGCACTGTAACGCCGCCTGTCGTTTTCACGCTGTCATCCTCGGCAGCAGCCGGGGATCCATCCTGCCCTTCAGTTTCAAGCCCAATCACGGCGCCATCAAGTTTCAGCGTAACATCTTTGCCCTTAACGGCTTTCTTGCCTTTTGTGGTTCCCTTCTCTTTCACATTTGTCGGCGTCAATTGCTTTACGAATTTGTCGCGTTCATCGTCCGAAAACGCGTAGTGAAACTCCTTAGCGCGCGACACGCGGTACAACGGCGGCTGGGCAATATAGACGTGGCCTTTCGTGATCAGATCCGGGAAGTAACGGTAGAACAGCGTCAGCAGCAAGGTCCGGATGTGCGCGCCGTCAACGTCCGCGTCGGTCATCACAATAATCCGATGATAGCGCAAGCCGGAGATGTCGAACTGCTCGCCGATGTTGGTACCGAGAGCGATGATCAGCGACTTAACTTCGTTGTTGGCCAGCATCTTGTCCAAGCGCGCGCGCTCGACGTTCAAGATTTTTCCGCGAAGCGGCAGAATTGCCTGAAATTCACGATTGCGGCCTTGCTTGGCTGAGCCGCCGGCTGAATCCCCTTCGACAATGAACAGTTCGGACTGGCTGGCATCGCGCGAACTGCAGTCAGCCAGCTTGCCGGGCAAGGTCATGCCTTCCAAAGCGCCTTTCCGCAGCACGGTTTCGCGAGCGGCCCGCGCCGCCACCCGCGCGCGCGCCGCCAGAATCACCTTGCCGACCATCGCCTCGGCGTCGCGCGGGTGCTCTTCCAAATACTCCGCTAAACTCTCGCTCACCACGCTGTCGACGATTGATTTGACTTCCGCGTTTCCCAGTTTGGCTTTGGTCTGCCCTTCGAATTGCGGATCTTTGACCTTGACCGAAATCACGGCGGTCAATCCTTCGCGCACGTCTTCACCGGTCAGGTTCTCGTCCTTCTCCTTCAAATAACCCTGCTTGCGACCGTAATTGTTGATGGCCCGGGTTAAGGCCGTCCGGAAACCGATTAAATGCATTCCGCCTTCGGTCGTAAAGATGTTGTTGGCGAAGGAGAACATCGTTTCCTTGAAATCCTCGGTGTACTGCAAGGCCGCTTCCACGCGCACGCCATGCTGCTCCTTATCCACGTAGAACACGCTGTCGTGCTTGACGTCCTTGTTGTGGTTGAGGTGACGCACATACGAAGCAATCCCGCCTTCGAAATAAAAAGTATACGGCTGAGGCGGCTTTATCCGCTCGTCAACAACATGAATTACCACGCCCTTGGTCAGGTAGGCCTGCTGCCGGAGATGGTCGAGGACGGTTTGCAGATTGAAATCCAGAACCGAGAAGACAGTCGGATCCGGTTCAAAGGTAATCGTCGTACCAGTGCCGCGGGCGTTGCCAACGGCTTTGACCGCGCCGGTCGGTTTGCCGCGTTTATACTCCTGCACCCACAGCTTGCCGTCGCGTTTGACCTCCGCCCGCATCCACGAGGACAGCGCGTTCACTACCGAAACTCCGACGCCATGCAAACCGCCGGAGACTTTGTACCCACCCTCGCCGAACTTGCCGCCGGCGTGGAGCATGGTCAGGACTGTTTCCAGCGCCGACTTCTTGGTCACCGGATGCTTATCAACCGGAATGCCGCGGCCGTCGTCGCTCACGATCACTCGGCTGTTCGGTTGCAACCGCATGTCAATCCGAGAGCAGCGGCCAGCCATGGCTTCGTCAATCGAGTTATCAACCACCTCCCAAACTAAATGATGGAGGCCTTCGCTGGCCGTGTTGCCGATGTACATGCCCGGCCGCTTCCGGACCGGATCAAGCCCTTGCAGGACGGTTATCTGCTTGGCCGTGTACTCGCCGCCTGCCGCTTTCTTCTTTCTCTTGTTGCTCTCCGTCATAGGTCAGATTGCATGAGACGGCCGTCTACCGCGGATGTCCATGTTTCCCCCGCCAACGCCGAACTCTCTGTTGATTATCCGAATCACGTCCTCAATGCGTTGACGCTCCCTGGTTCTTAACTCCATAATCCGTTCTTCAGTCAGTGCCTCAGGCGAGGGCCTCGTAGGCGGGGCCGATTCGGCGCGCTGTGCGCGGCCGCCGGCACGGACCGCCTTCCGCTGCTCGCGCGAGAGCATCCGCGAAAGTTCCGGGTCGGCCTCTAATACGTGGTGTGGCATTGTCATTTTCGCTTATCGAATCTCAACGCCGAGCTTTTTCAATTGCTGGGTAATTGCTCTCATTGTAGCCAAAATTTCGTCATCCGTCAATGTCCGGTCCGGTGCTCGGAAGGTCAGGTGAAAAGCCAGACTCCGGCGGCCGTCTTTCTCAAAAACATCGAAAAGCTCAACCTTCTCCAGCAGCGGTTTTCCGGATTCGACAATGGCGTCGAACGAGTCCTGGAACTGAAACTTTCCGGGAATCCAGACGGCCAGGTCGCGATACAGGCCCGGGAACTTAGGCAACGGCTTGAAGGCGAACGGCGCGAAGTTATTCCGCATAGTGGCGATATCCAGTTCGCACCATTCGAGCAGCCGGCCCTTGGACTTGGCGCTATCCACGTTCACCTTCCCGGAAATGATACCTAGCACTCCCAGCGCTTCGAACAAACCGTCGAGGACGCCAGTTAGTTTCCGCCTGACAATATACCCTGGTGCCGGCTTGAAGGCCAGGCCGATCGCTAATTTCCACGGCTGCTGATCGGTAATCGTTACGTTCGAGATCGGCGTAAACACCCGGCCGATTTGGAAAACCTTGGCGTCGTTGCCGGCATTCACGGCATCGTGAAGGATGCCAAGCAGTTGCGGAACCATGCTTCGGCGCAAGTAGCGTTGCGTTTGATCAAGCGGGTTGGCAATGGCAAAATGCTTACCGCCGATATTCCTTGCCCATGATTCGCCGTAATAGGCATGAGACATCGTCTCAATGAAACCGAAACTGACAAGCAGGTCCCGAATGTCCTCTTTGAGCTTGTAAAGTTGCGGGAGGGGGTCTGGAACGAACGGCATTTCAAGCGGGGTCTCCGGCAAACTGTCGTATCCAATGATCCTAGCCACTTCCTCAACCAGGTCTTCCGGAAAGCTTACGTCCGATCGCCAATACGGCACTATTACCTGCCACTGTTTAGCGCGGCCGCTGACCTTAAAGCCGAGTCTGGTCAAGACGCGCTTAGCGGTTTGCGGTGTCACCGTCAGGCCCAGGACTTCGCCAAAAAATGACGGTGAAATTCTAACCGCCGTCTCTTTCTTTAGGTTTACTCCAACTCTGACTTTTCCCTTGTCTATCGCTCCACCGCATAGCTCAGCGACAAGTGAGGCGGCGGCTCTGCTCGCTTGTTCAGCTAGCTTCAGTGGTAATCCCTTTTCAAAACGAAGCGATGCCTCGGACACCAATCCCAGTTTTCTCGAGGTTCGGCGAATGCTGACTGGATCGAAAACGGCCGACTCGAGAATGATATCCGTAGTCGATTGCGAAATCTCGCTGTCGGCGCCGCCCATCACGCCGGCCAGCGCAATCGGTCTATGCGGATCGGTGATCAGGAGCATTGATGTATCAAGCTCGCGTTTCTTTCCGTCAAGCGTCTCCATGCGCTCGCCTTTTTTCGCCGAGCGGACGATTATGGAATGACCGTGAACCCGGGCGGCATCAAAAGCATGAAGCGGCTGGCCGTACTCGAGCATCACGTAGTTGGCGGCGTCCACAATGCAGTTGACCGGGCGGACGTCGGCGCTGCGGAGGCGCCGCTGCAGCCATCCCGGGGATGGCTGCACGCGAACGCCGCGGATAACCCGCGCAATATAGAGCGGACAGAGTTTTCTGTCGGCGATCGTCACCCTAACCGACCGCGATGCCGGAACATTGCCTTCTGGGAGTCTAACCGGTTTTGACCGAAAAGTCTGACCTAACAGCGCCGCCATCTCCCAGGCCACACCGCGCACTGATTGTAAATCGCTGCGATTGGCCGGAATGGCCAAGTCGAGGATTGGCTCGTCAAAACCGGCGGCCTTCGCGAACGGCGTCCCCGCCGTCAGCGCCGAATCAAGCACCATGATCCCCGTCTGATCAGTGCCCAACCCCAGTTCGCGTTCTGAGCAGACCATGCCTTGCGACACCACGCCACGAATCGGCCGCGCCACGATCGTCAATCCACTCGGCAGCCGAGCACCAAGCAACGCCACCGCTACCTTTTGACCGACCGCCACGTTCGGCGCGCCGCACACGATTTCCAATGGCGAACTACCTTTTTTCACCAACACATACGCCAACCGCAGTTTTTCAGCATCAGGATGGGGCTTCAGATCAACCACTTCGCCAACCACGATCCTGGCAAAATCCTTTTGGCGGTCAATGATTTCCTCCACCTCGATTCCGGCCATGGTCAGGCGCTCGGCCAGCCGGCTAAGCGGCAATTTTACTTCAACAAATTCACGTAGCCAGGATAGAGGAATTTTCATCCCGTTAGAAAGTCAGCTAGTAAGATCGGGGGTATTAGCAATACCACCATGGTGAGCATGGGTCTTTCTAACGGGATCATCCCGCTAGAAAGGCAGTTGATAATGATTCATGCGTGGATTTTTCTAATTATCGATGCAAGCGATCTTGTTAGCGGTATTCAGGCTACCCTCTCTTCGTTTCCGCTTTCCGGTTTGGCAAGTTCGGCTAAAAAATCTCTGACCAGATCTCGCGCATTATCAATTTCCAGACGCCACGCCTGCTCGTCATTCTCTCGCGGACCAATCAGCGACGATACGCGAACCTGCAAACCTACGATTTCTGTTTCGAGTCGACCCTTCGATTCCTCATTTTTCAACAACTCCGATCCGCTCTGCATCGATGCGATAATTCCGGAAAACCAGTCTCTCCTTTTATAAACGCCCATCTCAAAAGGGTCTTTCGACAAAAGCTCTTTGAGCAGTCGCGCGATTTCCGCGTCTCGACCTTCTTTACCTCCCTCAATCGTCCTCATCTTTTCATCTGGTGATTGCATCAAAAAATCCTTTCTTAACTTGCCTAAAATTGTTTAAGAAATTCGAGGTCGCCGCTGTACGACAGCCGCACGTCCGGAATTCCGTAGTGAAGCATCATCAACCGATCCACGCCCATGCCCCAGGCAAAACCTCGCCACCGTTTCGCATCCAGTTTCATGGCCTTGATCACGTTCGGGTGGATCATTCCGGCACCGAGCATCTCCAACCAGACTGTTTTTCCGGCCACCGACCACTTCATATCCATCTCAATGCCCGGTTCAACGAACGGGAAGTAGCTCGGTCGGACGCGAATCTTCACCCGCGGCCCGAACAGCAGCTGAAAAAATGTTCGGAGAGTCGTCACCAGATGCGCCATGGTCAGGTCGCGACCGAGCGCCACGCCATCGCACTGCGTGAACATTGATTCATGTGAGGCGTCCGTCGCTTCATGCCGGTAGACGCGGCCGATTTCCACGAACTTGAGCGGCGGCGGCCGGTGCTTCAAGGCCCGGAGCTGCACGGTCGAGGAATGCGTCCGCAGCACCAGGTCGGGATGATCCTTGATGTAAAACGTATCCTGGATGTCGCGAGACGGATGGTCTCTGGGTATGTTTAATCCGGCGAAGTTGTACCAGTCGAGCTCGAGCTCCGGCCCTTCGTGAATGTCGTAGCCGAGCGAACGCCAAATTTCCACCATCCGCCGAGTGAACTGGGTGAGGGGGTGGAGGTGTCCGCGTTCCGGCTTTTCCCCGGGGAGCGTGGGGTCGAATACTTGCGGCGGCTCGGTCAAGGCGCGTCGTCGATCGCCGAATGCCCGCTGAAGCCCTGCTTTCGCCTGGTTGGCGAGCCGACCGAGCCGCGGACGGTCGGCCGCCGGCTGATTCGGTAGCTCGGCCATCAGCGCGGCCAGTCGTCCGCTCCGACCGAGGTACGTTTGCCGAAACCGCTCAAGACCGGACTGATCAGCGACGGACGCCAGCGCGGCCAGCGCCTCGTCCTGAATACGGCGCAACTCATGTTCCATGGCTATTCTCCCGACGCTGCTCACGGCTAGATTCGCGAGCCACGAACAAGGCCTCCGCCAACGACAGAAAAACCAGTAAGAACAGCGCCGTCCAAACCGTGAACAGCCGATGCGCTTGGAGAAAGAGGCTGCCGGTCAGCAACACCCCGAAAAGAGCGGCCTGTCGGAACGAAATGGCCACCAGCCGGAATGGCGTGACGCGTCGTTGAAAAATCCGACGTCCCAGAAAGCCGACGATCGAGGCCAACCCGAAAATGGCCAGGAAAAAACTCACGAAAAACAAGGTGACGCTGACGACGCCCGACGTTGGATCGAGGTAAAGCAATGCTAGCACCCAGGAAGCGAAGGAAACGAGTGTGGCAATGCCCATGGTAATGAGGTAACGTTTGAGGGACATGCTGGTGGCATGGTGTTATCGTGCGGATAACTCAAAAACCTATGGTCAGAGTACCAGTTTTTAGCTGTGGTTACAAGGCGATTGTGATTTTTTTACACCTTTTGCGATGGAAGTTTTCCACAGTGCTAGACACTCGACAATTACGTGTGGTATGATAGACTACTACACATTGTAGTAGAATAACAATAACCACCCTAAACTTTTAAAATTCACAAATCTTATGGACGATAAGAAACCAAACGCTGAACCGTCGAGTAAACCGTTTTTCCAGGATACTCAGAAATTGACCTTTGCCCTTGGTCTTTCCTGGGGAATTGCGATCATGGCCGTGGTCGGCTTCGTCATCATAGCCGCTAAAGCAGGCGGATCAACGGTGGCCGCGAAAAAAACAACGGTCGCCGCCACCACCAACACAAACACTGCTCAGAATCCAGACGATGCGCAGTTCAACCCAGTCAACGTGGCCACGGCTATCGGTCTAAACATGAGCAAATTCCAATCATGCCTGGCCAGCAACAAATACGCTGATCGTGTCAACCGCGACTTGAACGACGGCAACACCGCCGGCGTTGACGGCACGCCCACCACCTTCGTGAACGGTACGCCAGTTCGTGGCGCGCAACCGTATGATGAACTCAAGAAAACGATTGACGCCGCGCTCAGCGGTACGAAGGGAACCGTCAACATCCCCGAGATCAAAGATGACGACCACGTGCTGGGCAGCAAAAAGGCGAAAGTCCTGATTGTCGAGTATTCGGATTTCCAGTGTCCGTTTTGCAAGCGCTTCTTCCCGAGCGTCCAGCAGGCGCTCCAAGAATACGGCGACAAAGTTGCTTTAGTCTATCGCCATTTCCCACTGACTTCAATTCATCCTTATGCCCAACCATTGGCCGAGGGTTCGGAGTGCGCGGCTGAAATCGGCGGCTCGGACAAGTTCTGGGAATTCCACGATCAGGTGTTTAGCGGGTAACCTGTACACCCAGGATGCACGAGCGGCCGTCAGCGGGTCGCTCGTTTTGTTGTGGCCGCGCCGGGACGGCGTCCGCGTCACAACTCTCGAATACGGACTAGTCTGGTCGGAAAACCGCGTGTCAACGCGTGCGCGATGTGCGGTTTCAGGGCTGGTGGCAGCAACCGCAGTCGGCGCACGCTCACTACCGGCACCCATCGCGGCGTAGTCGTTCCTCCCGCGGCCACGCGAGCCGGATGATTTTCTTCCGCGTCTTTCGGCAAGGCCACCGGCAATCGCGGCGCACTGACCAAAAAGTAAAAATGCGTACTGCCTTTCGGCGTAGTTCCTCGCCAAACTTCTCGCCGCACCTGCACGCGCAATCCGGTTTCCTCGCGAATTTCCCGACGAACGGCGCTCTTCGGGTCTTCCCCCGGCTCGACGCCGCCGCCAGGTATGACGTAATACTCGCCAAAGCCAGGACGGATGCGTCGGTTGAGAAGAATATAACCATCCACGATGCATATCGCCGCCGCCCTATTCCGCCCTCTAACTTCTAACCTCCGACCTCTAGTAATTGGGGTCACGGAATTCGCAAATATCACGGTAGTCGCAGAATCGGCAGACCATTCCTGGCGTCGCTTCGAAATTACCTGACTGAATCTTGCCAATTATGTCTTTCACCCAACCGGCGGCTGATCGTAACTCCTGATCGTTGATCGGTAAGTCAAGAACATCGTTTCCATCAAGAAAATAGTAGCTTAGCCGCTCGACTTTAGCATTAAGGATATTCGGGTCCTGGGCGGCCAGCGCGTAAATCAGGAGTTGGTAGCGGTCTCCGGTTTCCAGCGCCGACCTCCGTTTGCTGCCGGACTTGTAATCAACGATTCCGACCACGTCCTTTTTCAGCGCCGCATCGTGACCGAGCCGATCTACCCGGTCCATCTTGCCGGTAACGGTGAAACGGTCAAGCTTCAGATTGAAATCTTGCTCCAGGCCGATTACTTCGGGCATGGCCGGAGCGTGGTTCTCATAGAACGCCCGCAGTGACAGTCGGCCACGCTCCTTGAACTTCTCTCTGGCCGTTTCGCTTTCATACCACTCGTCAATGAATGCCTCCTCATAAATCCGAAGAAGTTCATCGAGCGAGACTAGCGGTTTGGCCGATGACTTACCATCGCTTTTTCCGAAAAGGCTAGATTGCGCGCGGCCACGGCGCTCCACCCACAGGCCGAAGAATTTCTGCAGCGTGGCGTGCATGGTCTCACCAAAAGAAAGTAGGCCGTTGCCGGCGACCGGAACTTTCAGAATGTAGGCGTAACGGAATTGCCATGGGCACTTCTGGTACGATCGGAGTCCGGAAAAACTGTATTTCGATCCGGCAAATCTGAGGTCAGGAGCGTGCGACGGACGTCGCTCTTGACGTTCGAACGATAACGGCCGGCCGCCAGCCTGGGCTTCTAATTCCTGAAGGAACCCCAGTTCGTAGAGGAACCGCGACGGCTTCTTCACTCGGACTCCGCCGTAATCCTCGGCCGCCGTAAAAAACAATCCCCTTCTCGCACGAGTCATCGCCACGTACAGTAGCCGGCGTTCTTCTTGAAGATGAACGTCGCCGGCCGGCAAAATTTCTCTGACCAATGGTTCTGGAATTTCAATCGGGTCTTTTCGTTCGGTGGTTGGGAACCGGCGATCAACCAGCTGCACTATAAAAACATGGGTAAACTCCAAACCCTTGGCGCCATGCACGGTCATGACGCGAACCGCGTCTACCTCGGACTCCATCGTACCGCTCAGGCTGCCGGCGTCGCCGGCGTCCAGTTTCATGGCGAACAGCTCGAGAAAATCGCGCGGGTGCGAGTGAGGGTGCAGCTTGTCAAACTCATTGACCTCGTCTAAAAACTTCCGAATGGTGGCGACGCGCTCGGCCGGATGGAACGAACCCTTCCGTCCGATATCGGCCAACACCCCGGCCTGCTTCAAGAAATCGTATAGTACCTGGCTGACCTGGTGGCTCTTGGTGAACGCCGTCCCGCTGCGGATTAGGTGGAGAACGGCGTCAATGCCTTTACGCGACGCTGCCTGGACTGACGGAATCGCCCGACTCTGGATCAACGCTTGGTAAAGCGAGATGCCTTTGCGCCTGGCGTACGAACTAAGTTCAACCACATCTTCCGGCCGGATGTGCCAGAGCGGCATATTAAGGATTCGGTACAAGGCCGCGCTTTCGTGATAATTATCAAGTAGCCGGAGGTACGAGAGCATGTCCAAGATATCCGGTTGACGGTATAAACCACGCGAGGCCACGAATTGGTAGGGAATTCCCGCCAGTTCCAGGGCGTGAATGAATTCATCGGCCTGATCGTTGGCGCGGACTAGGATGGCAAACTCGCGCCATTCTATTTTCTCGGTCTGCTGGAGTTTAAGAATTTTCTCGGCCACGCCCCGGGATTCCTGTTCTTTCGTTGGAACGTGAATAAATTCAACCAACCCTTTGTCAGCGGCCACGGCCCGGAGCTGTTTTGAGATGGTCGGCGTGGTTTGTTTCCTCTTCCCTTTCTTGGCTGTGGGCAGGCTCACTTCGAGTCGGTTGGGGTTGTTGAGTTGAATGAATTTGTAAGCCAGATCAAGAATGTTCTGCCGTGAGCGGTAGTTCTGCGTCAGCACGACTTGTTTTGATTTTGGAAAATCCTTTTGAAATTGCAGGATATTCGATATCGAAGCGCCGCGAAATTTGTAGATGGACTGATCGTCGTCGCCGACCACGGTCAGATTGTTCTTCGGCGCGGCCAGAAGTTTCATTAGCTCGTACTGCGACCAGTTGGTGTCCTGGAACTCATCAACCAGGATATATTTAAACTGCTGGCGGTATTTTTCCAAAATCGCTGGCCGTTCCTTGAACAAGCGCAGGGTCGAAGTGATGAGCATGCCGAAATCCAAACTGCTCTCGTCTAGCAAAAGCTGACGGTAGGTGGCGTAGGCTTGAGCGACTTCGGTGATCCGCCGCGCTTCGCTGATCGACATATCAGATTCATCCTGCTTTTTCGTGAAGTGCTCCTCGTCGCGATCGAGCTTCAGGGAACGGGCGTATTCAATGTATTCTTCCGGCGCGATGTCCTCGTCTTCCAGGCGGGAAAAATGCTTAAGGAGTGCCGTGATAAACCGCGTCGGATTTCCGAGCGGCCGATAGTAATCAAGCTCGAACCGGTCAAAGTTCCGGCGCACCAGCAGCCACTGCTCGGTCTGATTCAACAATCGAAAATCAGCCGGCAACCCGATGTCCAGGGCATGATCGCGCAACAAGCGTTCGCAAAAAGCATGAAAGGTGGAAATCCACAAATTGACGTAGCCGTACGGCAACAAGCGGTCCACCCGCTCCTCCATTTCAGTGGCGGCCTTGTCCGTGAAGGTCAAAGCCAGGACGCCGTCCAGCGACACCTTCTTCTTCATGATCAACCAGGCGATGCGCTCGGTAATGACGGTAGTCTTGCCCGTGCCAGCCCCAGCCACAATCAACAACGGTCCTAGCCCATGCTGAATCGCGGTCTTTTGCTCAGCGTTAACGGTTTCAGGAGTGATGCCGGGCATAAGGTAATTGTAACACAAAAAACCTGTCGCTGATTTGGACAGGGTGAATCTCAGAAAACGTTTACGCCACTGCTAACTCGTCCTCGGTGGCGATGCCTTTCTTGACGAGAATGTTGCGGATTTTCTCGTGCTGAACTCGGAGTACAAGCCACTCGTCTTCGTGACGGCGGACGATATGGACGAAGTTATCAACTGTCGTGGCGAGCGAATGCAAATCTTTCTTTACTTCTGAAAGGTCACGTTTCAACGGTTCGACTTCGTGCTGAACGACAGTTTGAATTCCAGCGAGATCCTTATCCGTCAGAGTCATAGTATATCCACGCTAACGCTTCTCGTCGCCTATGTCAAGCCCGAAATAAACTACCACAAGCTCCCGCTGGCGTTTCGCCTGTCATGAGCGAGTTGGGCGATTCGAATGACCGGTCATGTATCCATTGTAGCAGGAATTTATTGGTTGCTCAGCCGACATGACCCTAGCTGTGATTGGTCATTTGACACCATCAATGGAACGTACTACACTCTGTAGTAGACCGCAAAAAATCAATGAATAATGTGAACTTACCTTATCCACAAGCCGAAAAAACAATAGCTCAGGCCAAAAGAGCATTCATGGGAATGTTCATGCTGGTGGTTGTGCTAAGCGTTGCTAGTCTGTGGTCGAACGGCGGACATTTTGGCAAACATGAAGGGGTGTGCGTGGCTGCCTCTATTCAAGGAGGCGTCTGCCCGGAGTCAACTACTCTGGCTTCGCTTGTCTTTCATGCCAACACTCTGAAAAACTACCAGCTCAGTGAATCAGTCAATTCCTCACTCCTGTTGGTCACACTTCTCTTAATTCTGTTCACTGGCCTTCGCGCATTATCAAAATCGATTCTATCGCAACCGGTTGAAATAGCCAGGCTGCACGCGCAAACGATAACTCCTAAACCGCAAACGCAGCAGATAAGCCACTGGCTGGCCCTCCACGAGAGCAGTCCGTCAACTTTTTCCGGACGCGCCTAAGTCGCCGTTGTAACGGTTCGCTTTTCGCGCGTCCAAACGCCCCTTTGCGGGCGTTTTGTGTATATGCCAAATAACCATCAATTATTATGATCGACTGCCAATACCCACAATACGTTGACCTCCACCGCGATGCCTGATCCTGCTACGACTGATAGTCTAAACTGCTGCGTAGCCCCGGAGCGTACTGCTCGTCACGTCCCGCAAAAACCGATTCGCGAGCGAACGGCTGAGCTAGGATACTTTGTGCTGTTCGTTGCAGCGGCAGTGGTACTGATGGTCAACGCCACCATGCTCCAAGCCATGAGCAGCGACGTGCAAGCGCAAAAACGTCAAGCAGAGGAAGCGGGCAAACCGGCGGAAATCGAGGTAACCGCCATCACCGCTCTGTCATGTCAAAACTGCTTCAACATCACGAGTCTTCTCGGTAGTCTGGCCGAGAATGACAAAGTCAAGGTCGTAAAAACCAACACTGTTGACTACGCCTCAGCGGACGGAGCATCAATCGTCAAACAGTATGACCTCGAACGGGCGCCGGCCTTCATCATCAAAGGACAAACGGAGAAACTGCTGTCGTCGTTGCCGGCCGTTAAATCATACGGCCAGTTGGCGGGTAGTGACTTTGCCGGCAAGAACACGCCTGCTCCGTACCTCGAGATCGCCACCGGCAAAATCCGCGGAGATTTCCAAGCGACCTACGTTACTGAGAAGCAATGTTCGGTGTGCTATAACCCAACAGTTAATCGCCAAGCCCTCCAGCAGCTGGGCATGAAGCCGACAACCGAAACAACCGTTGACCGGGCTGACCCCGACGGACAAAAACTGGTCAAGCAGTACAAACTGACGACCACCCCGACCGTCATTCTGACCGGCGACTTGGCCGCCTACGTCAACTTCGATCAAGTCTGGAAAAATGTTGGGACGATCGAGCCGGACGGCGCCTACGTCTTCCGCAGCGGCCAAGACCTGATGGGCACCTACTACGACTTGACCACGAAGAAAGCGGTCGAGCCGCCAAAGAACGCCGCCAACACCAACGCATCAACACAGTAATCGTATCAACTAGCAAGGAGTAAACAATTATGGATCACTCAACCCATATCCTCAATGCCAAACCACCAACTCGACCCGAACCGGAGCCAGGCCGAAGCCTGACCCTCCGCATCCCCAAGCCAAACTGGCAAGTCACCGCTCTGATCCTGATCGCAGTTATCGCCGGTTTCCAGACGATTCAGCTCGTCCGTCTCAAAGGGAGCGTTACAGCCAAAGCGGCGGCCTCGTCCACCACCGCCTCCACTGCCACGCCGTCGTCCGGCAGCTCCGACCTCCAAGCGCAAGTCGGCGGTTGCTAAAAACATATGATTAGCCACAATCTCAGCCGTACAAAAACGTCGGGACTGAATTGGTTCACTCCGGCCGATCGACAAACTAATGACCGTCTTGCTCGCGTGGTCGTCTGGCTGGTGACCGCAACCCTGGCGACGAATCAATTCCTGATTGCCTCGATTTCCCCGAAGGCGGTCGGCGCTTCGCCACTGGCATCGCTCAAATCGATGCTGGGAATGAAGACCGCCGCAGCCATGGTCATCATCGGCCCCAAGCTCAACCCTGACGGCAAAACCACTAACCTGGCCGAGCAACCGACCATCTCCAGCCTGCCGGCCAATCCGAATTCAGGCGATGACCTGGCCGATGCCAAAATTGTCATGCTCGGCACGGGATCACCGCCGTACGCACCGGATGGGATTTCTTTCAGCGACCCCGTCACCGCACAGAACAAGTGGGGCGCCTACGAACAAAGCATTAAACTCAGCGCTAGTCTGGAAGCCCGCTACAACAATCTGATCAATAACTTCACCTGCAACTACTGCTGCGGTGAACCTGGCAATGTGACGCGAAACAGGAACTGCGGCTGCGCCCACGCCAAAGCAGGACGCGGATTCTTCAAGTACATGCTGCAAACCTTCAGCGACCAGTACAGCGATGAACAGCTGATGGGCGAAGGATTCCGCTGGCAGGCGATCTGGTACCCGAAAGGCGCGGTCGAAGACTACCTGTTGGCGACCGGCAAGGTGAATGTCATTGGCCATGCTTCACACGGCGGCGCCGGTGCTGACAACATGCACGGATTAACCCAGTAGCTGTCACATGATCAAACGACCAATCATCATCGGAACCATCAGCACGGTCGGTTTACTGGTCGTCTACTTGTCTGTTGTCAGCGCCTTGTCCGGTTGGTCCACCGCCAGAGACCAATGGTCGAGTTTCTGGCCGTATCTGGTCGGCTTGGCGATCGGTTTCGGTGTCCAGGTCGGGCTCTACGCGTACCTTCGTCGGGCTGTTCACCGTGGTCAATCAACCGGCAAAATCGTGGCCGTGACCGGGACGACCTCCACCGCCGCCATGGTATCCTGCTGCACACATTACCTCGTCAACCTCCTGCCCGTACTCGGCGCCACCGGCATTGCCACCTTCGTCGGTCAGTACCAAATCAAACTGTTCTGGGTGGGGCTGGCGGCAAACGCTGCCGGCGTCATCTTCGTTATGTCGAGAGTGGTGAAATTCAAAAAACACGTGCAGGCCATGGTCGTTTGACCGCCAATGTTCATTCCTTATCAACTAAGTACCCCCTATGTATCACACCCAAACGCAATCAGTTAGTGATCCAGTTTGCGGCATGAGCGTCAATCCGGCCACTGCCAAATTCACTGCCGAACACGCCGGGACTGCCAGGTATTTCTGTTCGCCCGGATGCCGCGACCAGTTCATTGCTAATCCGGATTCCTTCGTCAAGTCTCAACCAACAAAAGTGGTGACCATCCGGCCGGAAATCCTCTACGGCGTCATTGGACTGATCGCCATCGCGCTTATGACGTTCGCTCTCCGACCAGGACCGCCAAGCTCGGCTGTCAGCGCTGGACCGAAAGCCACAGTGACCGGAGCCTCGGCCGGTCAGAATCAAGCGGTGGATGACGGCTCCGGCGGGGTGATCGCGTCAGCCAGTCTGAACCGCTCGGCCAGCACCCTTGATCAACTGGTAATCGCAGTTTCACTCAACACCCACGCCGTTAACTTGACCGACTTCCGCCCGGTTGATCAAGTTCGCTTGCGAATAGCTAGCGGCGATGAACTCGAACCGCTGGCTGTCAGCGGTGAGGGCGAACTCACCTCGCACCACCTGAACTACCGTCTGACCTTTCCGCGGCCGAGCAGCGTCGATACGTCGGTCATCGTAAAAAACGTAGCTGGCGTGGCTGAACGCAAGCTGCCGATACAATTATGAATCCTGTTAATCACACACATAAATTTCTAATCCCGTTAGAAAGTCCGCGCCCAAAACACGTCCGACATCTTCAGGACAATCAGCCCTTATTAGCTAACTTTCTAACGGGATGAACCTGCTCGTCAGCACTTCAATGGTAGCGGCGTTTGTGGCCGGGGTGGCCGCCTTATTCGCGCCATGCTGCATCACCGTACTGCTGCCCTCGTACCTGGCGTCAATCTTCCGCGAGCGCCGGAAAGTCTTCCTGATGACCTTCGTCTTCTTCCTTGGCATCCTCCTAGTCTTCCTGCCGCTGGGGCTCGGATCGGCGGCCTTCGGACAGTTCTTGAGCCGCTATCACAACGTCATCTTCGCCGCCGGCGGGGCGTTCTTGTTCTTCCTGGGCCTTAGCCTCCTGTTCGGCAAACGCTTCTCACTCCCCTTCCACGTCAATCCCGTGCTGAAGAACCACCATCCTTTCTCCGTCTTCACGCTCGGCATCTTCTCGGGCATCGCCACCACCTGCTGCGCGCCGGTCTTAGCCGGAGTGCTGGCGCTGTCGGCGCTGCCCGGTTCGCTGTGGCTCGGCGCCGCCTACACCCTAGCCTACGTTCTTGGCATGGTCGCCCCGCTGTTCTTCCTGTCCCTCCTCCTCGATAAATCGACCATCACCGAGCGCTTGATGCGGGCGAGAAAACCGCTGAGCTACCGGTTGGCCGGTCGGACCGTCAGCCTGACGCTGGCTGATCTGGTGGCCGGAACGATGTTCGTGGGCATCGGCATCCTCATTACTTCACTGGCGCTCGGCAACCGCTTAGCGGTCCATTCAGATTTTCAGGTGACGCTCAATATCTGGCTTACTAAACTCACCAAGGGCCTGAGCGGAATGATCGGACTCTTGCCGGAATGGGCCTGGGCGCTAGTCTTCATTCTCTTCTTCATCGGACTACTTAGTCGAGCATTATATCTCATTAAACAGGAACGATCATATGAGTCGAAACAGCAATAGCGGTGGCGTTATTGCCATCATCATCACCATCATCGTGACGGGCGGGGTCATCTTCCTGGCCTTGTCGAACAACACCAACGCCAATCCCGGCGGGTCATCTTCGGCCGCGGCTAACCCGGCCGATCACCATGGCGGAACCAGCTCCGGACCTATCTCCGATTTAAACACGCTGATCGGCAAACCAGCTCCGGACTTCACTCTGTCCGACCACGGCGGCCAATCGTACGCGCTAAAAGACCTGCGGGGAAAAACCGTCGTCCTGTTCTTCAACGAAGGACTGATGTGTTATCCCGCCTGCTGGAACCAGATCGCCGCCCTCGGCGATGATCAGCGCTTCAGCGGCGACGACGTTATCGCCCTGTCAATCGTGACCGACAACCCAGGGGAATGGGACAAGGCGATTCGTCAGATGCCGGAGCTGGCTAAGGCCACGATTGTTCATGATACCAATAGCAAGGTTTCACGTTCCTACGGCGTGCTGACCACCGCTTCATCCATGCACTACGGCCAGTTTCCAGGTCACTCCTACGTGGTAATTGATAAGGATGGAGTTGTGCGGCACGTCTACGATGATCCGAACATGGCCATCCACAACGATCAGCTTATTGAGGAGATCACCAAACTGTCGTAAGATGAGGACAGGGAGAATATGGATAACAACAGGAGGTGATGATCAATGATGAACTATGACATGATGAGCGGCCTGAGCGGCAGTGGCATGATGTTCTTTGCCTGGATTACGTATGTCATCGTCAACGTGGCCTTGGTGTACGCGATTCTGAGCATGGCGAAGTATTTGAAAAAGTAACATTTTGTCGATTTGCTTTCCTGCTCGTCTTTCCATTACGATCCCCTGACAGGGTTGAGGCGGATGTATTCTCGAGTATTCTCAATGTCACGTTCGGTGCGGAGAACGTGTTCATGGAACGATCGTTGCCAGAACGACGCGCCGGGTGTTTTTTGCAGGCGATTCACGGCGGCGGCGGAAAATGTTTTGAATCCCCGGATGATCTCGGTGAGCGGGTGCTGCCTGACCATTGTCCCTCGCACGCACACCACACCCCGTAGCCGCGGGTTTAAACCCGCGGCTACGGGGCCGGGGCGAGAGCACCACAACGGCTCATCAGGAATGACGATAATACCGTGAATATGATCCGGCATGACGA
>JACQKH010000030.1 GCA_016204585.1 Candidatus Kerfeldbacteria bacterium
CAGCATTCCTCCTCATTTGAAGATCAAACATAACGTCGGCAAGTACATTGTGCGACAGGCTTTCAAAACACTCCTACCCCCGGCCATTTTTCGAAAAAAGAAGCAAGGGTTCAGCGCGCCGGAAGAAACTTGGTATCGTGGCAAGTCCTACCAATACGTCAAATCAATCCTCCTCAGTAAGCGATCCCTGGAACGGGGAATTTTTCGCCGTTCATTCATCCACCACGTCATCGAACACCACCACCGCGGCCTAAAGAACTACCGACTCCTCATCTGGTCTCTACTCTCGTTCGAATGGTGGAATCGGATATTCATCGACGGCGAAAAGGTCGACACCGACTCGAGGCCACATGCCTGAGAACGATCTTCGCATCGTTCACGGACCAAGCAATGTCGGGAACCAAGCGTGGTCGTTGTCAACCGGTGAACGACAGCTCGGCTTAAGAAGTGAATCTGTCGTTTACCTACAGGCTTTCGCGGGGTTTGGTGCTGATCACGACCTTCACTTCGAACAACATAGTAAACTCGGGAGGCTTCTGGCCGCAAAAAAATTCTTTCTCCGCGCCCTCAACCACTACGACATTTTTCACTTCTACTTCGCCACCACGTACTTTCCGGGGTATCTGGACTTACCGCTTCTCAAGTTCCTCGGGAAAAAAATTTTTTTTACCTTTCAAGGATGCGATATTAGACCCGCTGCCAAATGCCCACCAGCGGTCATTGATCCGATACGACACCGACACGCCCCGTTAGCTACCCAGCAACGCCGACTTAGAAAGATTCTCTACTACGCCGACAAAACCTACGTCCTAAACCCCGATCTTCTAGGCCCGTCGCCAACCTCGTCATTCCTCCCATACGCCTCCGCGCGTATCACTTCACTACAGCCGCAATTTCGTCCTTACCGACGTGGTGAAACGCTCCTCGTCTTTCATGCCCCCAGTGACCCACTCGTCAAAGGAACGGCACACCTCACGGCTGCGGTCAAACGCCTCAAACAGGAAGGCTACAAGATTAGGCTTGATATGGTCACCGGAGTGCCTCAACCAGAAGTCATGCGACGCGCGGTCGCAGCTCATCTTGTCGTTGACCAACTCCTTGTCGGCTGGTACGGCGTCTTCGCCGTGGAAATGATGGCGCTTGGAAAACCGACGCTCTGTTTTCTGAAACCCGAGTGGATCAACCGTGTATTTTACAAAGACGAGCTGCCAATCGTTAACGCGTCGGCTGAATCGATTACCCAACAACTTCGTCATTTCCTAAAGCATCCGGAACAACTCGTGGAAATCGCACACCGAGGCCGTTCATTTGCAGAAAAAATTCACCACCCCGAAGCGGTCGCTCGAAGAGTCCGCGCCGATTATGAACGCGTGATAAGAGGAAATCAACCATGATTGGCGCTCGACTTCTCCAGCTCTCCAGAGATTCTCTTGTTTACGGCTTTGGCAGCGTGCTGTCGAGCTTCGTTGGCATCGCCCTCGTTCCGATACTGACTCGACTATTCACGCCCTCGGAATACGGAGTGATTGATTTGCTTGTCACCGTGTCATCCTTAGCAATCGCCTTTCTCTCCTTTGGGTTCGATTCGGCGGCGGCCATCCTCTTTTTTGAAGTCGAGCGGGAAGAAGAAAAGGTGCGCGTGTTATCAACCGCTATCTGGTTTATTTTTGTCGCGTCATCAATAGTGGTTTTGGTCCTGCTGCCGCTCAGTGGGTTATGGTCGAAGCTGCTTTTTCAGAAAGAATCATATATCGGCCCGGTGCAACTGGCTCTAGCAATTATTCCCTTCAACCTCCTGCTTGGTTTTGCCCTTAACGGACTCCGTTTCCGGTTTGCCCGCACCCGTTACCTGCTATCAGTCCTTATCCAAGTCATCCTGACCATCGCGCTGACAGTGATACTGCTAATACCAGTACAGGCGGGCATCCTCGGGTACTTCATCGCCTGGTTTGTCAGCGTGGCCGTTACCGGCGCCATTACGCTGGCCCTTGCCCAACGTAACCTCAGCACTCGTTTTTCCGGAGTGGTACTTCGGAAACTCCTGGTGGTAGGATTGCCGCTTATCCCGGCGGCGATTGCCGGTTGGTCGCTGTCGCTGATCGACCGTTTTTTTATCAGCCGCTACTCGCTGCATGAGCTCGGGCTTTATTCTCTTGGCGTTAAGCTCTCGAGCGTACTCGGACTCGGCATCGCCGCCTTACAGCTCGCCTGGGGGCCTTTCGCCCTTTCGCTGGCGAAAGAACCAGAGGCCAAACAAACTTATGCAAAAGTTCTATCGCTATATACTTTTGTCGCTGGTTTCCTGGCGCTGCTCCTGACGGCCTACGCTCCGGAAATCATTAAAATAACCAGCAGTGGCGAATTCTTTGGCTCAGCTCGCGTCGTCGGTTGGATTTGTCTCGGACTCCTGGCGTACGGCAGCTATTACATAGTTTCGATTGGGGTGGCAATCAGCAAAAAAACTTCCCATCTGGCGTGGACAACCGCCGCCGCCGCCATTCTTAACATTGTCCTCAACTTCATCCTCATTCCACCCTATGGCATGGTCGGCGCCGCGATCGCCACGCTTCTTTCTTACGTCGCTTCGGCCTGGCTCCTTTATAAAGTCTCGCAGAAGTACTATCCGATCCCCTTCGAATCTAAAAAAGTAGCGTTAACCTGGATCTTGCTTGCCACCTTTACTTTGGTCTTCTTTTTGCTGCCCCAAGAGGTTCAGCCAAAAACTTTCCTTCTCAAGACCGCGACCGTTGCCCTGTTTCCTCTCATGCTTTTCTCTCTCCGGATAGTTGAAACTGGAGAGCTGACCGCTGTAAGAAACCTTTTCCGGTCCGTATTGCAACGCTTGAAACGACAATAAGATGTGCGGCTTCGTTGGACAATTCTCGCTGCAGGGCATTGATCAAAAAGCCTTGGCCACGGCCGCTGGACTGCTCCAGCATCGCGGCCCGGATGACAGTGGCCTGTTTGCTGACCAGACTGTCGGCTTTGGTTTTCGCCGGCTGGCCATTCTTGACCTGTCTCCAGCCGGTCATCAGCCCATGCAGAACAATGATAAAACAATTACTATCGTCCATAATGGTGAAATCTACAACTACCTCGAATTACGGCAAGAACTGCAAACAAAACACCAAAAATCATTTCATACTCGGAGCGATACTGAAGTGATCGTCGCGGCCTACGAAGTTTGGGGCACTGACTGCTTCGCAAAGTTCAACGGCATGTGGGCCATCGCCCTCTGGGACAGCCGGCGACAACAACTTGTCTTGTCGCGCGACCGCTTCGGTGAAAAACCACTCTATTACCTGAAGCGCAACGGCGGTTTTGTCTTCGGCTCAGAAATCAAAGCGTTGCTCTCCGTCACCGGTCAGATGCCGGAGCCGAATCAGCAGTTGATTTTCGACTATCTCGTTTACGGTTTTCACGATCACACCGACGAAACCTTCTTCAGCGGCATTAAGCAGCTCCGGCCCGGACATTTTGCCGTGGTGACGACGAGCGGCATGACCATTCAACGATACTGGCAGCTGACACCGGTGTTCTCCAAGCTGCCGTTTGATCGAGCGGCTGACCAGTTCCGTTATCTTCTGACTGACAGCATCAAGCTCCGTTTGCGAAGCGACGTGCCCATTGGCACCTGCCTGTCCGGTGGCCTCGACTCCTCAACTATTGCTTTGCTTGCCCATCAACTCCTTCGCCAGCAGGACCAGATCCTCCAGCAAAAAACCTTCACGGCTGTCTCGGCCGAAGCGAAGTATGACGAGCGGCGGTACAGCCGGCTGATCAACACCATGATTGACGCCGAGCAGAATGAGGTCACCCCCGATCCAAAGGAATTCCGACGAATTTTGCCGGATCTCATCTGGCATCAAGAAGAACCGTTTCTCTCAATGAGCATCTTTGCTCAGTGGGAAGTCATGCGCCGGGCCAACAAGCGTGGAATCAAGGTCTTGCTCGACGGCCAAGGCGGCGACGAAATCCTGGCCGGATACATTCCCTTCTTCGCCTCACTGCTGGCCGGACTGCTACGGCGCGGAAACGTCAAGCAATTCGCCGCCGAAACGCATTTTTTCCTGCAACATCACCGGCGGTCACGACTTGATATTCTGCCGACCTTCGCCCTTTACCTCATGCCGAAAACACTTGGTTCAACCCTGCTAAGACTGAGCAACCGAACAGACGTGCACGTGCTTGAACCGACATTTAAGGAACGTTACTTCCGGTATCCAACGCCGCCGCAACCATTCAAAAGTCAATTGAAAAATCATCTCTACCGATTACTGACCGGCGAAGGCTTGCGGGCGCTTCTGCATTACGAAGATCGCAACTCGATGGCCTTCTCGATCGAGGCTCGCGTCCCGTTTCTTGATTACCGTTTGGCCGAATTCACGCTGGGACTACCGGATAGCTATCTCATCAGCCACGGCGAAACGAAACGCCTTCTGCGGGCCGCCATGAAAAACCTCTTACCGCCGACGATCAACCAACGTCGGGAAAAATTCGGATTTGTGGTGGCCCAAACTGAATGGCTTCGTCACGAGCTGCGCCCCGATCTCGACCGAACCTTCAACCAGCCGTCACTGCGCATCGGCCAGTACGTCAACCAAGGCAAGATACAACAGGCGTTGTCGTCGTTCATGAATGGACAAAGCGGCCTATCAACATCAATCTGGCGATGGTACAATCTTGAACATTGGCTGAAACGTTTCTATGGTTAGCGCAAAAAAACCGAAAATCATCGCCATTGTCGGCGCTCGCCCACAGTTTTTAAAGGCCGCGCCGCTATCAGCCGAACTGCGGAAGGTGGCGGCTGAAGTCGTTATCCATACTGGCCAGCACTATTCGCCGCATCTATCCGAGGTTTTTTTTAAGCAACTCAGCATTCCTCGGCCGAGATATAACCTCGACGTCGGCTCGGGCACGCATGCCGAACAGACCGGCCAGATGATGATTGGAATCGAAAAAATCCTGGTCAAAGAACGGCCGCAGCTGGTCCTGCTCTACGGTGATACCAACTCGACCCTGGCTGGTGCCCTGGCGGCGATCAAGCTGCACCTTCCGATTGCCCACGTCGAAGCCGGCATGCGGAGTTTTGATATTTCCATGCCGGAGGAAAACAACCGTATCGTTACTGACCGCGTCTCCAGCCTGCTCTTCTGCGCATCGCCAACAGCGGTCAAGAACCTACGGGCCGAGGGAATTACCAACCATGTGTACTTGGTTGGAGACAACATGCTCGACATTCTCTTTGCCAATCTCGACCGGGCACAAATGCACTCGCGGATTCTCCGGCGCCTCAAGCTTCGGCCGAAACGTTTCCTGCTCATCACGCTCCATCGAGCCTCAAACACCGACTCGCTCGGCAATCTGTTGGCTATCGCGGCGGCCCTTGAGCGGATCGCGGAACCAATGGTCTTCCCCATGCACCCCCGGATGGAAACGGCTCTGAAAGTCAACGGTTTGCTAGAGCAGCTGCAGCGTATTCCTTCGCTGCAAATCGTTAAACCCGTCGGTTACCTAGACATGATCAAACTTATGACCGACGCTCGGTTGATTCTGACCGACTCCGGCGGAGTCCAAAAAGAGGCCTTCAGCCTGAAAGTTCCCTGTGTCACGCTGCGCCACACCACGGAGTGGGTGGAAACCGTCGAACTCGGCTGGAACCGGCTGGTCGGCGCTAACACCAAGAAGATTCTTCAGGCAGTCAAAACGATGAGAACTCCCCGCCGTCACCGATTTGTGTATGGTCACGGTCAGGCGAGTAAACGAATTGCTCGCTCGATCATCAAATATCTTAGAAAACGGACGTAACAATTAACACAATGATATTGCATTAACATGCCGCCGCGTTCTCCAGAATTCGGTTCTGAACACGAAATAACACGGATTCCGGAGCGGGCGCGGATTTTTGATCGTGAAATTCCAGCGTGGGACCTCATCGAACAAACGATTCCGGCCGACAAATTGAAGATCGAATTTGCCGAGGGTTCCTACCAAGACAAATTGCCTGAAGAGCTCCGCGTATTTCGTGACGAGATAGTTAGAAAACGCAGTGCGGCAGGTGAACGATTGCGGAACGGTCCGACGGTCGCTCTCGACGGTTGGCGCACTGAAACCGATTCGGTGATTTTATCTACACGCGAGGGCCGCTACTTTGACGATCTGGCCACTCATTTTGCGCTCGACGAGAAGCTCCCCGACGGGCGGACAGTACGTTCATTCATTGACCAAAAGGGTCTCTTTCGCCCTGGAGGATTTCAACATTCGATTCTGGCCGGGTCTCTCGGTCTTGGCGTCGTCCTCGAAACTAATGACGGACGAGTGATCCTCCAGGAACGTAGTCAACGCGTTTTGCTTAGACCCGGCGCAATGCAGGTCTCAATCGGGGAGGGTCTCCGGCTTAATGATGTCCGCTCGGGCAGCATTCATCGTGCAATTACCCGGGCGCTTCGCGAAGAACTCGGAACGAGTTGGAGTCAAACACAGGAGATAGTCGGCACAAAACTCGGGATGGCGGAGGATGACTTGCAGCCGACGATTGCTGCCTACGTCCGAAGTCCGCTCTCCAGTCAACAGGTGAAACAAACCGCCGCCGCCGCCCGCGGTCG
>JACQKH010000031.1 GCA_016204585.1 Candidatus Kerfeldbacteria bacterium
ACCTCGCCACCGACCTCGACGCCCTGCCCACACTGGTGTCCGCCGTGGCCGATGACGGCATTGACCTCGCGTACGGATCGCGGTACCTTGCCGGCGCAGCGGTCGAGCGATCTTGGTCGCGGCGGTTGACTTCGGCTGGCTACCGCTGGCTGCAGCGGTTGGTACTACCGACTGCAATCAGCGACGCCCCCTGCGGCTTTAAGGCGGTCAGCGTCCGCCTGTGCGAGCACCTGCTGCCGAACGTGCGCGATAACGGCTGGTTTTTCGATTCTGAACTCGCGTTGAGCGCCGACCGCCAGGGGTACCGCACCCGCGGCCTACCGGTGCGCTGGCGCGAACCCCGCGCGCGGGGCCAGGGGAGCAAGGTCAACGTGCTGCGCTTGAGCCTAACGTACAGCCGCAAGCTGTGGCAGCTGCGCCGGCGCGTGCAACAGCACGGGAAATCCCAATGACCAAATCCCAAAACCCAATAACATCCCAATATCCAAATCCTCAAGACCAATGCCCAAGGTCTGCACCGTACTCTGCCTTCCGACAGCGGGTAAGCTCCCGCAGGCGAGAGCGGATTGCAAAGGACGCTTGGGCTAGAGTACCATAGAAATACCCTCCGGCCTTACCCGGCCTTAAACCCTTACCTCTGCATGCCGTTCAACCTTCTCCTACTCACGCTAGCCGTATTGTTTTTAGCTCCTCTTCCGACCCAGGCCTACATTGATCCGGGAACGGGCAGCTATTTTTTCCAGATGCTGTTCGGCTTGATTTTTGGCGGATTGGTAGCGGTAAAAATTTTTTTCCGCCACCTCAAGACGTTTTTTTCGAAACTAGTTTCCAAACGCAAGGATCCCAACTCTGATGATGCCGCCTAAGGGTCGAGCGGAAAGCCACCCGAGCTCGTTTCGCGACCCAAGTGGGTTTGTCTTTATATCGGGAGAAAATATTTTTCGGCAGATTAACCTTTCCTACCAAGAACCCTTTGACCATTTGATGAATTCCGGCCTGTATCAGCAGCTGGTCTCGGCGGGCCTGCTCATCCCCCACGTCGAGGTCGGATCGGATGGCTCCACCCCGCCCGGCGCGTACAAGGTCATCCAGCCCCAAAAAATTGCCTTCATTTCGTACCCATACGAATGGTCGTTTCATCAGTGGCAGGACGCCGCCCTGGTGACGTTGCAGGTGCAACAGCGCGCCCTGGAGTATGGCATGACGCTCAAAGACGCGAGCAGCTTCAACATTCAGTTCCATAACGGCCGCCCGACGTTGATTGATACCTTGTCGTTCGAACTGTTTGCGGAGGGAAAACCGTGGATTGCCTACCGGCAGTTCTGCCAGCATTTTTTGGCTCCGCTGGCCTTGATGGCGCATGTTGATCTGCGCCTAGGCCGGATGCTCGAGCAGCACTTGGATGGGATTCCGCTCGACCTGGCTAGCGCACTGCTGCCCCGGCGAACCTACGCCCAGGTTTCCCTCCTCAGCCATATCCACCTGCAAGCGAAAGTGAAGACGTATTTTTCGCGGGCAAAAAAACCGGAGAAAAAACATTTCATCAGCCGGTTTTCCCATACGACGCTGGTGGAGAGCTTGCGGCAGGCGATCCGGCGCCTGCAGCCGCCGCGCCGCCGCACGGAATGGTCGGGCTACTATAGCGAAACGAACTACACCCCGGCTGCCTTTGCGAGAAAAAAAGAAATCGTTGACTTGTGGTTGCAGGAGATTGGTCCGCGCCGGGTGCTGGACCTGGGGGCGAATACCGGGGTGTTCAGTTTTTTGGCCTGCCGGAAGAACGCCTTTACCGTCGCCGCTGATGCCGATGCTTTGGCGGTCGATCTCCTCTATCGGGAAATGAAACAGCAGCAGGAGCGCAATCTCCTGCCCCTGGTCATCGATGTCACCAGCCCCACCCCGGGAGTGGGATGGGAAAATACCGAACGTCTGCCGTTTCGGCATCGCGGTGCGTTTGATGCGGTGCTGTGCCTAGCCCTGGTGCATCACTTGGCTTTGCGTCAGAATCTTTCTTTTGAACAGATCGCGAAGTTTTTGCGGAAATTGAGCCCGTGGCTGATCGTAGAATTCATCCCCAAAGAGGACTCGCAAGCGCAGCGCTTGCTGCAGCTCAAAGAAGATATTTTTCCGCACTACACGCAGAGTAATTTTTTGGCCGTGTTCCAACATTTTTTCACCGTGCACCAGCAATTGCCCGTCGGTGATTCCCGGCGCACCCTCTACCTGATGAGAGGGAAAGATCCATGAAGACGCTGAAGTCAATTTTGTTTCCCGCGTGCTATGCGCTGTGGCCGGTTTTTTTGCTCTGGCTGAACAATATCGACGTCGTCCGTTCCGCCTCCGTGGTGCGCTCCCTGGTGGTGGTGGGTGCGGCGGCGCTCGTGGTATCCCTGGTTCTGATTCCGATCATTCGGCAACCTGCCAGGAGAACCTTGGCCCTTTGCCTGTTTTGGCTGTTCTTTTTCTCGTACGGATTGTTTCTCTGGGATCACCGCGACGTCAACACCACGCTGCCCTCTCAATTTTTTTTCTTCGATTACTATTTTTTGTTCGTGTACGTGTTTACGCTCTGCTGCCTGCTGGTGGCAACGCTGGGTACGCGGCGGGTAGACCTGGTGACTCACGCGTCCAATATTGTGGGCAGTACCGGAGTATTTTTGCTGGTTCTGACCTTGGGGCAAATCGGATTTCATCAGGTTCGTTCCGCCGGGGACGATGGGTACGCTCCTGCCCAGACGGTGGTCGCCGCAAAGCCACGCGAAGCCGTGGCCCGGCTCCCGGATATCTATTACATTGTTTTGGATGGGCATGGACGCGCCGACGTTTTGCAGGAGTTCTACGGGTATGATAGTAGCCAGTTTATCCGTGAGCTGGAAGCCCTGGGGTTTTACGTTGCCCGCGAGAGCACGAGCAATTATCCCTACACGTATCTGTCCATCCCCTCGGCGCTGAATTTAGGGTACGTCAACGAGGCGGCGCCTGACTTGCGATCGTATATCCGTGACCGCCGGCCCTTGATGAATATGATGGGATACAGCCAGGCTTACCAATTCCTCAAGCAATACGAGTATACGTTTGTCACGTTTGGCTCCGGCTGGTCAGCAGACTCCAATCTCCCCACGGCTGACCTCCATTACGAAAGCCCCACCCTGCTGAATGAATTTGAAAATATGTTACTGGGGAACAGTCTGATGATCCCATTTGGCTACCGACGCATCCAATATTATCTCCATCGCGAAGGGGTGCGGTACTTCTTTGACCATCTCGCGGACGTAGCGAGCATCCCCCAACCCACCCTGACGTATGCGCATATCATGGTGCCGCATCCGCCCTTTGTGTTCGGCAGCGACGGGGAGCCCATCCTTCCGAACCTACCTTTTGTTTTTGATGATGTGACGTGGCGAGCTATGCTCGGCAAGACCTCCGAAGCGTACGTCAACGGTTACCGGGGCCAAGTAACGTACGTTGATCAGGTGTTGATTCAAGTCCTGCGCCAGATTCTGGCCTCCTCCCCGCAACCGCCGGTGATCATTATCCAGGGCGATCATGGGCCAGCTTCTGTGTTTGCTAACGATCACCTGACGGTCGATGGGGTGCGCGAGAGGTTTTCCATCCTCAATGCGTACTACCTGCCCAACGGTACCACTACGCTGGAATTATATCCAACCATCACGCCGGTGAATTCGTTTCGGGCAATTTTTAATACATACTTTGGCACTCAACTCGATTTTCTCGAAGATAAAAGTTATATTCCGGTAACCGTTGATTCTGAGATTGGATATGAAATGCTGGACGTTACCCCGTATCTGACGCCCGGTAAGGAAGCTTCAGGCACCTTACCGATCATGCCATCATCGCGGCGGTGAGCAAGATACAAGTTGAGACTGTAGAAAAACTGTCATCCCGCACCCCCGCGATCGCGGGGCGAAGGGGGGATGCGGGATCCAGAAAAAAATGAAACGGGTTGTTGACTGTATTCCGGCTCCCCGTCATTCGACGGGGCAGGCCGGGGC
>JACQKH010000028.1 GCA_016204585.1 Candidatus Kerfeldbacteria bacterium
CTGCACTGGTACAATCACGAACGCATCCATCTGGGAAAGTACCTGAATGGACTCACCCCGACTGAGAAGCTCCGAGCATATCAATTAAAGTTGTCAGTCTTGACTGTTAACTGAAGGGGTGTCATGCGCATCGGTCGTACGGAATTCACCGAATGGCCGAGCTGGCGATGACGCTCTCCGCCAACCCGACTGCCACCAGGCTCATCACCAAGGCGCTTCCGCCGTAGCTCAAGAATGGGAGCGGCGTTCCGGTCAGCGGTACTAAACCGATATTGCCACCGATGTTCAGGATGATCTCGGTCGCGAAGAGTATCAGCAGCCCCGCCAGCAGAAGAACACCGAAAGCATCGCGGACTGTTCTGAGGGCGTGGACAAATCGCCACAAGAACGTTCCGAGCAGAGACAAGAGGATGATGACACCGATGAATCCAAGCTCCTCGGCTATTACCGCGAAGATGAAGTCGGTGTCCTGCGTCGGTAAAAAATTCAACTGCGACTGCGTGCCGAGTCCTAACCCGCGCCCCAGCAACTGGCCCGAGCCGATGGCCACAATCGCCTGTCGGACGTTGTATCCGCTCCGTAGGGGGTCGCGTCCGGGATCGAGAAAGGTAAGAATGCGATCACGTTGGTAGTCTTTAAGCGACCACCAGCTGAGGGCGGCGATCAGCAGTATCCCCATTAGCATAAGGCCGAGTTTACGCATGGGCAAACGTAAAAATCCAAGCAGGCCGAGCCAGAGGGGAAAAAAAATGACGGCCGAACCCAGGTCGCGCTGGGCAATAACCAGGACCACGGCCGGCAAAATAATTAACCCTGACCGGCCCACCACTTTCCATGACATTCCCTCCCCGATGTGGTCGGCCAGATACCGCGCTAGCGCGACCACGATCAAGACCTTCACCAATTCGACCGGCTGAAAGGTCGAACCAAAAAACGAAAACCACCCCTTCGTTCCACGCAAGGTCGTGCCGAAGACCAGCACCGCCACGAGCAAACCAAGACCGATCGCGTAGAGGAACCAACTCGACGATCGAACCTGACGGTAGTTAAGCGACATCATCCCAATCAGGAAAGCGATACCGATGCCAAATGAGATGAGCTGACGGTAGAACTTCTCGATTCGTGGTTGCTCGACGTTCAAGGTAATGCTAAAAAGAGCGGCCAGGCCGATCGCCACCAGCAGCAGCGTCGCGCCAAGCAGCATCCAGTCAATACGGTAGAGCGTTGTGGTCAGTCGATCGAGCATCAGCCGGCGCTAGAGAAACGAGCTCCGATCAAAAATATTTACCTCAGGCACGACAATCACCTCGGCACTGAGCGGAAGAGATTGTAGCCAATTCACCTCGATTTGACGATCTTCGAATGTCCGAAAGTTTTCCACTATCGCATCGCCAGCCTCGATGATTCTCGCCTGATGGCGAAGCACCACCACAAAACGAACCCGTTTGAATGAGTAAACCGAGGCGTTCTTCACGGTGGCGCTCATCCGGGTGGCGGTCCGCCCGCCAGTCAGCCCGGTTACGCTCCGCAGGGCGGCATCATTCACCTTAAATTGAACGTCCTCAAGCATCTGGGTATTGGGTGGACGGAGCCACTCGATGTTTGTCACTACCGCCCGGACGGCGTCGCGCGAAGCACCCGGCGACAAGGTTACGTTGAATTGGGTAAGGAATCCGGCGGCGGCTGGCATGAGCAACGTGATCTCATCGCTGGTCTCGACCCCATCGGAAAAGTGGTAACTAATCTTCACCGCCGCTAACGAAGAATTAAGGTTTCTAATCGGCGCGATTAAATCAAAGCGATCGCCACCGAGCGCCACCGCCACGGCCTCGCCTATCTGCAATGGTTGCGGGGTAAGGTAACGACGCAGCTCCGGCCCAACCAGTGGCGCGGACATTTCGTAAACGCTGCTGACCGTCTTGACCGTAGCCAAAGAATAACTGGTAAAATTCATCACGAAAAATCCCAGCACCAGGAGATCAAAGGACAAAATGGAAACTGACCACCAAGTCCGCAGCTGATCCCGGTGCACGGCAAACCAATATCCGAGGCGAAGTGAAATATCATCCTGCTGGCGCGCCATATTCACGAGTGTACCACAGTCGCCGGACCCCTGAAAGTTCAAGTAGACAACGGCCCTAGCCGCATGGTAGAGTACCGTAAGTCAACCTGCCAAAAGCCATGACCACAAAGGATATACTCTATATCGTACTGAGCCTGAGCATCCTGGCCGCCACGGTGGTGGTCGTATGGTTTTTTGCGTATCTAATCGGCATCGTCCGGGAACTTCGGAAAATTACAAAGTCGATTCACGAAAAAATTGATGGGGTCGGGGGCATTCTCGAGTCAATCAAAGAACGAATCAGTGATTCGGCGTCGGCGCTGTCACTTTTAACGCAGGTTGTGGCGAGGATCGGCGGCGCTTGGCGGCAACGACGGTCTAAACGACCGAGGAATCGAGGCTCGGACGTTACCTAAGGCTCCCGCTCGTCTTCGATCCCGACCTTCGCGCGTGCTTCATCGTGCGTAGAATTCACGTATGCGATTCTTCAATCTCCATACCCACTCTCACTACAGCCTCCTCGACGGTTTGCCGACGATCGAAGCCCTGGTGAGTTACGCCAAAGACATCGGTCTGGATGGTTTGGCGCTGACCGATCATGGCGTACTGTACGGCGCGCTGGAGTTCTACCAGCGCGCCAAGGCGGTCGGCCTCAAGCCGATTATTGGCATTGAAGCATATTTCACTCGCGGCAGTCGCTTCGACCGCAGTGGGCATGCCGACGAACGAAGCAACCACCTCATCCTACTCGTGCAGAACCGCCAGGGGTACTCGAATCTGCTCAAACTGGTCACCGCTTCGCATCTCGAGGGGTTCTATGGAAAACCGAGGATTGATTTTGAACTCCTAGAAAAATACCACAACGGACTGTTGTGCCTTTCCGGTTGTCTGAACGGTCCGATTCCGTCGCTCCTAGTAAGCGGTAACGACCGTCAAGCGCGATCTTTATCCGAGAGCTTCCGCGACCTGTTCGGAAAAAATCGGTTCGCCTTCGAGCTGCAACACCGTCCCTCAATCCCGGCCCAAAGCCAGGTGAACGCCAAGCTGGCCGCGCTCGGACGAGAGCTCGGCATTCCGCTGGTCGCCACCAACGACAGCCACTATTTGAGGCCGGACGACGCCGAAGCCCAGGACGTCCTTCTTTGTATCCAGATGAAGAAACAGCTGGACGACACCGACCGACTGACCATGCGGAACGAGGACCTGTCGTTGCTGCCAGGCAGCGAGATGGAACAGCGTTTCCGCGACTTCCCCGGCGCCGTTGAGCAATCCGCCACCATGGCGGAGATGGTTGACTTCGACTTCGAGTTCGGGAAAACCATCCTACCGCACTTCCCTGTCCCAAATAAAAAATCGCCAATGGAATACCTCCGTGAGCTGTGTGAGGAAGCTCTCCAGACACGCTTTGCCGGAAAACCTTTGCCCAAGGTTCGGGAACGGCTCGAATACGAACTTCAGGTCATCGCCAAGACCGGCTTCGCTCCGTACTTCCTGATAGTTGGTGATTTCGTAAACTGGGCGAAAGAGCATGGCATCGTGGTCGGTCCTGGCCGCGGTTCAGCCGCCGGTTCGATCGTATCGTATCTACTCAACATTACCGGTGTTAACCCGCTCGAGTACGACCTGCTGTTCGAACGATTCCTAAACCCCGACCGAATCGCCATGCCGGACATTGACATCGATTTTGCGGACAGCCGGCGGGACGAGGTGATCCGTTACGTCCAAGAGAAATACGGGCACGACCGAGTGGCCGGCATTATCACCTTTGGAACAATGGCGGCGCGGGCCGCGATTCGCGACGTCGGTCGAGTGCTCGGTCTTCCTTACTCGTACTGCGACCGGGTGGCCAAAATGATTCCGATGTTCTCCTCCCTCAACGACGCTATCCGGAACATCCCTGAGCTCAGCGAAATCTATGACAACGATCCGCCAGGACGACGTCTCCTGGCCACCGCCAAAAAACTGGAGGGCGTGGCGCGCCACGCCTCCCAACACGCCTGCGGTTTTATCATCACCAAGGACCCGCTCGAGTATACCGTGCCGGTGCAGCGTGCTTCATCAGATTCGGACATGCTCATTTCCCAGTACTCTCTCCACCCGATTGAAGACCTCGGCATCCTGAAAATTGATTTCCTCGGCCTGGCCAACCTAACCATATTGGAAACCACTAAGTCGATCGTTCGGGCCACCCGTAAGATCGATCTGGACTTCGACCATCTTCCGCTGGACAACCCGCCAACCTTTAAGCTATTGAAGCGCGGCGATACGACCGGCGTTTTCCAACTCGAATCATCGGGGATGCGTCGCTACCTCCGCGAGCTTAAACCGACATCGCTCGAAGACATCATCGCCATGATTTCCCTGTACCGACCGGGCCCGATGGAGCTTATCCCGCAGTATATCGCCGGCAAGCACGGGCGGTATCAGCCGACCTATCTCGACCCCCGACTGGAACCCATCCTTAAAAAAACTTACGGCGTGGCCGTGTACCAAGAACAAGTGATGCAGATGGCCCGCGACTTGGCCGGATTCACCATGGCCGAAGCGGACGTGCTGCGCAAGGCGGTCGGTAAGAAAATTGCCCGACTCTTAAGCGAGCAACGGGCGAAATTCGTGGCCGGCTGCGTCAAGAACAATATCGCCAAATCAACGGCCGAGAAGATTTTCGAATTTATCGAGCCGTTCGCCCGCTACGGTTTTAATCGGGCGCACGCCGTTTGCTACGCACTGATTGCCTACCAGACCGCCTATTGCAAGGCGAACTACCCGGCCGAGTTCATGGCCGCGCTGCTAACGGCCGACCAAGCCAATACCGACCGAATCGCCCTGGAGGTTGATGAGTGTCGCCGGATGGGCCTGATGGTCCTGCCGCCCGACATTAACGAAAGCTTCTCCAGTTTCTCCGTGGTGCCGAGTCCTAAGACTGCTCAGCCGACCCGGATTCGTTTCGGTTTGAGCGCCGTCAAGAACGTCGGCGACCAGCTGGTGGCAGCCATTATTTCCGAGCGAAAAACCAACGGCTCGTTCGCCAACCTAGAGGATTTTCTCCGACGGGTTCAGTCAAAAGACCTCAACCGCAAGTCGCTGGAAAGTCTGATAAGAGCCGGGGCGCTCGATACCTTTGGCGAACGTAAACAAATGCTGGAAAACATCTCCAACCTACTCGACATCAACCGCGGGGCTGAGCGCGAAGCGCTACGGAAGCAGATGAACCTCTTCGGCGCTCTGCCGATGGCCAACGCTCCGGCGATTCGACTGCGAACGGTGGAACCGGCGACTGAGCATGAGCGCCTAACCTGGGAGAAGCAGCTGCTGGGATTCTACGTTTCCGGCCACCCGCTTGACCAGTACCGGGCCGGGCTGGCCGGGCGATCGGTAATTGCCTGCGCTAACCTAACCGAACTGCCGCCGGGACGCCGGGTTCAGGTGGCTGGCGTCATCACCGCCGTCCAGAGAAAAGTCACGCGGACCAACGAAATGATGCTGTTCGTCCGGCTCGAGGACCACAGTGGTGGGGTCGAGGTGCTCGTATTCCCCAGCGTCTTAAAAGCCAACCCGGTCCCGTGGCAGGAAGAGCGCCTGGTCCTGATCAACGGAAAAATCAGCGACAAGGACGGCACGCCAAAAGTCCTAGTTGACAGCGTCAGCGATCTCCGGGTGGTCGAGGATCATTCCGCCCCGGCCACTCTGACCGTGCGCATCCCCAACGCGGCCAACGAACGTCTGTGGACTGATCTCAAGGATATCTTCAGGAGTTTCCCTGGACCGGTAAAGGTCGTTCTGGTAGTCGAGGGTGATCAGGAGCGCCGGATTTCGACAAATTATCTGGTCCGATTGCAGACCGAGCTGGTGCAATCAATCGAAAGTTTGCTGGGTGCGGGAACCGTCCGTCCGGAGCGATGAATAAGCCAAACGACAACCCGAAGACGCCGCGCCGGCTACGGCCCTTCGTCGCTCGCGTCTACCGCAACGGAACGATCATCTTCGGTCTGTCCTCATTGATCGTCGCAGGATTTGTTGTTTTCTTGGCATTCTCAACAACGACCATCGCGGTCCAACTGACCCCGCGATCGATTGCCGAAACAACCAGCGTCACCATCCGGCCAAACGCCGCCGCCACCGACGAACTGTTACCGGGCACGATTGGCACCGCCACCGTCGAGGAAACTGTCAATCTCAACGTGCCGACCGCCGGGCAAGTGGTTGACGATTTCGCTCGCGGTACAGTCACTTTCGTCAACGCCACCGCCAGTACCCAGCCCCTGGCAGCCACCACCAGGCTCCGCGCTTCGTCCAACGGCTTGATCTACCGTACTACCAAACGCGTTGACGTTACCCCCGGCAGCCAGATCACGGCCGAGGTGGTGGCGGATGAAGCTGGCACCAAAGGCAATATCGGACCGGATCGCTTTGAAATCGTGGCCTTATGGCCGGGGTTGAAGGATAAAATCTACGCCACCAGCGGCCAGGCCATGACCGGCGGGACGCGCTCGGACGCCCGCATCAGCGCCGGGCTGATTTCCCAGGCCGAAGACCAGCTGAAAGAAAAAGTCGTGGCCGCCGCTAAATCTAATGCCCCATCCTCGCCGGCTGACGAGACCGCTGTTGGTAAACCTTTCATAGTCGAACAATCGACTCGGCGCGACGCCGAGCCAGGCGAACAGAAATCCGAACTGACAGTCAAGGGCAGCGCTAAAGTGGCGTTCATTTTCGTCCAAACTGAACCGCTCGAGCAACTGACAACTAAAATCTTGAATAATGCATTGCGGCCGGGTGAGGAACTCGTTTCATCATCCCCGACGCTTACTTGGAACATTCTTGAGGCAAACGCCACCGACTCGAGCGCCCGAGTCGAACTACATATCCAGCAGGACGTTAGATTAAAGTCAAACGCCGAACAGCTGGCGCCAGCGAAATTCACGAAAAAAACCAAGAAAGAAATCCTGTCCCAACTCCTCGGTACCCCGGGAGTTTCTCGCGCCGACCTTCAACTCTCTCCCTTCTGGGCTACCCGTACTTCTTCGTCTCCTAGCCAAATCAAAGTCGTCGTCACGACTGCACAGTAGCCAGAAATCCTCCAACGCGCTACACTGACAGCACTGATTTTTGGCGTTCCGTATGGCACACCAACCCCAATCCGACCACCTCGATCGCATCCGCCACACCCTCAGCCACCTGCTGGCTTCAGCCGTGGTCGAGCGTTTCCCGACTGCCAAACCGGCCATCGGCCCGACCATCGAGCACGGTTTTTATTACGATTTTGATGTCAGTCAACCGTTCAAGCCGCAGGATTTGCCTAAACTCGAGAAGCGGATCAAAGAACTGGTTCGACAAAATCTGACCATGGAAAAATTGCCGACTGCGAACTTGGAGCAAGCTGGATCGCAGCTATCTAACAATCCTTATAAGCGTGAACTCTACCATGAACTCAAACGACAAAACGCCAATATCACTTTTTATAAAATCGGCAATTTCACCGATCTCTGCAAAGGCGGGCACGTTGAAAACACGCGCCAAATTAACCCCGACGCTTTCAAACTGACAAAAATAGCCGGCGCGTATTGGCGCGGCGACAGTTCCAAACCCATGCTCCAGCGCATTTACGGCGTGGCCTTTGCCACCAAACCCGAGCTCGACCAGCACCTGAAGATGCTCGAGGAAGCCGAGGCGCGAGATCACCGGAAACTCGGGCAAGAGCTCGACCTGTTCAGCTTCGACGGCGTGGCACCGGGCGCGGTCTTCTGGCACCCGAATGGCATGGTCGTCTGGAACGAATTGGAAAAACTGCTGCGCGATTATCTCGTTCCAGTCGGCTACCAAGAAGTCCAAACGCCGCTCATGGTCAAACCAGAACTGTTCCAACGCTCCGGCCACCTGAAACACTATCGGGCGAACATGTTCCGCGTCGAAGGCCAGGGCGAGGAATTCTACCTCAAACCGATGAACTGTCCAGAGTCAGCCGTGATCTTCGCTTCCAAGACGCACAGCTACCGCGACCTGCCCGTTCGACTGGCGGAGATCGGTCGGATCCACCGTAACGAACTCTCAGGCACACTCGGCGGATTGTTCCGCGTGCGCCAGATCACCCAGGACGACTGCCACATCTACTGTCGACCAGATCAACTTGAGCGTGAAATCACGAGCATCCTCAAGCTCTCTAAGTTCATCTACAAGATCTTCGGGTTGACGCCGAGCTTCTTCCTCTCAACGAAGCCCGATAATGCCATGGGTGACCCGCAACGCTGGAAAGAGGCGGAGGCCGCGCTCGCTCAAGCCCTCCGTGCGAATAAACTGGAGTTCAAAGAGAAACCGAAGGACGGAACATTCTACGCGCCGAAGATTGACATTGACGTCACTGACTCCCTCGGCCGCAAGTGGCAGCTCTGCACGATCCAGGCGGACCTCGTCATGGTGCCGAGCCTCCCCGGAGTCGAGTACACGGATGAAAAAGGGCACAAACAACAGCCGGTCGTCATCCACCGCGCCATCTTCGGCTCGTTCGAACGGTTCATCGGCATCCTGCTCGAGCACCTGGCCGGACGCTTGCCAACCTGGCTGGCGCCTGTGCAAGTCGCCATAGTCCCGGTTGGCAGCCGGCACGTCAAACCCAGCGCCAAGCTGGCGAAAACTCTGCGCGCGTCTGGAATCCGCGTTAACGTTGACGACGCCAACGAAACCGTCGGCTACAAAATCCGCAAAGCTGAAAAAATGAAAGTGCCGTACATGCTCGTGATCGGCGATAAAGAAACA
>JACQKH010000026.1 GCA_016204585.1 Candidatus Kerfeldbacteria bacterium
GCACTGATCAGGGCATCGCCGCCTATTACGCGGCCGACGCCGGGGTCGAACGCGCGTTGTTCACGGTTTTTAACAACCGCATTGCCGGATCAGATCTTGGCGGCGAAACGTCCTCTTCCGCGCTGAAAAACCTGACATTTGTTCAAGTGAAATACGACCTTCCATTTTTGACTCCGTTGCTTCCTGGTCATGCGTACGGCTTGTCCGGCTCGACGCTTACGCAAAATCCAATCGGCTCGAAGACAGTCGGCCTGCTGAAAGACCAATCAGTTCAACTCGACCTGTTCGACCCAGATTCGCCGTTTAACAACGTCACTTTGCCCGCGCCAAAATCTATCACTCTCAAGAGTATCGGCTTAGCGAACGGCGCCTGGGCCGAGGTCCGGTGGACCTATGGCTTGAGATCAAATGTCGCCTCGGACGTTCAACCGGCGAACGCAACCGTCCGCCTGATCACGACGGCGAACCTTGCCGACGGCGCGACGATCAACTTCTTCACCGGTAACGTCACCGCGGTCTCCGGGTCGATCGAAAACCCCATTGGCATCACGCCGCAACCTGCCAGCGAAGGCGAAATTGCCGGATATTCTGTTCGAATTACGGCTCTCAACAACGATATCCCCAATCTTAATATGGCAGTTTGTGCGGACAATAACGCTCCCTGCTCACCCTACCAAATCCCGGGCGATATCCACATCAAGTCGCGCGGCCGAGTGGGTCAAGCCCTGACGCAGGTCGAGGCGACGGTGCCTTGGCGACTGCCGACCATCGGACTGTTCGACTACGTCATTTTCAGCGAAGAGAGGCTTGACAAGCCCGGCTAGCGCAAGGGCAGGGGTTCAGCGCGGAGGCGACCGTCCCGCACTTTGACGAGCAGCAGATGATTAGCTTGCTGGCCGAGGCGACCGAGTTCCGGTTGCGGGTCGCCACCACCTCCGCCGGTGATATAAGCGGGAATGGAATTAAGTTTGTACGGCAGGTAGATGTGCAGGTGCCCGCTGAAGATCGCCGCCACCTGTGCCCGGCTGATGATGCTGAGAAACTGGTTGTTGGCGGCGCGCGACGGCGGCGTTTCATCGTCGCCGACGATGCTGCTCAAGGGAAATCCGAACGGTCGGTGGAAGGCCAAGACGTAAGTGGCTTGCCGGTGTTGGGCCAAGTCGTCCGCCAGCCATGCTAGGGTTTGATCTGAAAAACCGACTTGACGGTCGGCATTATCAAGTAGGGCAAAGCGGAAACCGGACGCCTCGAAAGCGAAGTTGACTTTATTGAAGCGCGCGGCGAAGGTCTGACGAGTTGGATCAACCCGGATGTCGTGGTTTCCGGGAACCGTGTAGACCGGAAGTTCTTGGGCGGCCGCCACCTCGCGCATTTGGTCAAGACTAGCATTTGAACCGTCGGCCGAGACGTCGCCGACGTGAATGACGAAGGCGGCACCGTTGGTTTTAGCCAAAGCCAACAGCTGGCGGTAAGTATCAATATGGCCTTCGGTGTCGCCGATAACCGCAAAGATGAGCTGCTCGTTTGCGTTCGGACGAAGGTAGTTAGCGAATTTTCTAATGGTGCTCGAATTGAGCGCTATTAAGGCGACCGCTACCACCATGAAAAAAAGCACCACCAGGGAGGCACGGACAGAGATTTTCATGGTACAATGAGTGTAGCATAAAGATTTTTCCATGCCATCGATTAATCAACAAATTCGCGAACGCGCCGCCAGACTCCGGAAAGAAATCGAGCACCATCGCTACCTCTACCATGTTCTCAACCGTCAGGAGATTTCTGAAGCGGCGCTTGATTCGCTTAAACACGAGATCAAAAAGCTGGAGGATGAACACCCCGAGATAATCACCCCCGATTCACCGACCCAGCGGGTGGCTGGCCAGCCATTACCAGAACTGAAGACAGTCCGGCACGGCCAGCGAATGTTGTCCCTTGAAGACGCCTTCTCCCCGGCGGAGCTGCAGGCCTGGGAGAAACGCTGGCAGAAGCTCGCGCCGCACGTGAAAACTTCGTATTTGGTTGACTTAAAGCTCGACGGACTGGCCATCAGCATCGTCTATTCAAAGGGCCTGCTAACCGGCGGCTCAACCCGCGGTGACGGGGTGACCGGCGAGGATGTCACTCACAACGTCCGGACCATCGAGTCTTTGCCGATTCGCCTTCGTCTTGACGACCTGGCGGCCGGCGAGCGACGTCAGGTGGTCACCGGAGACGTCGAGATTCGCGGAGAAGTCGTGATGCCTAAGCGCGTCTTCCAGGAACTTAACGATCATCAGAAAAAGGCGGAACGGCCGGTCTTTGCCAATCCTCGCAACGTGGCGGCCGGCAGCATTCGGCAGCTTGATCCGAAGTTGGCGGCTGGGCGGAAGCTCGATTTCTTTGCGTGGGAACTGGTTACTGATCTGGGACAACCAACCTTGAAAGCATCGTACGACCTTATCCGTAAGCTCGGCGTTAAAGTAAATCCCAGAGCGGTCGTCTGCGACGGTGTAAAGGAAGTGGCGGCGTTGCACCAGCGCATCGGCAAACAGCGGGATGACCTGCCGTTCCAGATTGACGGGTTGGTAGTGAAGGTCAACGACCGTCAGCTCTACCAGCGGCTCGGCGTGGTCGGGAAAGCGCCGCGCGCCGCGGTAGCATACAAGTTCGCCGCGGAGCAGGCCACCACCGTAGTCGAAGGCATTAAGGTTCAAGTCGGTCGGACCGGCGCCTTGACGCCGGTCGCCCTTTTCCGTCCGGTGCAGGTCGCCGGCACTACGGTCAGCCGAGCGACCCTCCACAATGCCGATGAAATCGCCCGGTTGGACGTCCGCATCGGCGATACGGTCGTTATTGCCAAGGCTGGTGATATTATCCCCGACGTTGTTCAGGTTTTGAAAAATTTAAGACCGCGCCACACGAAACCTTTCCATATGCCGAGGCACTGTCCGGTCTGTCAGCAACCAGCAGTGCGTCGCCAGGGCGAAGCCATCCATTTCTGCGTTAATCATCGCTGTCCGGCCAGGAGACGCGAAGGACTCTACCACTTTGCCTCGAAGAAAGCGCTGGACATCGATGGTTTAGGGCCCAGCACGATTGACGCGCTGGTTGACGAGGGGATTGTTCGTGAGCCGGCCGACTTCTTTCATTTGCGCGCCGACCAGCTCCAAGAACTCCCATTGTTCGCCGAAAAAAAAGCGGCCAACTTGATTACGGCCATTGCTAAATCACATCAGGTTCCGCTTGACCGTTTCCTTTTCGGTCTCGGTATCCGTCACGTTGGCGAGCAAACCGCTATTGACCTAGGGCAACACTTCCGGTCGGTGGACGCCTTGATTAAGGCGACGGCCGAAGAAATTGCCGACGTACCGAATATCGGCTCGATTGTCGGCGAGAGTATTGTTGGATTTTTTCAAGATCCGAAGAACCGTAAGCAGGTTAGTCGGCTCCGGCAGATTCTGACTATCGTCCCTCCCCAACGTCCGCAGAGTGCCAAGCTTAAACGGAAGGTGGTGGTGGTCACCGGCACGCTCGATCAGTTAAGTCGGGAAGAGGCGCACGCGCGGATTCGGGCGGCCGGCGGAACCGTCGGCACCAGCGTGACTAAGAAAACCACCTACTTGGTGGCGGGGGAGAACCCAGGATTAAAGCTCGAAGTGGCCAAGAAATTAGGCGTCCAGACGATTGATGAGAAAACTTTCCTCCGTATGGTAGAATGAGGGGTATGGAAGTTGCCCATCCGGAAGTCAGCCATATTGCCCAACTGGGGAATCTTGAACTGGCCGCTGAAGAACGAGATCGACTGGCCAGCGATTTTAGGCAGATTCTCGAATTTATTAACGAGTTAGAGAAGCTGGACTTAGTCGAGGTACCGATCACTTCGCAAGTGACGGAGCTCGAGAACGTCTATCGGCCTGATGAGGTGGTGCTGTTTGAGCACCATCGCACTCTGCTGGAACACGCTCCACATCGTCATCAAAACCTGATCAAAGTCCCGGGAGTTTTTCATTCGGAAGAGAACGATGGCGCCGGCTGAATTGACAGGCCGGTCATTCAAGCAGATTCGTACCGGACTCGACCAGCGCGAGTTTTCTGTTAGCGAGTTGCTCGGCGCCTACTTACATAATATTGATCAGCGGGAGTCGGTTGTTCACGTCTTTTTGCATATCGATCGAGCCGGCGCCGAGGCGGCGGCCAAACATCTGGACCAGCGACTGACGTTGGGCGAGGCCCGGCCGCCGCTCCTTGGAGCCGTGGTCGCAGTCAAAGACAACATCGCTGTTCGTGGACTACCAATGACAGCGGCTTCCCGAATTCTCGAGGGCTACCTCCCGCCCTACGACGCGACGGTGGTGTCGAGGTTGCGGGCGGCCGGCGCACTGATCATCGGCAAGACAAATCTCGATGAGTTTGCCATGGGATCCTCCACCGAGCACTCATCCTTCGGCCCGACCACCAACCCTCATGACCCGCGGCGGGTGCCTGGCGGTTCATCAGGCGGTTCGGCTGCGGCCGTGGCGGCGGGCTTCTGCAACCTGGCCCTGGGGTCGGATACCGGCGGTTCCATTAGACAGCCAGCGGCTTTCTGCGGCGTGGTTGGGATGCGGCCGACCTACGGCGCGGTCAGCCGTTACGGTTTGATCGCACTGGCCTCGTCAATGGACGTCATCGGTCCGCTAGCCCGTTCCGTGGCCGACGCCAGAACGTTGCTGTCCGTCATCGGCGGATACGACCGGGCCGATTCAACTTCAGTCCCACACTTCAGTTGGCACCGCACCGCCAGCAGCGTTGACCTGACTAAATTGCGCATTGGCATTCCGACTGAGTATGGCGAAGGCATTACTGATGCCGAGGTAAAAAAAATTTTTAATAAGAGCCGCGCTTTGCTGGAGCGAGCCGGCATAACTGTGGTCGAGGTTGGGTTACCAACAACTAGGTACGCGGTTCCGGCTTACTATGTAATTACCCCAGCCGAGGCCTCCTCAAACCTGGCTCGATACGACGGTATTCGTTTCGGCCCCCCCGGTGACCATGATTTCGGTCATGGCCGGGCCTACGCCAGGTTGCGCGGGCAGCGATTCGGACCTGAACCGAAGCGGCGGATTCTGCTCGGCACCTTCACCCTATCGGCTGGGTATGCCGAGCGTTATTATCACACGGCCCAGCGCGTTCGGACGCTCTTGCGCCAGGATTTTATGGCGGCCTTTGCCAAGGCGGACGTGCTCCTGACCCCGGCCACGCCGACTACCGCTTTTCTCCTCGGCAGCATCCAGGATCCCGTCAGCATGTACCGGCAGGATGCGTTCATGGTGGCGGTCAGCCTGGCCGGGTTGCCCGCCGTCACCGTTCCGGGGCCGGCCGCCGGCCTGCCGGTCGGCCTTCAATTCATCGGCCAGCATAAACACGACAACCATCTTCTCGACGTGGTTCAGAGATGCCGCGTTATTTTCGGCGGCGGAGAATGAAACTTGCAGGGATAAGGAATCATTGCTATACTACTGAAGGATTGCTTACCATTTCTTTGAGAAAGTTAGCGCCACTGATCTTATGGAAAAAACCAAAGTCCTAGTGATCGAAGACGAACGCATGCTGGCGGAAATGTATTCAACGAAGTTCGCGATGGAAGGGTTTGAAGTGGACAAGGCCTTCGACGGTTCAGCCGGACTGCAAAAGGCGAAAACCGTAAACCCAGACGTGATTCTCCTCGATATCATCTTACCCAAGCTTGACGGTTTCGCGGTCCTCAAAGAAATCCGTAAGGATGAGCGATTGAAAAAAACGCCGGTTCTCCTGCTGACCAACCTCGGTCAGGACGACGATATCAAGAAGGGCAAGGAACTCGGCGCCGACGACTACTTCGTCAAATCGAACCACACGCCGGCGGACGTGGTGATTAAAGTCAAAGAACTTCTGGCTCGCCCGCGCCCGTAATAATTTTTTTAACCGCGATGGCCCGACCCTCAGCCTTTGACCGACTTCATCCAAAGCAAGAACGAACTTTGGTGCTGGTTAAACCCGACGGCGTGAAGCGGGGATTGGTGGGCGAGGCAATTCGTCGGTTTGAGCAACGCGGCCTGAAGCTGATCGCTCTCAAAATGGTGGCCCCTGGTCAGCCGTATTTCCACGACCACTACCCCAAGGAGCAAGCCTGGATTTTTCGTCTGGGCGAAAAAACTTTGTCCGCCTTCCAGAAGTACGGCCTGGACGCGAAGAAGATGCTGGGGACCGACGATCCTAAAAAAATCGGGCCGAAAGTCCGGGACTGGATTCTTGAGTACATGACCAGCGGTCCGGTGGTGGCCATAGTGATTGAAGGCATTCATGCCATTGACATGGTTCGCAAGATTACCGGTCCGACCCTGCCGAACATGGCGGAGATGGGGTCGTTCAGGGGCGATTTCTCGGTGGATTCGCCGACCTTGGCCAACCTCGATAAACGCGCCATCCACAACCTCATTCACGCCTCGGAGAACGCGGCTGAAGCACGGCATGAGATTAAGCATTGGTTTACCAAAGCCGAACTTCACGACTACAAGCGGGCGGAGGAAGATGTGATGTTTTAACCCGCCGTAAGGCGGCACCCCTCCTAACAATTAGGAGGGGGAGGGGGTGGTACGAGGACAATTGCAAGCGAATTCAATCGGGTCAGACTGTGGACGCGATAAGTCAATTTTCAATCGGCTCCGCTACGCTCGGCCGATTTTTGCTTGACAGATATTATCGCGTGATGTATTCTTCCCACTGAATCGCAGTCTTATCCACATGCAGAATCTCAACTCCCAGACTTTTCTCGAGATTGACGGCAGTATTGCCGAGATTCCTGCACGTGGAACGAGCCAGTAGGTAGAATACAAGCGTCATTCACCCGCTGGCTCTAAAAAGGCCAGCGATTTCGTTCGTTCAAACTCAATCAGTCGTTTGCTGTCACAGTGCCCGCGACTACTTGTTTACGGCATTCACCGCTGTTCGCCAGCCAACCCTCACGGAGGATGTTACCATGGTTGACCCGGTCAGCATGGAAGCAGCAGTCAGGTCCGAACAGCAATCTTGTCCGCACATGATTTCCTTGGCCGAGCATCGCGGCGTCAGGCGCCATCCCACCACCGGGCAGTACTGGGTGAAGGAGTGCGCCAGGAAGTCGTGTCGTCAGTTGATCCTGGTTGATCAGGACAGGTGCTGCTACTGCGGCGGCACCGAGTTCAAGGACATGGATCACCGGATCGAGATCGAGGTCGGCGTCTGCACATACCTGTGCAAGGAGGAAGCCTGCAAGAAGATGACGCAGGGGTGCGATACGAAGCTGTGCGCCCACTGCGGGAGCGCGAGCATCGTGCTGATGCCGCCGCGGCTCACGGTTTCGGTCTAGACCGCAAGCGACTGTTCAGGAATCCAGGGAGACATCCAGTTTCAGCGGATGATCTCCCTCGGATTCCTGTATCTCCGGCTTTGCGTATTTGCACCTCGCGCAGGAGCAACCGAATGGTGGCGCCCCTGCACGAGATGAAAGCACGCAATGCAAACCACTCTCTTCATCATCAGCATTATTGATTTCATTATCTTCCTTACCAAGGAAGAGCGGTTTGCGCTGGCGAGCTCATAAAACATTTCACCGGAAGTCAGCAGCGTAAACCTCTCTCCCGAATCGGACGAGAGGTTTTCAGTTTTCGGAGGGTTAGCTCGTCACAACTCGAACACCAAGGAGGATGCACGATGGTAATCCCGCAGAACAGTCTGGCTGGCGAGTTCCGTCGAGCGGTCGCTCGGGTTCAGGTGCTGGTGCCGATGGTCCACGCCGAATACGCCTCGGCCCTGGACGGAGGTTTCGCAATCGACCTCGAGGAACTAGGTAAAGCCCTCAACCGCGTTCACGGCCGCATCAATCAGCCGCCAACCGGAACACCGACGACGGTCTAATCGCCGAGATGTTCCCAGGGAGGGAATGATCATGAAGGAACTGGTTGAGGCCGAATTGTTCGGCCGGATTCTCAATGCCTGTGGAGAGCTGGAATCAGTGGTTGGCGAGCTGCAACAGCTTCCCCCGGCCATGGTCTCCCAAGGATGCAAGTCCATGGCCGCGGTCGCCGGTGCCCGCACACAAGATTTTCGCCAATATCTTGAGGAGCACGTCGTTCCGCAACACAATCAACACAGTGACCAACCCCAACCACCGACATCATGACGGAGGACGTCTTCCTGAACGAACAGATCATGGAAGCTAACGCGGTGCAGCCAGAGCCGCAGCCTGGAGGCGGAGCCGACTTCTCGGTGCAGGGCTTCATTTGGCTGGAGCTACCCGGCGCCGCGCCGCTCGGCGTTCTCCCGTCCTTTAACGGCGGATCCGACCATCCGCTGCCAACCGATTGATGCGGTCACACCGCACCTCGATCTTTGTACCCACCATCTCCTCCAGGATGGTGGGTTTTTACTATCATCAAGTAGTGATATACTGATTTCTGCTCTCCGCCGCTCCTCGTATCATCATTCTCTGCCATTTTCTTCGGACGTCCTACATTGTCGTGCCCCGTGGGGTACGCCTGCGGACTCAGCCGCGCCGTGAGCCATTGGCAACATCGGCAAGGCCGTACTTTCCGGAGAATGTGGTCGGGAGCATCGGAGAGACTTCGGGGACTAGTATACCGGTAGTACGCGCCCATGGGGTGGGCGTAGACGGGGTTCAATTCCCCGGTCCCCGATATACCACCTACACCGGTTCGACCGGCGAAACATCATGAACAACAAACGATTTCGGGCGATCGCCAATTTCATCTACGAAGCCGGGATTTTAAGCAAGACCCCGCGTTCGGGTTTGTGGTTTCTTGGTACTGGACGGCAGACCGTGGCCGAGCATTCGCTGCGCACGGCCATGATCGGGTTTGCGCTCGCCTCGATGACGACAAAGGCAGACAGGAACAAAGTCGTGCTCATGTGCGTGTTTCACGACTTGGGCGAAGGTCGCACGTCGGACCTGAATTACGTTCATCAGCGTTACGGACGAATGGCCGAGGCACAAGCCGTCAAAGACATTTCAAAAAGCGTCGAGTTCGGCCATGAGATCGCCGGCTTTTTTCGGGAATTCGAAGCGCAAAAGACCTTAGAGGCGAAGTTAGCTAAGGATGCGGACAATCTGGAGTGGATCGCCACGTTGCGCGAGGAGGAGGAAAAAGGCAACCGGAAAGCCGCCGCTTGGGCCAAGAGCGCGTTAAAACGATTGAAGACCTCGGTCGGGAGAAGCGTAGCCAGATTTCTGATGTCCACGCATCCGGATGCCTGGTGGTTCAAGCCGGGCGATCGCTGGTTCGTGGATCGGAAAGAGAGCTATCGGCGATGGCGAACTGATCGGGGTTGAGTTCAAGCGTCTAGACACTATATAATGATCGATAACGAATGGATAGCGAAGAAACCAGACGTGAGTCATCCATTAGCGAACTGAGTGAAGCTGAGCGAGACCGAGTTTTATCAATTCTTGAAAAAGATGGTGTCGTTATCGTCCCATTGGATGTTGCATACGCAATAATAACAATGTCGGAGCGGGGAGTTGAGCGCATTCATGCCATGAAGGGTCGTTCTCTTGACCGCCCGAGCGTGGTGCTTGGCACCCCTGACGTTTTTCGAGCGCTA
>JACQKH010000027.1 GCA_016204585.1 Candidatus Kerfeldbacteria bacterium
ATGCCCGCACAGTGTAGCATGAAGATAGACTTCATGCAATAGTCATGACTTTTGGACTAGACTCCCTGATAAACGATCCACTGCGATTTCTGGCTGGCGCGCTGGCCTTGGTTTTGTCAATCGGTTACCACGAATTTAGTCACGTTTTTGCCGCTTACAGCCTAGGCGACATGACCGGTAAGAACGTCGGCCGATTGACCTTGAACCCGCTCAAGCACCTGGATCCAGTCGGTACCATGCTGATTTTCCTCGGCGCTTTCATTGGTTGGGGACGCCCGGCACCGTTCAATCCGGAAAATCTCCGCTACCGGCGGTACGGCTCAGCCCTGGTCGCGCTCGGCGGACCGGCCTCCAATCTTCTGCTGTTCGCGGTTTTCAGCTTGCTCCTGCACTGGGTCTACCCGACATTCGGGCCGACCAACCTACTGACGGTTTTCCTCGGCTTTTTTGTCCTGATCAATGCGTCCCTTCTTCTTTTCAACCTGATTCCGCTGCCGCCGCTCGATGGTTCTTGGCTGTTGTTGGCGCTGCTGCCGGCATCAGCCCGTCCCCTGAAGGAGTTTATCGGGCGGTATGGCTTGTTTATCCTTTTTGGTTTAATCATCGCCGACTTCGCCTTTGGAATCAGGCTGATCAGCCCCTACCTTGTAAACGGCGTTCAGTTCTTAAGCAATGCCTTTGGCGTGACCCACTTTCTCAACAACATTCTTCTATAAGAGCCGGTCGCAAGTTGACACCTGACGGAGGCAGTGCTACAATCCAAACGGTTCTTCGCTCCCCAACTAAAGTGGGATTTTGTTTTGACCTAAGCGCTGTCCGATTTAAACCTTATGCCATCCATCAGTCAACTTGTCAGAAAGGGCCGCTCCGCGTCTCAGCCGAAGTCAAAGACGCCGGCCTTGCAGACGGTGCTGAACGCTTTGAAGCGGAAACGCACGGTCTTGCCAAAAGGCAGCCCGTTTAAACGCGGCGTCTGCGTCAAGGTCACGACCACCACTCCGAAGAAGCCGAACTCGGCCTTGCGCAAGATCGCCCGCGTTCGCCTGTCGAACGGCCAGGAAGTGACTGCCTATATTCCGGGTATCGGCCATAACCTTCAGGAACACTCAATCGTGTTGATTCGCGGCGGACGCGTGAAGGACCTGCCGGGCGTTCGCTACCACATCGTGCGCGGCGTTTATGACACGCAAGGAGTGGGCGATCGCAAACAGGGACGTTCGCTCTACGGCGCCAAGAAGCTGGAGGAGAAGAAATAGCATGCGCGGAAAACCTGCTCCGAAGCGGACGATCGAGCCTGATCCGAAGTACAACTCAGTATTGATCGCCAAGTTCATCAACCGGGTGATGCGCCGTGGCAAGAAATCGGTGGCCCAGGCCATCGTTTACGACTCATTCGACATCATGAAGCAGAAAACCGGCCAAGACCCTTTGACCGTGTTCGATTCGGCCATGAAGAACGTGGCGCCGATTTTGGAAGTGAAGTCTCGCCGGATCGGCGGCGCCAACTACCAGATTCCGGTCGAGGTGCGCGGCGAACGCCGGGTGGCCCTGGCGATGCGCTGGATTATTGACGCGGCCAAGAGCAAGAAGGGGAAAGCGATGCGGGAAAAATTATCCACCGAACTGATGGAGGCCAGCGTCAACCAGGGCGAGGCCGTGAAGAAACGGGCGGACGTGCATCGGATGGCGGAAGCTAATAGGGCGTTTGCTCATTTTGCATAATGGTGAAGGTCATGAATAGTTTTTTAAGAAACATTCGACCGCGCCTGCCTGCCGCCTGCCTGTCCGGTAGGCAGGGTAGGCAGGCCTTCGCCCATTTTGCCTAAGGCTATGGGCGAAGACGAGGGCCGGTCAAAACAACAGGTACCGCTAACTGAAAGGGATCGGGATTTTTTGAGTACCATCAATACGGAATTTGAAAGAAACGAGTCAGACGATCAACAGCGCGATCAAGAGATTGCGGTCCTGCGCCAGCGGTTCGAAGCAATTCGGATGATGTCGGAAGAGATTGAAGAAGGTGCTGGTACCGCTCGCACCTATTTGGGGATATTGGTCGAGCGGGGAGTGGTTCAGCCGAAAGACGGACGGATGCAAGAGACAAATATCGGTAACTACGTTCGCGGCGCTCAACGGTTTTTAGAACAGGCCCAGAACGGATTAACCAGCGCGACCGGCCTGGAAAATTTTCTGCTTCTTCAATCGCGCCGTGACGCAGCTGATTTTTTTAAAAACGCGCCGATTGAAGGACTGCGCCAAGCAAACGCCGACCTGCTAAGGCGCTACAAGGAGATTGAAGATATTAACATCGGCATGAAATCGGCGGTTGACGTACTTCGCCAACGCGCCAATCAAGAAGAAGCGAAAGCGCGCAAAAAATAACTTTTTCAACTTCAATCAGCATGCCTCGTGAATATAGTTTAGAAAAAACAAGAAACATAGGCATTATTGCTCACATTGATGCCGGCAAGACCACAGTTTCCGAACGTATTTTATTCTACACCGGTAAAAAACATAAGATTGGGGAAGTGCATGAAGGGGAAGCGGAAATGGACTGGATGGCGCAGGAAAAAGAGCGCGGCATCACGATTACGGCCGCGGCCACCACCTGTTTTTGGAAAGACCATCGGATTAATATCATTGATACGCCGGGCCACATTGATTTTACCGTGGAAGTGCAACGGAGTTTGCGGGTGCTCGACGGCGGAGTGGTGGTGTTCGACGGGGTGGCTG